>JAYOBL010000064.1:0-13174 GCA_038104835.1 Gammaproteobacteria bacterium | reverse complement strand
CCAATCGTACCGACGTTTACGTGAATCTTACTTCTTTCGAACTTTTCCTTAGCCATTAGTGACTGCCCCTCAACGTTTACCTGCTCGTTAATTCTTACTTGTATGGCTTGCCGTCAACGACCTGCCACTACGTCTCGCCATTCGATTGAGGGGCAAGCCCCACATCAGAATTCTTTGCAGATCAGGCTGTTACAGCCGCGATCTTAATTAAGCCTTTCCTTCACACCATCATCGACTCGCTGGCCGGCTTCGCCTTAAAGGCCCTACCGCCGCACACATGATGGTGCTCACACCAGGAGTTGAACCTGGGACCTCTTCATTACCAATGAAGTGCTCTACCGCCTGAGCTATGCGAGCGAAACAATGCTCATTTCATCCGCTTAAAATGGAGCGGGTAGCGGGAATCGAACCCGCGCAACCAGCTTGGAAGGCTGGGGTTCTACCGCTGAACTATACCCGCCTGCAACTTGCGTAGAGCAGACAACACTTGCATAACCCTATGAATCAAAAAGATTAATATGGTGGAGGGGGGTGGATTCGAACCACCGAAGCTTGCGCGTCAGATTTACAGTCTGATCCCTTTGGCCACTCGGGAACCCCTCCTACAAGATCCCCCAAGGGACGTTTAAACCCTCGGCTCTCTTACACAGGAGCGGCATTTTATGGGAATTGACTACTGTGCGCAATCGTTTAGCGCAGAAAATGCGCGGTGTGGCGACTAAGGTTCTCGTTCGCCAATTTTGAGCAAGCCGGTATTGATCAGTGGCGCGGGCGCGTGAGGGGTGCTTTCCTCAAACGCGGCCTCTCTCGAAGACGGACCGAACTGAAACCACAGTAGTGCGGCGATATTCGCTAGAAACAGGACCGTCACTATGTAACGCATAGGCTAGTTTGATCCAATGGCATATCGTAGGCCATCGAGCACTAAATCCGGCACTGTTTCAGCCGCCTGCGCCTGTAGTAGGCGACTAAGCTCCCCTGCCCCGCCGCCGGTTAGGACAAGCCGGGCCGGCGTCGATGCCTGGTTGAGCTCGCTCCACTGCGCCTGAATGAGAGCGACAGCCGCCGCCAGAGTGCCATGGTAAACAGCGGCATCGGTAGAGTTTCCGAGCTCGATGCTGCCAGGAACGTAACTAGAATCTAGACGAATGCGAGTGTTTTCCTCTAGCGATCGTCGCATGAGCGCAAGGCCCGGCAGTATGAAGCCGCCTTCGTGTTCGCCCTCTGCAGAGACGCGGTCGAGAGTTAGCGCAGTACCACAGTCCACAACCAAGCAGGCACTCGGGGTCAGAGCGCGGGCCGCCAGCATAGCAAGCCAGCGGTCCACCCCTAGCCGCGAGGGGTCAGCATAATTTATCCGCAGCCCGCTGCACTGCGAGCTAACCCGCGCCACGGTTACCTCAGCGGCGAATGCCTGCTCACTCTCTGCGGCGAGCTGCTCGAGAAATTGCGGTGCGCGCACGCTGGCTATGTGGACGCGCTCAATGCGCGAGCCTTCAAGCTCAGCGGAGAGAGCACTGACACTATCAGCAACCCGGGCCGCGGTTGTCGACGCGCCGCGACAGCGCCATTTGAGCCGAGTATTGCCTGCATCAATCTCGAGAATCATGTTCTTTTACTCCAGTGGGCGCAGCGTGGCGGACATTTCGCCGCCTTCAAAGCGCCTGAGCACGCTCTGACCGTCTTCCTCGGCCCTCAACAGCAGCGCACCGCTGTCGTCTACGCCCGCGCAGATGCCTTGGGTTCGACGATCGCCCTGAGTTAGCACTACCGCCGCGTCGGAATAATAGTCGACTTCTTGCCACCTTGCGATGAAGGCGCTGAAACCACTCTCCTCAAATTCCCCGATAAAGTACCCTAGCTGATTAAGTAGGGCTGCTGCGAGAGTCTGCGCGGAGACGGGTACCGCCATGACCTCGGCCAGATCGATTACCGGTCGCTCCAATGCCCGCGCCTGCTCGGGGCCAAGCTGCAGATTGATCCCGATCCCAATGACTACTTGGCTCTCAACGGTGCGGCGCAGCTCTAGCAGAATACCGCCGAGTTTCCTGCCCTGAACGAGAATATCGTTAGGCCACTTTAGGCGCACGCCTTGCGCTCCGAGCTGAGTGAGCGCCGCCTGCGCGGCGAGCCCTACAACTAGACTCAAGCCCTGCAAGGCCTGAGCCTCGAGTTCGAATCCGCGAACTAGACTGAGATAGAGACCCGCATTGCTCTCGCTAGACCAAACCCTGCCCCGGCGTCCGCGGCCCGCGCTCTGACGGCGGGCAATAAACGCTTTTGCCTTGCAGCGCTGCGAATGCTTTAGCGCCTGCAGCTGACGCAGCGCCTCGGCGTTGGTCGAGTCGATCTCTTCGAAGAGTTGCAGCTGCGGCTGATTGCCGGCATGCAGAGGGAGCAACGCGGCTCTCAGCTCATTCTCATTTATCCACTGCTTCTGCATGGCCTAACCCTAGTTTGGAAAAAATCAAAAGTCGACACTGCAGCGCTCTTTCGTCATGTGCGAGCTCGGCAGCGCACAGGCTCATGAGCTGAGCCCGAGCGCTCAACAACAAAAAACCCGCCACGCGCGAGCGTGACGGGTTCAGCGAACAGGCCTCGTCTGAGGCCGAGGCTATTCCTAGCCCTGACTATCGGCCGCGTCTAATTCTTCACCACGGCGCAGCTTCGCGATTAGCGATGACGCTTCGAGAACCACAATGATGCTAGCAGCCATAACCGCGAGGCTCATTCCCATCAGCAGCCAGTCGCCACCGTTGTAGAAACCAATCAGCTGCAGCGCGCTTGCCCAGAAAGCGACCACGATAATAAAGACCATCGGCACTAGCGTATAAATCGCTGGGCGGCCGAGGCGCATTAGGAATATAGAAACGACTAGAAGCGTCAGTGCTGCGAGGATCTGGTTCGATGCGCCAAACAGAGGCCAAATCAGCATGCCGCCATCGCCGAGGTACTGACCATTCGAGGCGCCAAAGGCGAGCGTCAAACACGAAGCCACGGCGACAAGAGTCGACACGATATTGTTTTTCAGCGGCGCGATATCGTAAATGCTACCCCACTCCTGAATGATGTAGCGCTGCAGGCGCAGACCCGCATCCATCGTTGTGCCGGCAAACAGCACGACCATTACCGCCAGCATAGTCTGGCTAAAGCTCAGCGGAATACCCCAGCCCTCGGTGATAAGTGCGGCGCCACCGGCGATGAAAGCGCTCGATCCGCCGCTGCCGAAGCTTGAATAAATGCCGCTCCAGTCAGCCGCGTTCGCTGCATACAAAGAACCCGTGACCGCAGTGATGGTGATGAGCGCTAGCGTTCCCTCACCTAGCGCGCCCAAATAGCCGACGAAACGCGCGTCCTTCTCATTGTTAAGCTGCTTGGAGCTAGTGCCCGAAGCCACAATGCCGTGGAATCCTGACAGCGCGCCACAGGCGATCGTCACAAACAGCATTGGGAATATTGGCGGCGTGCCGGCAGCGAGGTTGTCGTTAAACATAGGCGCTGACACCTGCGGCATTGTGAGCAACACCGCACCGTAAAGCACGAAAAGGCCAACAACGAGCTGAGCACCATTGATGTAATCCCGCGGCTGCAGCAACAGCCAAACTGGCAGGCTCGACGCGATGCCCGCGTAGACAAACAGCAGAATAATCCAGTTGCCGTTGTCGCCTAGGCCGAAGATGTCGCCTGGCAGCTCTAGAGGCATTACGCTGCCGACATAAATAGATAGGTAAAGAATGCCGACGCCAATGATCGAGATAAGAAGCAGATTGTATTGCTTGCGGATCAGCACGCCGATGCCGATAGCGACAGGAATCGCCGCCCAAGCAGGGAATACAGAAGTCGGAATCTCAACCATCTCGCTCGCGATAATGGTCCCGAATACCGCGTTAACCATTAAGAGAAGCAGGAAGATTACGACCATGAACAGAGAGCGGGTACGCGCGCCGACCACGTCTTCCGACAGCGCACCGATAGACTTCGCTTTGTGACGCGTGCTCGCCCACAGCGCACCCATGTCGTGCACTCCCGCGAAGAAGATGGAGCCTAGGGTGACCCAAAGCAGAGCAGGCCCCCAACCCCAGTAGACGGCAATCGCAGGACCGACAATCGGTGCCGCGCCGGCCACCGAGGTGAAATGCGCGCCCCACAGAACAAACTTATTAGTCGGCACAAAATCGACGCCATCGTTAAATTCGTGCGCCGGTGTCACGTAGTCAGGATCGAGACGGTAAATCTTCTCGGCAATAAACTTGGAATAGACAAACCAGCCGAAGGTAAAACCGACCAGTCCGAAGACAATGATAAAAACCGAGGACATTAACGTTTCTCCCAAATTATTATTATGGTGCTAGAGGCAGGCTCTATGGGCCCGCTCTCAAATCCCTATGAAGCTCAGCATCATAGCAAGGCTAGGATGCTGAGCAAGTATCGACTACTCGCCTGCTGAGTGGTAGGTCCAATAACCTATAAACATCTCATCCCAGCTCTGAAGGCCAAAGCGAAGCTCTTTGCTGGGATCGGGGTTGGCCGGGTTATATTCTGAATTATCAAAGGATCCCGTTACGTGCACCTTGGTGCCAGCGACTAGGCGAGCGGGGGATTCCAGCTGATAAGTTGGCTGCCAGGCGTAGCTGTAATTAGGCACACTGAGCAGTTCGGTGAGCGTGCCATCGGGCGCCTCGGCGATAAATTTCATGTCTTTGCCGCGGAAATGCATATGTGCCCGCAGCCCCGTCACCACGACGTCCTCTTGGAAAGTATAGGCGGCGCGCACCTCGTGATCCTTAGCATAGGGAGGAATGCGGAAGGCAGTGGACACAGAGCGAGTGAAGTTTTCGTGTGCTGGTGGCTCGTCGTGCATGTAGAGACCAATTTTCGTCTCATCAACCGTCGCTTTGCCATTGGTTGTGAAGTGGAACTGTAATGACAGCTTATGTCCTTTCGGAATAAACACACCCGTGTTTTCTGGGAAGGTCATCGCGTCGACCTTGCCCGGCGCGTAGCCCTCTAGAAAACGCCGCGCGACTGAAGTCGTGTCGGCCTCGCCCCCATCGAAGTCCTCGCTTGGCGCTGTTACATAGGCCAGCAGATGGTGCAGAACCGACTCGTCACCGGCAATAAACTGGACGCTTTCGACCCACTTATCTTCATCGAAAGGCAGGTCGACATCGACATTGATGTAGTCCAGCACGCCAGTCGCGGGAATTTCCATGGCCGGGGTTTTAATCACGTAGTCCGGCTCGCCTAGCTGCCAAGCCTTGCGATCGGGGAACTCGACTTCCGCAAGAGGATCGATCGCAGCGGCGCCACGGGGCGCGCCCGCGTCTATCCAGCTCACCAGAGTCTCAAGCTCCTCAGTCGGAAGGTAGCGGGCATTGCTGAAATGGCCAATGGAAGGATCCACTTGCATGGGCGGCATGCGTTTGCTCAGCAGCACTTCGCGGATCATCGGCGACCAACCCTGCAGCATTAGATGGCTATCTAGGGCGAAGGGGCCAATTCCCCCTTCGCGGTGGCAGGAAGCACACTGCTCAATAACAATAGGCGCTACATCGGCGGCGTAGTCGGGTACCTGCTGCGCGAGTGTCTCTAAGCGAGGGAAATCCAACTCGCAATCGCTAGCCGCAGACTTGGTTGATGGTGAACCTCCCCCTAAAACCTCATCTAGGCCGTCGACGGTACCAATGAATTCACGCGACAGGCGCGCTGGATCGAGAACTACAACCTCACCGGCTCGGCTAAGACCGAGGGTTTGGGTAATCAGCTGGCTCTCATCCAACAGCAAAGGCAGCTCGATCCCGAAGTCATCGCGAGCTGCGCGGGAGGCGGCGACTGCAGTTGCTGCTCGCGAGTCGATAACGCCAAAGGCCACATCGCTATCGCTCCATTGTTCAGCAATTTCGGCGAACTCACTTAACTGGGACGCCATGGCCTCGCAGCGGCTATCGAAGGCCATTAGCACCAACGACTCTTTGTCGCCGTAGCGGCTAAACTGATGAAACTCGCCCGCCGTGTCCAGTGCGGCAAAGTCCCCTAGTCTATCGGCGGCAAGACCTGCAGAACTCGCAACGATTGCGACCGCAGCCATGGCGCGTGTCGTGATTCTTTTGTTGATCATGGGACACCTCTTAGGAAAGTTTATCTGCCCGAAGTGTAGCGCAGAATGATCGAGCCCTAGCCGCCTAAAGCATGATTTTTTGTAACGCGACAGCAGGAGGACTGGGGCCCGCAGCTCACACCGCCCAACTGCTTGGTCAGTCCGGCTTATTCGTGACTCTAGCGAGGCTATCGAAACTCTCCACCAGGGCAAAACGGCGGAAAACCTCATACAGCATCCAACCCGCGGCGATAACAACCACCGCTAACATGCCCCAGCGCATCAGAGCCGCGAAGAAAACAGCATCAAAAATTGGCATCTGAAGCTGATACTCGCCAAACGTCGCGCCGCGTTCGAGCATCCAGTGCCAAGCGCTGTGGGCCACCAAGGCTGAAAGTAAGATAGTGCCAATTCGCTCACGCACGAACCGAGAGAAAAGCAGGTTCAATAGCGGGATGACTAGAAGCAGAATAAATAGCTGGCCCAGCTCGACGCCAACATTGAAAGCTAGCAGCGAAGAGAAAAGATGGCCGCCGGCAAACTGTAGCGTATCGCTGAATAGGAATGAAAAACCAAACCCGTGGATAAGCCCAAATCCAAAGGTCACTATCCAGCGGTGCTCGAGCCGCGCGCCTACGATGTTCTCGAATGCCATGTACACAATCGACAGCGCGATAAGCGTTTCGATTAAAGGAGGAAACCACAGCACATCCGGCGCAAGCCCAAACGCCGCGCTGATCAGGGTGATCGAGTGGGCAACGGTGAAAGAGGTCACCACGGGGATCAGGCCACGCAGTGAACGTAGCGGGATAACGAGACAAAACAAGAATAGAAGGTGATCTATACCTTCCAATATATGCTCAAAACCCATGCCGACAAATCGCAAAGCAGCCTGGTGCCAGCGCGGATCGAGATCCACCACACCCGGGTTGCCGGTATAGTTGTAGAGTCGCTCAGCTCCGCCGGGGACAAGAAAGCGCAGCACGGTTGTCGTCTCGTTAGCGAGAGTTCCCAGCAAAGGGTCGACGCTGAAGTTAGCGTTTTCGTCGCTGATTGGATAGGTCACCATCACGTCTAGCACGCCCTGGCGCCAATAAAGATTGACTGAATCTTCCAGTGGCTCACTCAGCAGATTGGCCCGCGCCGTGTCGAACTCGGTAAAGGAGCGGTCTGAAGGCAGCTCGACGCGCACGGCGGCCACGCTCTTCTCGGTCAGCTCCACGCCATCCTCGTAGAATTTAAACGACTCCGTCAGGTAGACACGAGCCGCATCGTTAATAGCGAAATCGGCCTCGGAGATCTGGATGAAGCCTGGCCCGCGCAGCGGGAAACTAATTTCACCGAAGGCCTCCATAGGCACACGAAGGAGCGCGGTTAAGGTATTGCCTTCGGGTTTAACAAAGGCGTTGACGGTGATGCGGCTGGGGATGTCGTGGGCCTGGGCGATGTTGGGAAGGACTGCCACGGCTGCGAAATTCGCCACAGCGAGGAGAGCTAGCCCGCGAGTCAGACGTGTCAACGCCCTGCGCGCGGTGGAGACGATGCCCTGGCGATCCGGCGTGACAAACTGCAACTTATTCCGCACCATGCCTCGAGACATCTTTAAAACTCCATTTTAATCAGTTAGTTAGTCTTATTCGCAGCGCGCCCGAAGGCGCGTCTAAAAAGCTTCGGCCGAGTATACTGCCTGCCTAGAAATGAGTATACTCCGGACGACTCTGGAGAGTATTCACGCCCCCTAGAAGGGCAAATGGAGGATATAAGAATGAGAAAATCGAAACTATTTGTAGGCGCAGCGCTCGTCGTTGCCCTGGTTGCACTAGGGGTGGGGCAATCGAAGATGCAAGAGCCTAGCATCGCTCAAAGCGGCGGCGTCATGGCACCCCATTTCCTAGTAGACCCCTACTGGCCCAAGCCCCTCCCGAACAACTGGGCTATGGGTAACACGATCGGCGTTGACGTCGATGAGCGCGATCACGTCTTTATCGTTCACCGCAACGATGCCTCACAGTTTGGCGGCAACACAGAGATCGGCCTGCAAGGCGGCGTCGCAGAGTGCTGCACACCCGCACCGCCAATCATTGAATTCGACCCCGAAGGCAACGTAGTTAACGCCTGGGGCGGCCCTGTAGAAGGCGCGCCCTATGTATGGCCTGCCTCTAACCACGGTATCGAAATTGCACCCAACGGTGACGTCTGGATCGGCGGCAACGGTGGCGGCGACTCGCATGTACTGGTCTTCACCCGCGACGGCGAATACGTCCGCACTATTGGTGTGCAAGGCGAAGGTCGCGACAGCAACAGCCAGACTCACTTCGCTCGCGTTGCTGAAATCGCTATCGACGTTGAAGCCAACGAAGCTTACTTCGCTGACGGCTACCAAAATCGCCGCGTTGCGGTTGTCGACGTTGCCACCGGCGCATTCAAGCGCTACTGGGGTGCTTACGGCAACACGCCTGACGACACAGCAGACGTAACTTACGTTCCTGGCCAGGCGGGCCCACAGCAGTTCCGTGGTCCTGTTCACTGTGCAGAGCCTTCTAACGACGGCCTAGTCTACGTGTGTGACCGCGGCGCCGACCGTGTGCAGGTATTCCGCAAAGACGGCACTTATGTTCGCGAAGTGGTTTACAACCCAGCGACCCTAAACCAAGGTTCAACTTGGGATATCGCCTTCTCACGTGATGAAGAGCAAAAGTACATCTACCTAGCCGACGGCCAGAACTTCAAGATCTCTGTGATCGACCGCGAATCTATGGAAGTGCTTTACACCTTCGGCCAAGGGGGTCGCCAGCCAGGCACTTTCTACGCGCCACATAGCATCGCTACAGACTCTGCAGGTAACGTTTACACGACAGAAACCTATGAAGGCAGCCGCGTACAGAAGTTCGTGAACCAGGGCATTCGCGCCGTGACAGTTCGCAACAACGCGCCAACATGGCCGGCTAGCGAGCTCTAAGCTCGCCGCTAGCGGCTTACACTTAAGCCAGAGCCGCGCCTTATAAGCTGAAAGGTTGATAGGCAGAAGAATCGAAAACCGCAGCGCTCCCCGAGCACTGCGGTTTTTTTTGCCCTGCAATTTTTATGGAATCAAGCCATTAAGACTGAGTTCAGCGCGCCACCAAGAAAATGAGCGTGTTGAAACGACCACGGAGCTCATTTATTCTGTTTCGCCTCCAAGCCAAAGAAGGCGAGGAACCTCCTCTTAACCCTTGCTCTCACGCTACGGCGCTCAGGCAACCAGCACAAGGACTCCGCAATGAAGTACGCTGCGACGTATTCTTACCCAACCCCAAAAATGCTCAAGATGCCGGCTCTACGCAGCAGCATATCCTCCGTATCGCGCTTCGTTAAAGCATCCGCTTTAAGCCTCGCAATGGCGCTGTCGCTAGTGCTTGCACCGATCGCTAGCGCTCAGGAGTCGGTTGAAGTCAGCTATGAGTTTTCCCGCGGTAAGCTGACTGAGCTCAGCACCATGAAGACGACGCTTGAGATTCCTGCGTTCACCGATGAACGCGCTGTGTCAGACGACCGCGAAATATTCAGCGGTGAACTAGCAGACGGTGGGACTGTGCTTGCCGAAAAGCCGTTGGCGGAAATCGTGGCTGAGGCAATGCGTGCGGGGTTCGCGGCCAGCAATGCCAAATTAACAGACGAGGGCGCGGGCATGCGCTTAGCAGGCTCTCTTCTTGCTACGGAGGCCGCTGTGGTTAATCGCGGCGGCGTAGAATCACTGCAGATCACACTGCGAACGAGCATTGTGCTGATGGAAGGGTCGCGAACAGTCTGGCAAACCAAGCTGTTTGGTCGCGGCACTGTGCCGGCCAGCGATGGCACCGCCGCTGCGGTGGGCAAGGCGCTTGATCGCCTCATTGAAGAGCTGCTGATCGACGATTACTTCCTCGCCGAAATCCGCTAGCGGCAGCCTAATTGCGTATCCAGGGTGGCCGCTGAGCCGCCTTCCCGCGCATTGGCCCGGCGCTCAGGAAAAAATTTCAAGCCGCTGAGTTCCTCTATTTTCTCCAAGGTAGTCCGTGAGTCACAGTGATGTACGTGAACCGCGAGATCCTGATCGAACTTAAAGGCGCTCAGTCGACCGTCCTCATGAGCGATGAGCTTAAAGAAGCCGCTGGGCACACCGCTGCTCTCTATTTCAGAACTATAGAGCGGCCCAGTCACAACGTAGAGCGCGCCAATTCGATTGACCGCATTGCGCAGCGACCATTCGAGGCCCGACCAGGCACCACGCTCCAGACTCTGCGAGCGCAGGGTCGTCGCAGACAGCAGCTTAGCTTCGTACCAGTAAGGTGTACCGGCAACACTCTGCAGGGGAACTAAGCCGGCG
Organism: Gammaproteobacteria bacterium; assembly: GCA_038104835.1. Taxonomy (GTDB): domain Bacteria; phylum Pseudomonadota; class Gammaproteobacteria; order Pseudomonadales; family Pseudohongiellaceae; genus UBA9145. The sequence continues at coordinate 2,732 of JAYOBL010000064.1, read as the reverse complement.
CGCTTAAACCCCCTGCTCTCGGCCTCAGCTTCGTATTCGGCCCTCAGCTTGGCCTTTTCGTCGCTGACCTCCCACTCGCTGTCCTCTATAAACTGCCTAGACAGACTCGATGCGACACCCAGTGATGCCGCCTGAATTTTGTAGGCTAGCCAGTCCGCGGCCTGCCGCTCTTCGCTATAGGCCAGTGCGTGGGTGGATCGAACAAGCAGGCGCGCGGGGCTAGCCGCAGCTTGGGGACAGCCTGCCAAACAGTGCGCAACCTTGAGTCCCTCGTTTTGGCTGGCCAAGCCTTCAGCAGCAAGCACAGACGAGGAACTCCAGATTAGCCAGGAGATACCAAGACAATAGGTAAAGGGGCCCCATGAGCTTAGATTTCGAGACATCCCGATTTCCCTTGGTTTGCGGAGCCAGGCGCTCAAAATTGAGCGCAGCGCCGAATAATGCGGTTTGCAGGCGATTCGAGCCTGACTAATTCTACTCAAATTCTCGAAAACCGGCAGTTTTTAATATTTAGGATGTATTTCTAGACAATCGGACATACTCTCGAGCACGTTAACAGTTTTGTCAGAACAAGTTTGAATGTGGTTAGTAACCACTCACAGGAGTAAGACATGGTTAAATTTTCGACACTTACAAAACTCGGTGCAGCGACTCTGCTCAGCGCCGCGGTTGGCCTAGCCAACGCGGGCGAGCGCGTCAGCGACTTCTCGCTAGTCGACGCGGAAGGCCGCTTCTTTCAGCTAAGCCGTCACGCTAACCAAGACGCCGTTGTGCTGTTCACTCAAGATGAGAGCAGAGACGTGCGCAAAGCGGCCAAGGACATCGCCGCGCTGGCAGAGCAATTCGCCGGTCAAAAGGTCGAATTCCTCATGCTCGACTCAACGGGTCGCGCCGATAAGGCGGAACTGCGCAAGGCAGCCGAAAAAGCCGGCATCTCCCTGCGAGTGCTCATCGATGACACACAGCTTGTCGCTGAAGAGCTTGGACTCAGCCGCGCTTTGGAAGTGGCGATACTAGATCCAGCAGCGAAAGAGCTCGTCTATCGCGGCGCGCTCAATGACCGTTTCGCAGAGGGCAAGAAGGCTCGCCGAGCAAGCGAGCACTATGTAGCAGACGCCCTGCAGGCCATGATGGCTGGGGAAGAAGTAACAGCACAGTTCGCCAGCAATGGCGACGCCATCGACTTCGCTTCGGGCGAACTCATGAGCGTCTCCTACGCGAATGATGTCGCGCCAATTCTCGAGCAGCGCTGTGTAACCTGCCACCAAGAAGGCGGAATCGCGCCTTTCGCAATGAGCAGCCACCAGATGGTTCAAGGCTGGTCTCCAATGATCCGTGAGACGCTAATCACAAAGCGTATGCCACCGGGCCAGATCGATGCGGAATACACGAACGACTTCCACGGCGTAAACCACATTACGGTTGAGGAGACGCAGAAGCTGGTTCATTGGATCGATTCAGGCGCCAAGAATGAAGGCAACACCGACCCACTGGCCGAGCTGCAGACCGAGGTCGTTAAGTGGGGCCACGGTGAGCCTGACATGATCGTAGACATCCCACCTCAAACCATTCCCGCTTCGGGCACGGTCGAATACCGCAACCTCGTCTTGCCCCTAGACCTGCCGGAAGACAAGTGGGTTAAGGCAGTCGAGTTTGTCGCCGGAGACACCACGGTCCTCCACCACATCATCGCCTGGGCACAGGCCCCTGATAACGGGTCAGGCCGCGGCGGCGCGTTCGGCATCCTGAATCAGGGCATTGGCCTTGGTGCATACGCACCGGGTAACGCAATAAATACTTACCCAGAAGGCGCTGGCTTCCCTCTCGAGCAGGGCAGCGGCCTGATTCTGCAGATGCACTATACGACCTCAGGTAAAGAGACGGTCGACGCGTCACAGATTGGTATTCACTTCTGGGACGAAGAGCCAGAGCGTCCGATTCTGGGTGGTTCAGCGGCCGATTTAGAGATCGATATCGCGCCTTTCGAAGCCAACCACGAGATGGTTGCTACTAAGAAGTTCCGCAAGGATTCCTACCTCACCATGGTTGGCCCACACATGCACTACCGCGGCTATGACGCCAACTTCAAGCTCGTCTACCCTGACGGTCGCGAAGAAGAAGTGCTAAACGTGCCGAACTACCAGTTTAACTGGCAGAAGACTTACGACTTTAAAGAGCCTAAGTACATGCCAGCTGGCACCGAGATGGTGTTCCGAGCGACGTTCGACAACTCCGACATGAATCCATTCAACCCGGATCCGTCGGCTGAGATTTCGTGGGGGGAACAGACCTGGCAAGAAATGTTCTTCGGCTTCTTCCGCTATGTGGAAGCAGACGAAGGCGAGTAGCTCTTACTAGCGTCTACCACGAGCCCGGCTGTTTAACGACAGCCGGGTTTTTTTATGCCCAAACAATCATCACGAGCAAGCAGCAGACAGCCTAGGGCTAGGCAAACAGCCCGCACAGCCGCAACCCAGTCCGTCGGGCACTCTCATGACACTTTCTGGGATACTTGCTAGACTCGGGCACTTTCCTGCGCCGTCCCTGACGCGCATCTCCCCTGGATGCATGAGAACTTTTCAATGAACAAGCCCTTCCCCAAACTCCTGTCGAAAACGTTCCTGGTTGCTGCTATTAGCGCCTGCTGCGCCACCACGGCACTGGCTGACAGCCTGCTCTACAAAAACGTCAACGGCTACACTTTAAACGGTAATCGTGAACTCCTTAAGTTC
>JAYOBL010000157.1:0-2356 GCA_038104835.1 Gammaproteobacteria bacterium | reverse complement strand
AGCTCAGCGGACTCTTCTAAGTAGCTTATGAGATCATCGAACTCCTCGCAGCCGAGGCCCTCGTCAGCATAGGAGAGAGCGAGCGTCTGTACCTGTTTGTAATTATTGTCGAGAACAAGATCCGATACTTCCCGCGTCATACTTCTGAGCAGCTCGTTGCGAGCCTTTATTTCGCTATCTGAATCCCCTGCTCCCGAACCGACAATTTTACTATCAAGTTCATTAAGCAGAATTTTGATGTTTACCTCGTGATCGGAGCAATCAACACCCGCTGAATTATCCACAAAATCAGTAAACAGTCGGCCGCCAAGCTTGCCAAACGCGATACGCGCTTTCTGCGTAAGTCCGAGATTTCCACCCTCACCTACCGCAACGCAGCGTAAATCCTGCGCATCGACCCGCAGGCCATCATTGGCTTTATCGCCGACCGACTCCTGGCTTTCCTCGGCTGCCTTCACATACGTGCCAATGCCTCCATTCCATAGAAGATCAACAGGTGCGCGAAGCATGGCCGAAATCAGCTCATCGGGGGTCAGCGAATCAGCACTTACCGCTAGAAGCTTTTTCATTTGCGGCGACAGGTCTATCGACTTCGCGCTACGCGGGAATATGCCCCCTCCCTTCGAAACAAGACTTAAATCATAGTCTGCCCAGTTCGAACCTGCCTTTTTAAACAGCCTACGCCGCTCCTTAAAGCTTTCTTTCGCGCAGGGCTTAGGATCGATGAATATGTGCAGGTGGTTAAAGGCACCCACGAGCTTAATCTTGTCAGACAACAGCATACCGTTACCAAACACATCGCCGGACATATCGCCGATGCCGATGACAGAGAACTCATCTTTTTGGACATTGATTCCGAGCTCGCGGAAGTGACGCTGTACCGAAACCCACGCGCCCTTCGCCGTAATTCCCATGGCTTTGTGGTCATAGCCGTTGCTGCCCCCAGAGGCAAAGGCATCACCTAGCCAGAAGCCGCGCTCTTCAGCGATGCCGTTAGCAGTATCCGAGAAAGTGGCCGTTCCCTTGTCAGCAGCCACGACAAGATAGGGGTCGTCATCGTCAAGGCGATGCAAGTCCTTCGGCGGCACCACGCATCCCTCAAGCAAATTATCTGTGAGATCGAGCAGGCCGGAAATGAACACCTTGTAGGCTGCCACACCCGCCTCATGAAACTCTGCCTTGCTCAGAGACTCCCGCAACCCTTTGAGCACAAAACCGCCCTTTGCGCCAACCGGAACAATTACCGAGTTCTTCACTTGCTGAGCTTTAACCAGCCCTAGAACCTCGGTTCTATAATCCTCGCGACGGTCCGACCAGCGCAAGCCTCCACGCGCCACTTTGCCGCCACGCAAATGGACCCCCTCCACGCTGCGTGCATAGACGAATATCTCGAATTTAGGAACGGGCCTCGGCACCCTAGACAGGCGCTGGGGCTCGAATTTGAAAGAGAAGTAGTCTTTGGCAGTGCCTTCTTCCGTTTTCTGAAAATAGTTGGTCCGCGTCATAGCGAGCAGCAACTCGAGGAAGCCGCGCAGGACACTGTCCTCAGAAAGATTGCTGATCTCGTCGATAAGCGACTCGATAGCGTTCGATCTTTTGGTCCGCATAGTGGCGCTATGCTTGCCGTCTGGAGAAAATTGCTCTTCAAAAAAGGCAACAAGCTTAGCAGTGACAGCTGCGTGTTTGCTCAGAGTTTCTGCCAAGAAAAGCTGCGAATAACCGAAACGAATCTGTTTCAAATAGGCACCGAGTGCGCGCAAGAGCGCCGCCTGTCGCCAGCCCAAATTCGCTCTCAGTAAGAGCGCGTTATACGTATCATCATCTGCCCTACCACCCCAAATCGCGTAAAAGGCTTCTTCAAATCGACGTTTTCCTTCGTCGTCTAGCCTCCCTTCAGCTACTGATCGATAAACGAGGAAATCATGCAGCCAAATGCGATTACTCGCCTGCTCAGCAGTGGAGCAGTCGCTCGTAAGAGCGAACGTGCGCTCACTAACAATACGCAGGCCCAAATTTTCGAGAATAGGATCAACATCCGACAGCATAAGCTGAGAGTCGAAACTAAACAGCTTGAAGCTAAACTCAGCTTTCTCCGCCGAGCTATCTGATAGGCAAACGGCAAGATCTTGGGTCTGCGTGACCCGATCTATAAAGGCAAGATCAGAAACTGCTTCCTGTGCGCTGTAGGTTTCTTTGTAGGCCGCCGAGAAGCACTGAGCATAACGCTTATACTGAGTCTGCGCTTCTTCTTCGCTGCCACTTAGACGCAAACAGTTGAGTAGATCGTCTTCCCATGGCCGTATAAGCGCTTCGATCGCTGCTTCTATTTGTGCGCTGTTGACCTGCAGGCCACGGA
>JAYOBL010000156.1:0-2393 GCA_038104835.1 Gammaproteobacteria bacterium | reverse complement strand
AGCCAATAGAGCCCGCTGCACCGGTAACCAGCACAGACCTCTGCTTGATGCAGGCGCCCAAAAGCTGCGGATCAGGCGGCACCGCGTCACGACCAAGGAGATCTTCGATATCGACGTCGCGAATCTCATCGACACCGACCTTACCCGACACCATATCGAACATATCAGGGACCGTCTTCACATGAACAGGGAGATGCTCAAGTTTGCTCAAGATTTCTTTGCGCTCAGCGTGGGTCGCAGACGGGATAGCGAGCAGGATCTGGCGTACAGAAAAGGTTTCAACCAGCTCAAATAGGGAGTTGGGGCCGTAAATACGAACACCGTGAACGGTGCTTCCCAGGAGTCGGTGACCATCATCTACGAAGGCTACAGGCAGATATTGATCACCGCTTTGCAGTGCCGCCAAAAGCTGCATGCCCGAGCTTCCTGCCCCGTAGATGATAACCGGTTCTTTCGGCCTGAAGTTCTGTACCAGACTAACAATCGCGAGCTTGCCCAGAAGCCGCGAACCGCCCATGAAAAACAAAGCCAGCAACCAGAAAATGGGAAGCACGGCGAGGCGCGTATCACCTCCTGTTGTGGAAAGCGCATGCGCGCCAGCTAAAAGTGCGGTAGCGAGGGTTACACACTGAGCGAGGAGAACACTCGACTGAATACCCATGTAGAGAACCAGCATGCGGTACAAGCCGAGCCTTGCGAAAACAAGCAAGCTGAGAAGCAGCGCGCCCCCCAGATAGACCAAGGTATTTTGCTCTTGCTGAGCAAAATCTGCACCGGAGAGCGCGAAGGCGAAAATCAAGGCACAACTGAGAATGACAGCGTCCCAGCAAGCCGTGACTGCGCGTTTTAGCGGGCGTGAAATCGGTATGGAATAGAGCTGCATAGCATCACCTTTCTTAACTTGCGAGCGCTCGTCGCTTTCTAGCGGGCTGCTGAATTTTTACCTGCACCGACAATTCCTGCAGCTGCGGCTAAGGGGAAAAGCCCAACTCCTGCGAATATTACACCGTATTGTGAATAAATACCTGCAAGCCAGGCCAGTGGCAACAGATAGAAGACATTCACAGCGAGCAAGCTCAGCACTACGCGTGGATGACTGTCCCAGCGCCGCGCAAGGTGCTGATACGCATGCTCGGAATGACCTTCTGATAGGGCTACCCCTCTGAGCGCACGCCGCAGCAGCGTAACCCCAGTGTCTGCCACAAATGAGCCCAGCAACAAGAGCCAGCTCCAGACTGACACGAGGCCTAGCTCTAGGGTCCTGAACGCCAGCAATCCCAGCGCAAACCCACAAAAAACGCTTCCAGCATCCCCCATGAACAGGCGCGCAGGCGACCAGTTCCACAGCAAAAAGCCCAGCGCGGACCCTGCAAGAATCGCACAGAGACCCAGCACTGCTTCGCGCTCAAGCTCGGCGCCAAGGGGGGCGGCGCCTAGCGCTATCAAGCAGGCGCAGGCTAGAGAGCAATACAGCAACTGAGTGGCAACGATGCCATCGATGCCGTCCATAAAATTAACCAGATTGCAGAGCCACACCAAAGAAACCACAGCTAACGCGGCGAGCAGCCAAGGCAATTTTAGTTGAAATAGGAAAAAGTCGACGGCAGGAAGCGAGAGGCTTTGCACGATGAGTGCCGCAGCTAAAAACTGCAGAGGTAGGCGCAGACGCAGCGACAACGGCCTAAAATCGTCCACCAAGCCGACAACAAATACGACGAAGCATCCTACCAAGCCAGCTAAACTTATGACCTGTGTGTTGGCGAGCAGGCCGTAAACACCGTACGCAAATAACGGCGCGGCTAAAGCGATCCCCCCACCCAGCGGCCGCGGCCTACTGTGAGCACTGCGAGCGACGGGAATATCCACAAGCCCGATTCGGGGCGAGAAGCGAATCACAGCGGCTGTAACGCAGGCCACGGACAGCGCGCTGACTAGGAGCAATACAGCTAGAACTAGCACCAGCGGGCCCGTAAACCTACCCGGCGAACCCTAGAGGCCGCTGCGGGACGCTCCCCTGGCAGACGAGGCACGAGGCTCAACTTCAGAGTCATCGAGCCTCGGCCCTTAACCAAGCCCGTTCTATTCATTTTTTGATACTTTCCTCAGAGGCTGTAGCCGGTGGCGGTTACGCTCTAAAAGCGTTTGGCCTATACCCTTTACCTCGGCCAATTCCTCGATAGCTACAAAGTCACCGTAAGTCTCTCGATACCGTATGATCTCTTGCGCCTTCACCAATCCGACGCCACTGAGAGCTGCCGCAAGCGTTTGAGCATCGGCCGAATTAAGATCAATAAGCGCTTCCTGCGCCAGCATCGTGGTGTTCTGTGAATCCTGTTCTTGTGCAAACACGACAAAAGCAAACTGCGAATAAAACAGCGACAACAGTGCTAGAA
>JAYOBL010000007.1:50675-55340 GCA_038104835.1 Gammaproteobacteria bacterium | reverse complement strand
AGCGAGCACTGCACCCGCGCTGGCTCGTAGATGGTGAGGTGATCGAAGACGATGCCTCAGATGACGAGTCCGATGTTTACAACGACACACAGACGTGGACCCGAAGCCTTAAGTTCAGCAGCGCTGAGCCACCGCGCTGGATTCGCTTCGACCTAGTTGACGCACGTGGCAATACTCAGGTGATTGGCAATCCCGTCTACTTCGACCCCGCTCCTTGAGCCACAGCTGGAATCCGAAGATTCGCGGCGTTACCATGGCATCAAGTTTGTCGAACTAAATTGAATTAGAGGAGCCCGCGTTGGCACTTTCCCTACAAGAGCAGCTTAAAGCCTCCGGGCTAGTCGATGAGAAAAAAGCGAAACAGCTCGAGCGAGCTAAACGCAAAGAGACGAAGAAGCCGCAGAAAAAGTCCGAGAAAAAAAACGCTCAGCAGGAAGCAGAGTTAGCGCGACGACAGGCGCAAAAGGAGAAAGCCGAGCGCGATCGCAGGCTCAACGAAGAACGCAACCGCGACGGAGAGTGGCGGGCGAAGATGGCGCAGATTCGTCAGCTCATTGAAACCCATAGGATCGCCACCCAAGGCGAGGTGAAGTACAACTTCACCCACGCAGGCAAGGTGAAACAGCTGTGGGTTGATGCTCGCACGCGGGAACAGCTTAGCGCTGGCACAGTGGCTATCGTGGAATCAAAAGCCGACGGTAAATACGCCATTGTACCGGTAGATGTAGCGCACAAAATTCAAGAGCGTAGCGAAGAGCTATTCGTTTTGATTGCCAACCCAAAACAGCTCAGCAAACTCGAGCTCGAGGAACAGGCCTACGCGGAGTTTGCGATACCGGACGACCTAGACTGGTAGCTTGCCCCGACCGCGGAAGATGCCTGCGGCCGCGTCTATCTCAGCGGGTGTACGTTTTTTGCGCCAGTCTTTCTTAGCAGGTTTCACCGCATTCGCCACGTTCTTTTCCGTGGACTCGGTGGAAGAGTCGGCCGCCTGTTTTGCATCAGACGCCGCTTGCTCGGCGGCAGTAGGCGCGCCCTCGGCTAGGGCCAGAACGAACGTCTCGTCAGCAAAGCGAATCACATCGCCAGACTTCAACTTCTTCCGCCTCTGCAGTTCGGGCTGACCGTTAACCTCAACCTGGCCTGCGTCGATAGCCGCCTTTGCTTCTCCACCGCTTGCCAGCAGACCCTCGAACTTAAGCACCTTATAAAGCTCTACGGGCTCTCGGAGGAGCTCAACGGTACGTGGCTCAGTGAAATTATTATCGCTCATTATGTATTCCAAAATGGTCCGGGCTTAGCTCCTTGGGCCAACAGTATAGCAGGCCTGGACCTAGCAGTTTCACTACGCTGTGCTAGAGTTGATAAAAAGCACTGGGAGACCACAGGGATGATGCTACTCCACACGCTACACGAGCTCACAACGCGTCTGCACATTGTCGTGGGCAGCTGCGGGCTAATCTTGTTCTGGATACCCGTGTTTACTCGTAAGGGCAATTTGAATCACAGACGCTTTGGTCGCTATTTCGCGCGTGTGATGTACACCGTCGGCGCGTCCGGTCTCAGCATAACCACCCTTGACCTGCTCTACCCCCTGGCCATGCATGCGCCCAACGCCGAGCTTAGCTCTGCGCAGGCGGCAGAGATAAGCCGCGAAGTGCGCGATTTTGGCCTGTTCTTGTTTTCTCTTTCGCTTTTAGTGCTGCTTACGACCCGCCAGGGCTGGCTGTCGATTAACGGGCGTGGAGATCGTTCGGCGCTGCGTCAACCTGCCCACCTGGCACTCTGTGCGGCGCTCATTTTGGCGGGTGTCGGCCTAGCTGCCAACGGCATAGCGACATCTTCGGTGCTATTTATGGGCTTTGGCGCCTTTCAAATTTTCACCGCGGTTGGCGCCCTTCGCTATGCGCTGAAAGCCGAGCTACGCCCCAAAGAGTGGTGGACCGAACACTTAGGGGGGCTCATCGGCTCGGGGATAGCCGCCTACACTGCCTTCTTCGTTTTCGGCGGTTTGAATTTCATGAGCTCGGTATTCGGTGAAACGGTACAGGGTTACAGCATAGTGCTGTGGGTCGCCCCCGGTGTGATTGGCGGCATTATGATTGCGCGGCAGACTCGAAAGTATCGCCGACAGTTTTAGTCTTCCAGCTCCCAAGTATAGCCGACGAACTCTTCAATAAGATCGGGGCTCAGGGACTCATACAATTTCTGTGCTGCAAAATTTGACTTTTCTGTCCCCAACCACAGCTCTTCGCTGTCGATTTCGAGCGCCAGAGCTTTGACAGCTTCCATGAGCGCACTTGCAACACCGAGCCTGCGATAATTGACCGCGGTGTCTAGCTCATCGATATATAAGGCATGCTCTTGCCCGTACGGCCGCGGTTGCCGCTGGGCAGAGACCATGCCCGCCAACTCTGAGCCGATAAAACAGACAAAGAAATAGGTCGACTCCAGGCCCAAATACCAGCGCAGAGACTCCGCGCTGTAGTGGGCACCTTCCATATCGTTGCCTTGATCCCACTGCGCAGATTGGATCTTCCCCGCCAGCTTTTCTAAATTCGCCTCTAGCGTAATTCGCTTAACGAATAGCTCCGGTTTTTCCTGCTCTGCTTGATCGCCTGACTCGTTCATTCACTTCACCTTTTATCGAGATAATTTGAAAAGCTAAGGGTAGCAGCTATAAGGTCGTGCGTCGGACAATTAAAAAATCAGAATTCAATCCACATACAGTGATTTGAGATCGTGGGCAGAAATATTACATGCTCTGAGCACTTTGGGATTGCATGTGAATAGGCCGAAAAGAGGCGAATAGTAGAGAACCAACAAAGTTCATACGCCAAAAAATTTTGGAAGCCAAGAAGAGAAAATTAAAAATCCTGTAAGCAGCTAAGCTCTAATTCGCAGTCACCCTTTGCGGTAGAGACGAAGAGGCTACCCTCGCTCACAGTCACCGCGAAGTCCATAGTGCGCTCAACATAGCCTGCGAGCGCGGCTATGCCCTGCCAGTCGAATCGATAGACGCTCAAGGGAAGTTTCGCAATCTCTGTGCGGGAAAGCTCCCACCACGTAGGGGCCTTGGTATTGAAGCTATATAGTCGCACATCAGGCGCAAGGCGTGAGACCTTCTTAAGTCGTTCGAGCGTAGGTTCGCCTACGTCAATCCATAGTGCGAGTGCGCCGTCGAGCCCGTGAGCCCAAAGGTCCGCCTCTTCGGTATCGCTTGAGCCTTTGCAGAATTCTAAGCGCGCCTGCGCGTTCAAGCAGTAAGCCATCACTCGCACCATCATGCGCTCGTGGGTCTCCGAGGGATGGCAAGCGAGCGTGAGGTTTAGGTTGTCGTACACCTGCCTATCGAGGTCGGTGAGCGAGACTTTGAACTTATAGATGGTTGGCTTGAGAGCCATGCTATCTCCAATACTCACCGAGTTCTGAGTGAGGGCTGAATAACGGTGAGGAAGAAAAAATGGGTGCTACTTTTTCATTGCGCCTTTCAGCAGGTCGCCAAGGGTGCCCGTCTTCACTGGCGCAGTCTGTCGCGATTGAGATTTAACTCGCGCGCTTGTGCGGGCAGCCTCTGAGCGATCCGAGGCGCCCTGTGCCTTGCGCGCTGCGGGGTCATCGTCTAAGCGCATCGATAGGCCTATACGCTGACGCTTTACATCGACTTCCATCACTTTAACTTTTACCACGTCGCCAGTTTTTACAACCGTATGGGGGTCCTTGACGAAGGTATTGGCCAACGCTGAGATATGAACCAGCCCGTCTTGGTGTACACCCACATCAACAAAGGCTCCGAAGTTGGTGACGTTAGTGATAACTCCTTCAAGGGTCATGCCTTCAACAAGATCAGCAATCTTCTCAACGCCCTCTTTGAAATCAGCGGTTTTGAATTCGGGCCGAGGGTCACGCCCAGGCCTATCAAGCTCCGCCAAGATATCGGTTACTGTCGGCAATCCAAAGCGGTCATCGACGAAGGCCTTGGCATCGACGCTTTTCAAGAAGGTCGTATTACCCAGCAGTTCGACCAGCTCTTTTTTCCCAGCTTCGCCGATACGCTCTACCACCGAGTAGGACTCGGGATGCACTGCAGAAGCATCAAGAGGATTATCTCCGCCGACAATGCGCAGGAATCCGGCGGCCTGTTCGAAACTCTTCTCGCCGAAACGAGGCACCGCCTTTAATTCTTGGCGAGTTTTGAAGGCACCGTGGTTATTGCGATGGGCAACGATGTTATTGGCAATAGAGGTGCTGAGACCCGCGACGCGTCTCAGAAGCGGTGCCGACGCCATGTTGACGTCAACCCCGACTGCGTTCACACAGTCCTCGACAACGGCGTCAAGCGAATGACCCAGTTTCATTTGGCTCACGTCGTGCTGGTATTGACCCACACCGATCGATTTAGGTTCGATCTTTACCAGTTCTGCGAGCGGGTCTTGTAGACGCCGCGCAATGGATATTGCGCCGCGTACGGTGACATCGAGTTCGGGAAACTCTTCCCGCGCGATGTCCGAAGCAGAATAGACCGAGGCTCCAGCTTCGTTCACCATCGCTTTTTGCAGTTTCAATTGCGGATGGCGTTTAATCAATTCACCCGCCAGTTTGTCTGTTTCCCGCGAGGCCGTGCCATTACCAATGGCAACGAGCTGCACGCCATGTTTCTCACAC
>JAYOBL010000007.1:48051-50665 GCA_038104835.1 Gammaproteobacteria bacterium | reverse complement strand
TTCTCACACAGCGCCGCGAGCGTAGCGATCGACTGGTCCCATTGGTTCTTGGGTGCGTGGGGATAGATCGCGGTGTCTTCGAGATACTTGCCGGTAGCATCAACCAGCGAGACTTTAACGCCCGTGCGCAGGCCGGGATCCAGCCCCATTGTGACCTTATTACCCGCGGGCGACGCGAGAAGGATGGCTTTCATATTCTCCGCGAACACGCGAATCGCCTCTTCTTCGGCACTGTCACGCAGCTGCCCCATTAAGTCGAGCTCAAGGCGCGTGAGCAGTTTGATCTTCCAAGTCCACTTAACCACCTCCGCCAACCACTTGTCCGCTGCGCAGCCTTGGTCTTGGATATTGAAGGTCTGAGCGATCATGCGTTCTGCGCGCTCTGGGACAATCTCTGTTCGCGTCTTATCGGCGTTAGCAACCGCTGCAGGCGTCGCTATCGCGCTGTGCAGAAAAGTCTCTTTGCGTCCGCGGAAAATAGCCAGAGCCCGATGCGAGGGCACGTGCTTTAGCGGTTCGTCGTAGTCGAAGTAGTCGCGGAACTTAGCCGCTTCCTCTTCTTTTCCTTCGACCACCCGTGATTGCAGAACCCCCTCCTCCCAAAGATAGCTACGCAGCTGCCCGGTTAACTCGGCGTTCTCGGCGAAGCGCTCCATTAGGATCTGTTTAGCACCGTCGAGCACGGCACGGGCGTCGGCGAATCCCGCTTCGGAATTTATAAAGCCGTTCGCCGTCGCCTCTGGATCTAGCGCGGGATCTGCAAGCAGCTGGTCTGCCAGCGGCTCGATTCCTGCCTCGATAGCGATCATCGCCTTAGTGCGACGCTTAGGCTTGAATGGCAGGTAGAGGTCTTCGATCAGCGACTTGGTTTGTGCCGCATTAATTTTTGCTTCGAGCTGCGGGGTGAGTTTGTCCTGCTCGGCTATGCTGGTTATGATCTCCTTTTTGAGATCCTGCAGCTCTCGGAGATAGCGCAGCCGCAATTCCAGGTCTCGCAGCTGTAGATCGTCTAGTCCACCGGTGACCTCTTTGCGATAGCGAGAAATAAAGGGAACCGTCGCGCCTTCGTCTAACAGCGCAACAGAGGCGCTAACCTGCTGTTCGCGAACACCAAGCTCTTCAGCGATCTTGCTATGGATATTCACAGTCTAAGCCTCGCGTGATTCTTCGATTCCGCCAAAGGCTTGAAAGAAATCAGTGAAGAACCCGCTGAGCTGTAGAGTCATTACGGCGAATTCCTGGTCGAACTTTTCGACCTCGGACTCGGCTTCGCCCTGTTCGCGCTCTTCATTCATGCCGACGAATTTCACGCGTTTCACTGCGAGATCCTCGGATATCACACAGCTCACCGCGCTATTCCAGGTCACACCCAGGCTCTTAACCTGCTTACCCGCGCCTAGATGCGTTTGTATCTCTTCGCTGAACAGATCCTGACCTTTGCAGCGCACCACATTGCTTCCATCGATGGGATTGAAAAGCTCGCACTCTTCGTCGATAACAAAATTATCGCTGCCATGCTGCTCGCGCAGCCAACGCGTCATGACATCCGCTGGCGCACGGGAGGTCGTTGGGATTTCGACCGGCAATGACCCTAGAGTGTCGCGCAGCAGGGTCAGCAGCTCCTCGGCCTTGGGCGCGCTGCCCGAATTCACAACGAGCAGATTATCGGCTAGGGATAGATAGGCAAAGGTTTGTTGATTACGCGTAAATGCCCGCGGCAGGAGAGTGACGAAAACGTCGTCGCGGATCTGCCTCTTCTCCTTGCGATAGATCTTACGCCCCTGACGTTCCTCGAGCTCGGCAACCTTCTCGTCGGTAGCCTCGTTGATCACGGCAGCTGGCAGCAGCCGCTCCTGCTTTTGGCAGCACAGCATGAGGTAATTGCCCTGCACATGACTCAACATCTCACCTTCGCGGCCCAGCGGGCTCACCCAGCCAAGCCGAGCTTTTTCCATCGAGCCGCAGGGCTCAAACAGCTTATCGGCGAGCGCCGTTTCGATTTCTTCAAAGGTCTGAGCGAGAGGTTTGGCGAAGGTGTAGACACGGAGGTTTTTAAACCACATAGAGCAATTCCATTGTTATTTCGAGTGCAGCCTGCTCGCCTGGTGCGCGCGGGACCGAAGCACGGAGGGGACGAGATTATGCAACAGCCGCATTCACTTATCCACGCTCTCCTGCCTTCGTTAGCCGGCCCCGTGCCAATGGCGTAGACGAGTCCCCTAAAACTGCCTATGCTCTTAATTAGTTGCGTAACTCCTCTTAAGGATTCGCTTTTTTTCACTGCTTGCACCGCAAAGGGAGCCCTATGCTGCGTCTCAACCTTTTTTCGAAAGCCCTCTTTTCTTTCCCGCTTCTTGCGCTGTTTCTGGCGGCTTGTAGCCCACAGGAAGCTGGAGAATCCGAAACAGCACTTCAGGATTCTGGCAACGAGTCAGCGCGGCTTAATGAATGGCTAGATGCGCAGTACGCGGCGGAGCTCGACTTCTCGCCACTGGCCAAAACACGGCTGGGGGACAAAAGCGCGCACGGCGAACTTGACGATGTCTCCGAACAGGCCATGCAGGCAAGGCTCGACTGGCGCCGAGACTCCGTGGCGCGGCTGCAGCAGGAGTTT
>JAYOBL010000007.1:10283-48041 GCA_038104835.1 Gammaproteobacteria bacterium | reverse complement strand
GAACAGCTGAACGCCGAGGCCAAGCGCTCTTTCGATCTCTGGGTCTTCCAGCTGACTCAAGCAGAGGAAGCAGCACGCTTTAGCCGTCATGGGTTTATCTTTGGTCGCAATGGTCCGCAGGCCTCGCTGCCTAATAGCCTCATCAACTATCAGACAGTAGATGACGAGGCCGATGCGCGTGCCTATATTTCGCGACTAGAGCAGAGCGGACGGTATCTGCTGCAGTACTTAGAGCGCACGCAGCTGGCAGCTGCAGATGGCATCCGCGCGCCGTTCTTCGATTACCGCCAGGCGCTCAGTGAGATCGAACGTATTACCACCGGCCTGCCATTTAATGCGATGGGCGAATCTGCGCTGTGGCAGGACATCACTAAAAAATTCAATGCGCTCGCGGAAGCCGGAGTCATCAGCCAAGCCGAAACTGACGCGCTGTTAGACGAAGCGAGCGAGGCGATAGTGATCAATATGCTGCCGGCTTACCGCGAAATCAGCGCATGGCTTGAGGCGGACCTGGCCAATGTGTCTGAGGTTGCCCAGGGCGCGTGGTCCCTGCCCGACGGCGAGGCCTACTACCAAGAGCGCCTGCAACGCATGACCACCCTGCCGCTGAGCGCCGAGGAAATATTCGACACGGGTGTCGCCGAGGTTGCGCGCATACAGGGCGAGATGGAAGCGATTAAGGCGCAGGTAGGCTTCGAGGGCACACTGCAGGACTTTTTCGGCTTCATTCGCAGCGATGATCGTTTCTATCATCCCAACACCGACGCCGGGCGAGCCGCCTACATCGCCGATGCCGACGCGATCCTCGAGGCAACCTATGCCAAGCTGCCAGAATTCTTCGGCATCCTGCCCAAGGCCGGTTTGCAGGTGAAACGCGTCGAGCCCTTTCGCGAACAGGACGGCGGTGCGGCGCACTATGCCCGCGGCACCAAAGACGGCTCGCGACCAGGCACGTTCTATGCACACCTATCGGACATGCGCGCCGCGTCCAAGCACCGCTTAGAGAACCTCGCCTATCACGAAGGCGTGCCGGGCCATCACATGCAGATATCCATACAGCAGGAACTTGAAGGCCTGCCTAACTTCCGCACCAATAAAGGCTACACCGCGTTCAGCGAAGGCTGGGGACTCTATGCCGAGGGCTTGGGTAAGGAGATGGGGGGTTATGAAGATCCCTATGCCGACTTTGGCCGGCTATCTGGGGAGATCTGGCGCGCTGTGAGACTCGTGGTCGACACCGGCATCCACGCTAAGGGCTGGACGCAGGAGGAAGCGGTGCAGTATGCGCTGGAGAACTCGCCGCGCCCCGAGCCTTCCGTGCAGTCAGAGATACGTCGCTACTTTAATAACCCGGGTCAGGCGACCGCGTACAAGATTGGCATGCTGCGCATACAGGCTATACGGGCGAAAGCGGAGGCCGCCCTGGGCGCGGAATTCGACATTCGCGACTTCCACGACCAGGTCCTCGGTTCAGGTCAGCTGCCCATGGCGATGCTAGAAGCAAAGATCGATGCCTGGGTTGCGGCGCAGCTTTAAGCACTTACCTGCAGGCCGCCGTGGCTGAGTGCCTCGGCAGGTTCAGTAAAGTTTAGGCCCTGCGCTTTGGCGACCGCTTCTACGGTAAGCACACCGCGATAGACATTGAGCCCGTTAAGTAAATGGGCATCACTCGCCATCGCGGCCTCGGCCCCTTTATCGGCCAACGCTAGAACGAAGGGCAAGGTGGCGTTGGTTAAAGCCAGCGTCGATGTTCTCGCCACCCCGCCCGGCATGTTCGCCACGCAGTAGTGGATTATTCCGTCGACCTCATAGGTTGGTTCCTGATGCGTCGTCGCTCGGCTCGTTTCGAAGCAGCCACCCTGATCGATCGCTACGTCAACCAGCACCGAGCCCGGCTTCATCAGGCTCAACATCGCGCGGGTCACGAGCCGCGGCGCCGAAGCTCCCGGAATCAGCACCGCGCCAATGACTGCATCGGCGCTGCGCAGCTGAGTCTCGATTGCATCTTGCGTCGAGTACAGCGTCTTAATGCGGCCATCAAATAGCTCATCGATCTGCCGAAGACGTGGCAGCGAACGGTCGAGCAGCGTGACATCCGCGCCCAGCCCCAACGCCATGCGTGCGGCATTGAGTCCAACGACACCGCCCCCTAAAATTAAAACTCTGCCCGCTTCCACTCCCGGCACGCCGCCAAGCAGCACTCCGCTACCGCCCTTAGATTTTTCTAAGCACGCAGCGGCCTCTTGAATAGACATGCGCCCCGCCACCTCGCTCATCGGTGCGAGTAAAGGCAAGGAATTATTCGCGCCGGTAACCGTTTCGTAGGCGATGCAAGTCGCGCCCGAGGCGAGCAGCAGCCTAGTCTGCTCGGGGTCAGGGGCTAGATGCAGATAGGTAAACAGCGTTTGCCCGGCGCGCAGCTGGCGGCACTCTGCCGGCTGGGGTTCTTTTACTTTAACGATCAGATCAGCCTGAGCAAAAACCGCCGCAGCGTCAGCTGCAATCTGAGCGCCCGCCGCGAGGTAGTCAGCATCGGCAAAACCCACTCCCGCGCCGCAGCCCTGCTCTACGAGGATGCTATGCCCGCTCACACGCAGCTCGCGCACACCGGCCGGTGTGAGACCAACTCGATATTCGTGGTTCTTAATTTCCTTTGGCACGCCTACTAGCATGGTGTTACTCCTCATGAGCGGGACCTCCTTTTAGAGATCCCCTTAAATAGAGCCTTGTGAATAAAAGCCTAAAGCCCTTCCGTCTTGGCGCTGCATGGTGAAAGTATAGCGAGGGATGCCTAAACGGCGATGGTTGAAAGGCTTATACTGAGGCGGGAATTAAGCGTATTATCTTTATTGAGAGACTATTTTTAGTGAATTCTACTGGTATTTCCCAATGAAGCAGCCTAAAGACCTATCTAAGATCGATCGCAAGATACTCAGAGAGCTCCAGAATGACGGCCGCATGAGTTACGCCGAGCTGGCGCGACGAGTAGGTCTAACCACTACCCCCTGCATTGAGCGGGTGCGGCGAATGGAGCGCGACGGGGTGATTCAAGGCTACAGCGCGGTGCTCAATCCTGCTCACCTAGAGGCTGGACTCGTGGTGTTCGTTCAAATACGGCTGTCGCGGAAATCACCGGATATTTTTGCCGAATTTACCGAGGCCGCTCTGGGCCTGGACTCCGTGCAAGAGTGCCACCTCGTGTCCGGCAATTTCGACTATTTAATCAAGGCGCGCGTTGCCAACATGGGCGCCTACCGTGAGCTGCTGGGCGATACGCTGCTCAATTTACCCGGCGTGCAGGAGTCAACGAGCTACGTCGTGATGGAACAGGTGAAGGAGACGCTCAAGATTACCGTTCCGCTAAGCTGAGGGGCATTGCTTTGCCAGCTTCTCAACAGCGATATCGTTCACGGCCAGCTCCCTTTCATCGTAAAAGTTTGCAACTGATCCTAACTGACGCGGGTATTTCGTCGCTGCCACTTTACCGCGGGGGATCAACCCGCTCACCGCGAGAGGCATTCACCCGATACCAGCCTGCTATAGCATAGCGATCGCGGGCAGCGGGCAGTACCTCGTGGGGGAAGTCTTCACTGAGAAAAATCGCCAGCGTGCCTAGCAGCGGCGTCACCTTGAGCCCGCCGTCGTCTATGCCACAGGAAGCCAATGCACCCGGCCTCTCATCCTCTGGAGCATATAGAACAAGCTCACCACCGTCGTCTTGTTGCCAGGCAGAGTTCAAATAAAGCACTAGCGACAACACTCGATTGGCCTCACCTTTGAAGGCGTCTTTGTGGCGTTTGTAGTAATCCCCTGGCGCATAGTTCGAGAAATGACTTTCGAATGAGAACAGGCCCAGAAGGAGCTGCTTGTTGAGATACTGCTGTAGAGCCTGCACCCAGTTTAGCCAAGCCTGTCCCGCTGCCGAGGTGCCGTCGATCCAGCAGATTGCGTCGGTACGCACGAAAGGGCTATGGGTGTGTTTACGCCCGCGGCCTATGCCAGCCGCTGAGAATTTCTCAGCCCCCATACCAAGAACGTGCTGCTGTAGGGGTAGCACAACGTCCAATGGCACCGCGGCGGGGTTTACACTGAAGCCCCGCGTGCGCAGCTGCTCGGCGATTTGTGCGAACAGCCCTTCGTCGTAGCCACCGTCCCGCGGCTGCGCTTGGCGGGGATCGCGGGGGAGGCCGCTGGGTTCGAAAAGCGAAAGCACGCTCATGGGCAATAACGACTCTATACGACTCACTGACGAGCCTTGGTGTGGAGTCTGATTATCGGGCAGATTGGAAAATCCGCAAGCAGAGTTTCTGCTTCCCACGGGAAAAGACTTCTAAGCTGGCAGATGGGCCAGCGCACGGCGGTTGCTATACTGAGCCTTGCCAGAGCATAAAAAAACCCGCCTAGCGCGAGCGCTGGCGGGCTAAAAATACCGAAAACTAGGTTGGTGCACTCCGAAGAGATGAGAGAGGGAGAGAATCTCCTCAAGTATCGGAAAGCGTTTTCCAGTATGTGCTGGTAACGTTGCAACGGGCGTACCAAGTTCACAATTATGATAAAAATTTTTTAACCAAGCGTCGAAATTAGCTCCACAAGAAAATATTTCCTCGCAAAAACAGTGCTGTATGTTGCCGCCGGCCGATTCGCGGTCAACGCTGGCCTCTACGATTTGCGTGTCAGATACCCACACCGATAGGGCCCTCGCCGTTCTGCCGTGCTCCGAAATTGGTTCGTCGCTGCATTGCTTGCACTATTTTTGAGCACTGCAACGACTCCAACGCTCTCTATTATTCAAGATCTGGCTAGAGGTTTTACTCTCGCTTTAACTATCGCTTTAACTAAGCAGACGCTTTAACTGCTCGAAAGCCGCGTCCATCCCCTGCTGTATCGCCGGTTCGAACTCGTCCGGCGCGATCTCAGTTTGCCAGCTGAAATGGCAGCCGGACTCGTCGCCAGTGATATGTATGGTTGCAAGATGATGCTCGAGCACAGAACGCGCCTTGATCGCTGAGTACTGCAGCTTACGCGCCTCGTGATCTAACAGCACGATGCGCTCCTGCACCTCGCCAATGCCTTCCATCTCGAAACTCCGCACGTCGCCTTCGAGCTTTATCTCCTCTACCGCAGGCACCCAGTCGCAGCGCGTGACATCGGCGAAGATCGCCCACACCTCGTCCGCAGGCTGGGGAAAGTCGTGTTCAATTTTCACTGTTTTCATTTTCTCTCCACGTTCTCTTTCATTTCTTATAAATGGCCGTGCTAATTTTTCGCCGAGGCTTGCAGCTTCCTGTACAGCGATCGCTCACTCAGCCCCAGTATTTCGGCGGCCTGCTTTTTATCTCCGCCGCAGTAGGCAAGAACTGAGGCTATATGGCTCTCTTCCTGCTGCTTCAATGATTTCCAAGTACCGCCAGAGTCAACGCGGCTCTCTTCTTTCGCACTACCGCCGTCCCGTAGCGAGTCTAATATTTCTGAATCTTGGTTTGCCCAACCTTCGAACGCGCTTGTCGATCCCGCACTGATTTCACTCACGGCGTCCAAGTCTTCATCAAGGCACAGTTGAATAACCCCTTGGTCTATAACATTAGTATCGGCGAGCACAATAGCCCTATAGAGAAGATTCCTCAGCTCACGAATATTACCGCGAAACCGATGTGCGCCTAGGGTTTTTACCGCGGAGTCGGTGAGGTGGTATTTCTCGCCCCCTTTGAAGCGCCGCAGGATTGTTTTGCTTAGTGCAGGCAAGTCTTCCAGGCGTTCGGCGAGCGAAGGAATAGAGATTGGAAAAACATTGATTCGGTAGAAAAGATCGTTCCGAAATTCTCCTCTGTTCACCATTCCCCGCAGATCCTTATGGGTTGCGCAGACCAGCCTAAAATCACTAGTCTTCACTTCACCGCTGCCAACAGGACGGAAGGTGCCTGTTTCTAAAAGTCGCAGGAGCTTCACCTGCATCCCGAGAGGAATATCGCCGAGCTCGTCAAGGAAAAGCGTACCGCCGTTGGCTTGCTCCACTAAACCTTTTTTGTTGGTGTGAGCGCCAGTAAACGCGCCCTTTACATGACCGAACAGTTCACTTTCGAAGAGGGAGTCAGAGAGTCCAGCACACTCGAGTGTCACCATAGGCTTGTCGCTGCGCGTGCTCGCCATGTGGATGGCGCGCGCTGCGAGCTCTTTGCCGGTGCCCGACTCGCCGAGCAGTAAAACCGAGGCGTCGGTTGCACCGACACGGGCGATCTTTGCGAGCATTTTTTCGAAGGCAGCGCTGGACCCTACAAGCTCTTGGCTAGCCACCTCGCCGCTAGCCAGCGGCACGGGGCGCAGGAGTTCAACGAAGTAGGCAAGCTCTCCGCTGGCATCGTGTATCGGCAGCATCTCGACATCGACATGCTCTCGGCCGCGAGGAGTTTGGTGAATGTGCAGCACGCGCTCTTTATGACCCGAAGCGACAGCCGCGCCCAACGGGCAGTCTTCGCCAGACTGATCACAGGGCTTGGTGTAACCGTGGGAGACCTCGTAGCAGCGCGGGACGGAATCGAGCTCTATTTCACCGAAGGCCTCGCGGTAATTCTCATTCGTTGCCAATATTTGATAGTCGGCAGACACCAGAATAGCGGGACATTCATACCCCTCGAGCATCGCCCCAAGATCACGGACTTTGTCTGTGGCTATAAGCTGCATAGTGCGAGACTCTCAAAATTCTGCTTGATTCGACATGAATTTTGCCATAAATGGCATTTACTGTCATTAGTGACAGAAGATTTTGTCTAATTCTGTCGCCCGAAGGATAGAAGCTAACCGCAAATCGCTGATCGATAGGTTTTATTCTCATAAAATCAGTTAGTTATTGCGCGCGCGCGGCATTTGGCACGGGTTCTGCATAGACTGGGCGTAAGCAGAGTGAAGCCCTCCTCTGCAGGATCAAAAGCGCCTCAGCCGCGCACAAGGAGCCTGAAATGATTCACGTTAAGAATATGGTACTCATGTTATTCGTTGCGCCTGTAACTGCCCTCGTCTGCTGGGCTATTTGGACTTACGCACTCTAAGATCGATCACGTTTCAGCAATCACATCACCCGGAGACCCAAGCAATGGAACTAGACCCCTTCGTACTGTCGAGAATTCAGTTCGCTGCGAACATTAGTTTCCACATCCTGTTTCCGAGTATTTCTATCGGCCTGTGCTGGCTGCTCGTCTACTTTCGCCTACGCTACACATTCAGCGATCGCGATGACCGCATGGATTGGGAATATGCCTACTTCTTTTGGGTTAAAGTCTTCGCGCTAACCTTTGCCCTCGGCGTGGTTTCTGGCATCACCATGAGCTTCCAGTTCGGCACAAACTGGCCCGGATTTATGGAACGGGCTGGAAACATCGCGGGGCCGCTTCTTGGCTACGAAGTGCTCACCGCTTTCTTCCTCGAAGCTTCTTTCCTCGGCATCATGCTCTACGGCAAAAACCTAGTTTCTAACCGCACACACTTGATCTCCGCGTTCTTGGTAGCGATTGGCACCACGCTGTCTGCGTTCTGGATTATTAGCCTTAACTCATGGATGCACACGCCTGCCGGATTCACGATCGAGAACGGGGTGTTCATGGTGGACGACTGGTGGGCGATCGTCTTCAACCCATCGTTTAAGTATCGCTTTATTCACGTAGTGCTTGCCTCGCTGCTAACTGCGTCTTTCTTTGTCGCAGGTATTAGCGCCTGGCGCGCGCGCAGCAATGTCGACGGGCCCGCCACTTGGAAAGTCATTCGTACAGGCGTGGTACTCGCTGCTATTCTGGCGCCCATTCAAATTTTTGTCGGCGACATGCATGGTCTGGTGGCGCTTGAGAACCAGCCTGCCAAAATCGCAGCCGTCGAAGGTATTTGGGAAACCGAGAAAGGCGCGCCGCTCACGCTGTTCGGTTTTCCTGACGAAGAAGCGCGCACAACTCACATGGCGGTCAAGATACCCAAGCTTGCGAGTATTATTCTTACTCACCATGCCGACGGCGAGCTGCAGGGCCTCAATGAATTCGAAGACGCACACCCACCGGTAGCGCCGCTGTTTTGGAGCTTCCGCATCATGGTTGGCGTCGGCTTCTTAATGCTAGCTGTCGCATGGTGGGGAGCGTTCGCGCTACTCAAAGATCGAGTCGGCCCTTGGCTGCTACGCGCCCTGAGTGCGATGACATTCGCCGGCTGGGTTGCAACGCTGGCAGGCTGGTATGTCACCGAAATCGGGCGCCAGCCCTGGGTTGTTCAGGGCTATATTCGCGCAAGCGAGGTCGTGGCTGATCACGCCGGCGGCATGGTGTTGAGTACACTAATTGGCTATCTCGCGCTATACGCCTTTCTCTTAGTGTTTTACATCTTTGCGCTTATGACCTTGGCATCTAAACCCGCGCGTTCGCTTCGTGCCAACATCGATTTCGCTGGTGCTAAGCCCACGGTACCTGCGGTAGGGGCTGCGTAATGGAATACTGGCTACCCCTTATATTCGTCAGCCTCATGGGCCTCGCGTTGCTGCTCTATATTATTTTAGACGGCTATGACCTCGGCATCGGCATCCTGTTGCCGCTCGCGAGCGATGACGATAAGGACAAAATGATCGAAGCCATTGGACCATTCTGGGACGCGAACGAGACCTGGATCGTATTGGGCATTGGCATACTGCTTATCGCGTTTCCGTCGGCGCACGGGCTCATCCTTACGCATCTCTACATTCCAGTCACCTTGATGCTGTTTGGTTTGATTCTGCGTGGCGTCGCCTTCGATTTTCGAGTAAAGGTCGCTGCAGAGTATAAGAGCCTGTGGAACACGCTGTTCTTTGTCGGCTCACTACTCGCTTCGATGGCGCAGGGCTGGATGCTCGGCTCCTATGTAATGGGTCTGGAGACCGGACCCACTAGCGTTGCTTTCTCGATTGCAATCGCGCTCTCTTTGCCCGCGTTCTACGTTGTGCTTGGCTGCGGCTGGCTATTTATTAAGTCCAGCGGCGAGCTCTACAACAAGGCGGCGCAATGGGCGCGAGTCGCCATATTACCTATGGGCATCGGCCTGTTTCTAATCTCCATCGCGACCCCCATCGCCAGCAGTGAAATAGCGGGTAAGTGGTTCACCCTGCCTGCGGCGATAGGACTCATGCCCATACCACTAATGACCGCCGTCGCGTTCTTTACCGCGCTTTGGATTCTGTCGCGCCAGCAAATATTAGATGCGGGCTATGGGTGGATCGTGTTCGTGTGCATGGTTGTGATGTGTCTGATGATGGCTCTCGGTTTGGCCTACAGCATCTTCCCTGACATCGTCATCGGCAAGATGAACATCTGGGAAAGCGCGGCATCGACAGCCTCACTTAAGTTCGCACTCATTGGCACCGTACTCGCTGTGCCCATGATCCTTATGTATACGATTTTTATTTACAAAATCTTCTACGGTAAGTCGCAGCCACTCAGCTACGAGTAGCGCTTTACCCTTTACTTAGCGACCAAGGAGGTCTGCATGAACGCACTTATCGCCAACGCGGCGCCGTCGACCAAAGCCGGCACGCCTGTTGTCACGCCGTTTTTTGATGCCGAGAGCAATACGTTCTCTTATATCGTTAAAGATCCGAATTCAAACTCCTGTGCAATCATCGATAGCGTTCTAGACCTAGACTACGCCTCGGGCACGATCGGTCACGAGAGCGCCGATGCCATAATTAAGTTCGTTCGCGACCACGCCCTGCAAGTCGAGTGGATTATCGAAACCCATGCGCACGCAGATCATATCTCTGCGGGTCACTATCTGCGCGACGAGCTTGGTGGCAAGCTCGCGATAGGCGAGCAGATTAAGGTCGTGCAGAAAGTATTCAGCGGCATCTACAACATCGAAAAGAAGGTCGCCGCCGACGGTTCCCAGTTCGATCATCTATTTACCGACAATGAAACCTATAGAATCGGTACGCTCGAGGCGAAGGTGCTCCACACTCCTGGCCATACTCCGGCCTGCATGTCGCATCTTATTGGCGATGCGCTATTCGTCGGCGATACGCTGTTTATGCCCGACGCCGGCACTGCCCGTGCCGACTTCCCCGGTGGCGATGCCTCCACCCTATTCCGCTCTATTCATCGCCTGCTCGAACTACCCGGCGAGACTCGAGTATTCATGTGTCATGACTACGGCCCGAACGATCGCGAGCTCGAATATCAAACCACCATCGCTGAGGAGCGAGAGCGCAATATTCATGTGAACGAGTCGATTAGCGAAGAGCAATTCGTGAAGATGCGCGAAGCGCGAGACGCGACACTTGCGATGCCCCATCTCATTTTACCCTCGCTGCAGGTCAATGTTCGCGCCGGGGAAATGCCCGAGGCCGAAGACAACGGCATGGTGTACCTAAAAGTCCCAATAAACGCATTCAAATAGAACAAAAATTAGAGGAGCTTGCGCATGCGCATAATGACATTGGACAGCACACTCACCGCTTCCGCACAGATCGAAGAAGGCGATCTAGACGAGCTTAAAACACTTGGAGTCTCGCTACTGGTGTGCAATCGCCCAGACGGCGAGGCGGACGATCAACCTGCATTCGAAGCGCTTGCCTCACAGGCTCATGCGCGGGGAATCGAAATGCTTAGCCTGCCTTTCGCAGCTGGCAAGCAGACGCCGCAGCAGGTCGACGAATTCGCACAACTCTTGGTAAACGCCGAGTCCGAGAACCGAAAGGTGCATGCCTATTGTCGAACCGGCAATCGCTCAACCTGCCTTTGGTCCGCAGCCAAGGTAAGCGGCGGAGCAGACCCAGAATCAATACTAGCCACAGCAAAAGAGGCGGGCTTCGACGTGAGCGAAGCCATCAAGCCCTACAAAGGAGAAGACATGAACTCAGCGGAGAATTCAGCGCAGCAAAACTACGACGTCGTTATTATCGGCGCAGGATCCGGCGGCATCGCAGCGGCGTCCAGCCTGTTAAAACGCGACGGCGGACTACGCATCGCCTTAGTTGACCCAAAAGAGGAGCACTACTATCAACCCGGCTGGACCATGGTTGGCGGAGGCATTTTCTCCAATACGCAAACCAAGCGTGCCATGAGCGATCTTATTCCAAGCAAAGTCTCATGGATCAAACAGGCCGCCGTTGGCTTTAGCCCTGAACAGAACACGGTGCAGCTAGACAATCATCAGTCGCTGCACTACCAACATCTAATCGTTGCTCCGGGACTCGTACTTAACTGGGACGGAATCAAGGGCTTGAAAGAGAGTCTTGGCAAGAACGGCGTAACCTCTAACTATTCCTACGAGCACTCCGCCTATACGTGGCAGTTAGTTCAGAATTTGAAGAAGGGCCGAGCGATCTTTACCCAGCCGCCGATGCCTATTAAGTGTGCAGGCGCTCCCCAGAAGGCTCTCTATTTATCCGGCGATCACTGGTTCCGAAGCGGCGCGCTAAAGGATATCAGCATCGATTTCTTCAACGCCGGCGGCGTGTTGTTCGGCGTAGCCGCCTACGTTCCTGCGCTGCAGAAATACATCGAAAAATACAAGGCAAAGACACACTTCAATCACACGTTGGTCGAAGTAGACGGCGAGAACAAGCGCGCCTATTTTAAGTCGAACGAAGCGGACAGCGAGGGGGAACTGCGCTGTGAAGAGTTCGATATGATACATGTCTGCCCGCCGCAGAAGGCGCCGGACTTTGTTGCGCAGAGCGCGCTCGCCGATTCTGGAGGCTGGCTAGACGTCGACCAGTTCAGCCTTCAGCACAAGAAGTTTGCCAACATTTGGGGGCTTGGCGATGTGATGAACACGCCGAACGCGAAGACTATGGCGGCAGTGCGCAAACAGGTGCCTGTTGTCGCAGCCAACATCGTGGCGTCTATGAAAGGACAGGAGCTCAGCGCTGGCTATGATGGCTATGGTTCCTGCCCGCTTACTGTACAACGCGGAAAAATCGTCCTCGCTGAGTTCGGTTACGGCGGCAAACTGCTGCCTTCTTTCCCGAAGTTTCTCCTCAACGGCACAGCCCCCACTTGGGCGGCTTGGGTTCTCAAGAAAGACATGCTGCCGGCCATTTATTGGCAGGCTATGCTGAAAGGTCGTGAGTGGCTCGCGGGACCGAAGAAACTCAAGGCTCTGCGCGATGCGTCAGCGTGATAGCAGCTTAGCAACCACTTAAGAGAAGGATGAGCATGCCAAGGATAGAGGCGATGGTGCCTGCGCTGCGCTGGCTGCGCAGCTACAACAGCCAGACATTTAGCAGCGATCTGATTGCAGCGATCATCGTAAGCATTATGCTGATCCCGCAGTCTTTGGCCTATGCGCTACTCGCGGGCCTGCCGGCGGAGGTCGGCCTCTATGCGAGCATTCTACCCCTAGCGGTCTATGCGATTTTCGGCAGCAGCAGTACGCTGTCAGTCGGGCCCGTGGCAATCGCCTCGCTCATGACCGCTGCGGCCGTGGGCGAGGTCGCGGCGGCCGGTCAGTACAGCGTCACTGCCGCTGCCGTTACGCTGGCTGGTTTATCCGGCGGCATGCTGATGATCTTCGGTTTCCTTCGACTCGGCTTCCTTGCCAATTTTCTGTCCCACACAGTCGTGTCTGCCTTCATCACCGCCTCAGCGATTATTATTGCCCTGAGTCAGCTGCGACACTTACTCGGTGTCAATGCCGGAGGTGACACGCTCGGTGAAATACTGCATTCACTGCTCGTGGCAATGCCTACTCTGAATCTACCCACGCTAACACTTGGCGGCGGCGTTTTAGTCTTTCTGTTTCTAGTACGCTCGCAGGGCGTACGAATACTTAGCGCCTTGGGCTTGAGTGCGTTCCAGGCTCAGCTTTGTGCGAAGGTTGCGCCTGTTCTTGCGGTGATCGCGACTATCGCGCTCACCTCGAGCCTACAGTTGGAATCCCGCGGCGTCGCCGTGGTGGGTGATATCCCGTCCGGGCTCCCCGCACTCGCTATGCCTCAGCTTTCTATTGAGCTGTTACAGACGCTATGGCTTCCCGCTCTGCTTATCTCAATTATCGGTTATGTTGAGTCGGTCTCCGTTGGTCGGACTCTAGGCGGTAAGCGTCAGGAGCGTATCGATCCCGATCAGGAACTCATAGGCCTTGGCACAGCCAATGTCGCCTCGGCCCTATCTGGAGGTCTGCCTGTGACTGGGGGCTTCTCGCGTTCGGTGGTTAACTTCGACGCCGGCGCCGTCACGCAGGCAGCTAGCCTGATGACCGCACTTTTCATCGGCTTAGTCTCATTGTTTTTTACACCACTGCTGTACGCACTGCCCAAGGCGACACTCGCAGCAACGATCATCGTCGCCGTGATAGCGCTCGTGGATTTCCATGTGATTAAGCAAACGTGGAAGGTGTCGAAATCGGACACCGCTGCCGTGCTCGTGACGATGCTATTCACGCTCGGGTTTGGCGTGGAGGCGGGTGTTTCCTGCGGCATCTTAGTGTCGTTGAGCCTGCACCTTTACCGCACTTCCAAGCCGCATATTGCCGAGGTCGGCCTGCTACCTGGCACGCAGCATTTTCGCAATGTTCTGCGCCATAGCGTTGAGACGGATCCGCAGGTTCTAAGCCTACGAGTCGATGAGAGTCTTTTTTTCGCTAACGCGAATTATTTGGAAGACTATATTTATAGGGCTGTGCTTTTTGCCAAGCCCACATCAGAAACTAAGACTAACACTAAGAACGAAATCTCTCAGGTAATCCTCATGTGCACCGCAGTGAATGAAATCGACTTCACCGCCTTAGAGACCTTGGAGGCGATTAACCATCGCCTCCAACAACAAGGTATTACTCTGCACCTTTCTGAGGTGAAAGGTCCGGTGATGGATATGCTAAAGAGAACAGATTTTCTGCAGAAACTCAGCGGTAAAGTCTATCTTAGCCAGTTTGAGGCTTTTAATGAAACGCGCCTGCGTCCATAAGCCAACAAATACAGTCGCTGAGCCTCGGGAAAGCGAAGCCTGAAGTGTGTCTTTGGCTATCTGTCAGCTCCCCTTGTTAGACACAAGACTATCTATTAGCTCAGCTTCGACTCACTTCGCATTACGGCGACAGCGCTCAGAACAGTATTTCACCTGCTCCCAATTTTTCTCCCATTTCTTCCGCCAGCTAAACGGGAGCTTACAGACCTCGCAGGTCTTTTCCGGCAGATGCTGTTTCTTCACGCCTTTCATTGTGAATTCGCTGGCCCTTTGGATGCGCGGCGCGTCTGAACATAGAGATAGGCAGGCAGAGCACAGGAGAGCCCAATGCTGAGGTTCAGGATAATGAAGAGAGCGGGAAACGGCGCGTCTTTTGACTTGCTGCGCTGGGCGAACATGAATAGCCAAAAAACAAAGGAGCTAATGAGCAGGTCCGCGGTAAAGCCCCCCGCGGCGCCGTTGGCGAACAGCGCTGCGATAAAACTTGGAACATGAATTCCGTATTCAGCGAAAAAGTCGATGAAGAAGAGGAAAGGAACCACAGCTCCCAACAGAGCAAGCAGTAAATAGCTGCGCGCTAGCATTGGCTAAATCCCTTTGTCCTCTTCATTTCAACTGCTCCCCAAATTTTTCATGGGCGTCAGTGACTTATCCATCGGGCTAATGCTCTAGAGCTCGCCCTGCGCAATAAGATCAGCCGCGTAGTTTGCCGCGCGCGCACTGAATGCCATATAGGTCAGAGAAGGATTCTGGCAGCCGGCGGAGGTCATAAATGAACCGTCGGTGATGAATAGGTTTGGCACATCGTGCGCCTGACACCAGCCGTTAAGCACCGAGGTCTCACGATCATGACCCATGCGCGCGCTGCCCATTTCATGAATGCGATTACCCGGCTTGGTGAGATTAACATCGGTTGCCGTGATATTGGTGCAGCCCGCCGCTTCGAGCATTGCTACCGCGTCCTTGCTCGCTTCTTCGAGCATCTTGTATTCATTCTCACCGTAGCGCACGTTGAACACCGCGAGTGGGTTACCCCATTTGTCGCGCTTGCTCTCATGCAGCGTTACCCGGTTGTCTGGACTCGAGAGCTGTTCGCCGAACGCGCCAATACCAATGCGCCACGCGCTTGGCATGCGATGCTCCTCTTTAAACGCGCCTCCAATGCCCGGAATCTGTCCGCCGGCATTGCCTACCGCCGTAGCTCCGCCTTGGAAGCCAAAGCCACGCGCGTATGGCTTGTCCGAGCCATTAAGGTTTGCATAGCGCGGAATATAAATTCCGCCACTGGGACGTCGTCCGAACGTGGTCTTGTTGTTAAAGCCGCTAAGGTATCCCGACGCATTCGCGCCGCTAACATGGTCCATAAGATTGCGGCCCACTTGGTCGGAGTGATTGGCCAAGCCGTTGGCGAAGGTTTCGGACTTTGACTGCAGCAGGATCATCGCCGAGGCAATGGTCGAGGCATTGAGGAAAATCACCTTGGCAGTATAGGTGCGCTTCTCGTTGCTTACCGCATCGACAATTCGCACTCCGGTCACCCGATTACTCTCGGCATCGTATTCCACCGACTGTACGATGGCATTGTGAACCATGGTGAGATTTCCGGTGCGCTCGGCGGCGGGCAGCGTGGCATTTAAAGACGAAAAATAAGCCTTAAAGCTGCAGCCCTGATGACAGTGATTACGAACCTGACAGTTGCTGCGGCCGAGTTCCTTCTGCTCATCGGTCGCATCGGTTAAGTGGGCGATTCGCGCAGGAATGACATTGCGCTCGGGGAAAGAGGATTCAACACTCGCCTTCAGCGACTTTTCGGCATCCGTGAGCTCAAAGGCAGGCTGAAACACGCTGTCGGGCAGCTGTGGTAGGCCCTCGGCGCTACCAGAAATACCCACAAAGGTTTCTACCTTGGTGTACCAAGGTTCAATATCGGCGTAGCGAATAGGCCAATCGATGGCATGGCCTTCGCGCTTGTTCGCTCCGAAGTCGAGGTCGCTTAGCCTGTAGGTTTGCCGCGACCACATAATTGACCTGCCTGCAGTGTGGTAGCCTCGGAGCCAATCGTACGTGGTTCCTTCTGCTTCTTCATAGGGGTGCTCAGAATCCTTAACCCAAAAATGTTTGGTCGACTCTTTAATGGCGTAAGCTACGCCGCCGTACTGGCGCGGATAGTGCTCCGCGATTTCGTCCTGCGGCACGCTGTCTAAATTGGGCTTTTCCCATGGCGTGAGATTATCAGTGTAATCGCGTTCCGGAATAATCTCCGGCCCTCTCTCTAAAACCAATACCTTGAGACCGCGCTCGGTGAGCTCTTTTGCGGACATGCCGCCACTCATTCCCGACCCTACTACTATTGCATCAAAATCTGCCACTGTGTGATCCTCTCTTCTAATTCTTCTGGCGTTGCCTAGGCTGGGTTGATGTCAACGCTGGGATCCCAACGACCCGGCAGCGCAACCCACTTGAGTTCCTGCACCGCGCCACCTTCGGTGGCGAAATAGGACTGGGTTATCCAACCTTTTAGCTGTCGATAGCCGCCAAGGCTCTGATCGCTTTCAAAGGCACGCGCATCGAGCTCGCTCAACGCACGTTCCGCGTCTTCCTGAGTCGCTCGCTCGAAGGGGCCCGCTACGGCGGCGTCAAGATCGCTGCGAAGCCGCACAAGCGCAGCGCGATGTTGTTCCTGTGTATCAGCATTTGCCCAATCGCTCATCAGCCCGTCCAAGTAGCCCGCAACGTTCACCTGCAGAGCACCGGGGGTTTCGGTTTCGGGAATAATAAGATCGGCAACGCGGCTCACAAGCGCCATCTCGTCACCGCTGTAGAAGCGGCCAGGATTATTCGGCGCAGTCGCCATGACAGCTGGGGCTTTGTCGCCGCAGGCGCTTAACGTGGCAGCGCCGCCGACAGCGAGGATTAGCCCTTGAACAAACTCTCTTCTGGTCTTCATTCTCTTGCTCCTACCTGTTCTTTTTCTCTGTGTTTTTCAGTTTGGGAAAATCTGTGTCGCAGCCAACGCTTTTAGCTTGGCAGCCGCCTTAAAAACGCAAATCGCGAACCGCTGCAATACTCGTTGTGACCGAGGCGAAGGCGTCTACTGGATTATCGTGCTCAACAAAATAGTGCTTAAAACCGCCTTGTTCAGCGTGTGCGAAGATAGCTGCGAAATCGATCGCCCCCTCGCCCACCGCTGCCATTTTGCGATCTGCAGTGAGATCTTTGACGTGCAGCATAGTGAACCTACCCGCATGCTCTTTTAGATAAGGTAGCGGATCGACGCCTGCGTAGGAGATCCAGAAAAGGTCGAGCTCCATGTCAACGAGCTCAGGATCTGTTTGGCTAAGCAGCATGTCGTAGGGCAGCACGCCATCAACAGCTTCAAACTCAAAGTTATGGTTGTGGTAGGCCATCTTAAGCCCTGCGTCGCGACAGGCTTCGCCGGCCGTGTTCAGGGTGTCAACTAAACGCTTATAGTGATCAAGCGTGCGCTCGTTCTCCTGCAGATAAGGGATGACAATGTAGCGCTGGCCAATTCCCACCGCTCGCTCGATCTCGCCTTCTAGATTATCGCGCACTGCCGACCACGGGATATGCGCGGCCGGAGAGCTAAGGCCGTTGGTGTCTAAAGCCGCACGCACCTGAGCGGCGCTGCGATCGAAGTAGCCTGCGAATTCCATTTCTTGGTAGCCAAGCTCGGCCACGCGGGCAAGCGTGCCCTCGAAATCCGCCGCCATCTCTTTACGTAGCGTATAAAGCTGTAGCCCTACGCGCTCTACTCGACGGCTCTGAGCGAAAGCAGGCAGCGCAGAGGCTGCGCTCAATCCGGCGAGTCCCAGCGCAGCGCCGCGCAAAAACTGACGACGACTGGAATACTGCGCTACTGAATACTGATTGACGTTTCGATCTGCTGGCTTATCACTGCGCATGGCGGTGTCCTCATTCATTTTCGCTACTGCTTCAATTTATTCTTTGCACAGCTCTACCACCTACGCGGCGTGCTTCGTGTTTCGCTGCGGGCGGCAAATTTATAATTTTACCCAAGCCGAGCCTCTTGCCATCGACTCTACCGCTGCATCGACAAAACGTACACCCTTAACGCCGTCGTCGACCGACGGCAGATGCTCACCTGCTGTTCTCTCTGTTCCCTCTGTTCCCTCTATTAGGTCAGCGAAGTCGCTGTAGAGCGTAGCGAAGCCTTCGATGAAGCCTTCCGGGTGGCCGGGCGGCAGGCGCGTAACTGCGCCAGCCACCGTGCCCGCGCCACCGCGGGTTAATGTGCGCGCTGGCTCGCCAAGCGGCCTATGGGTTAGCACATTCGGGTTCTCTTGCATCCACTCAAGGCTTCCCAGTTCGCCGTAGATTCGCAGCCGCAGAGCGTTTTCCTGACCCGCTGCTACCTGGCTCGCCCACAGCATGCCGCGTGCGCCGTCGGCATAGCGCAGGAGTATATGCGCGTTGTCGTCAAGGGCCCGGCCGGCAACGAAGGAGCTCAGATCAGCTAGCAGACTCTCTGGCTGTTGGCCGCTCACGAAACCTGCCAAGTGAAAGGCATGGGTGCCGATATCGCCTATGCAGCCGCCAGCCCCGGCGCGGGCAGGATCGGTGCGCCATTCGGCTTGTTTTTGACCCTCGGTTTCGATATCGGTTGCGAGCCAGTCTTGGGGATACTCTACCTGCACTAGTCGCAAAGCACCGAGAGCGCCGGCGGCGACCATCGCCCGAGCCTCCCTTATCAAGGGGTAAGCCGAATAGTTATAGGTGACGGCGAAATGTGCGCTGCTGGCTTGCACCGCTTCTGCGAGTTTCTGCGCCTGCTGATAATCGCTGCTTAGCGGCTTGTCACAGATCACATGAATACCGGCTTCGAGCATAGCAAGCGCCGGGGCGACATGGAGATGATTGGGCGTAACGATAGCAACCGCTTGCACGCCGTCTGGACGGGCGCTCTCGCTTTTTGCCATCTCTGCAAAACTCGAATAGCTGCGCTCGGCAGCAATACCAAGCTCCAGTGCCGAGGCCAGGGCACGCTCTGGCTCTGAGCTCAACGCCCCTGCACAAAGTTCGAAGCGGTCGTCGAGGCGGGCAGCGAAGCGATGAACTTCCCCAATAAAGGCCCCTTGGCCTCCCCCCACCATGCCCAGTCGGATACGCGGTGTCTTCATTTAGTCTAAACCCAGAATGCGGCGATTCGCTTGGTCGTCGGTGCCAGCATCGGCAAAGTCGTCGAAGGCGCGATCGGTCACGCGAATAATGTGATCTTTAATGAACTGTGCGCCTTCCCGCGCGCCATCCTCTGGGTGCTTCAAACAGCACTCCCATTCCAACACCGCCCAGCCTTCGAAATCGTTAGCTGCGAGCTTGGAAAACAGAGCACGGAAATCCACCTGACCATCACCTAGCGAACGGAAGCGGCCAGCGCGATCGACCCAGGGCTGATAGCCACCGTAGACACCCTGTTTCGCGGTGGGATTAAATTCGGCGTCTTTTATATGCACGAGCTTGATACGCTCTTTGTAGGCATCCATGAAGCCTAAGTAGTCGAGCTGCTGCAGGAGCATGTGGCTCGGATCGAAAAGAATGTTGGCACGAGGGTGATTGTTGACGCGCTCGAGGAACATCTCGAACGTCACCCCGTCATGCAGATCCTCACCCGGGTGGATCTCGAAACCAATATCGACACCCGCTTCGTCGAAGGCATCAAGAATAGGAAGCCAGCGTTTAGCGAGTTCGTCGAAAGCCATCTCAACCAGTCCAGCCGGGCGCTGCGGCCAAGGGTAAAAGTAGGGCCAGGCTAAGGCGCCGGGAAAACTCGCGTGGCCACTCAGGCCTAAACGGCGTGACGCCTTGGCGGCGAGCATGAGTTGATTCACAGCCCACGCCTGCCTCGCGTCCGGGCGCCCCTGCACCTGCGGCGGAGCAAAGCCATCGAACATCTCGTCATAGGCTGGATGCACGGCGACTAGCTGGCCCTGCAAATGGGTAGAGAGCTCAGTGATATCGATATCGTGGTTGGCGAGCGTGCCACGCAACTCGTCGCAGTAGTCCTGACTCTCGGCGGCAAGCTCAAGATCAATCAGGCTAGATTCCCAGCTGGGAATCTGCAGCCCTTTGTAGCCAAGATCCGACGCCCAAGCGGCGATGCTGTCTGGGGAATCGAAAGGCGCGCTGTCACCGACAAACTGCGCCAAAAAGATCGCGGGACCTTTGATCGTTTTCATAGCTGACTGTTTTCCTGCTCGGGTGTGGGGTCTCTCTGTCTAAGCGTAGGCACTGGAATAGCCTGTAGGCGCTCTGTTGTACGACTCGATCACTGACTAAAAGGGCGAATCCGGAAAGTAATAGTCTTCGGCATTGTCCTGAGTAATCAGGGGCGAGCCCAAAATATATTCGCCTTCAATAGGCGATCCTGAAACGAACTTAAGCGCGGTGAGTTCCATCGCTGTGGAGATCATCGACGGCGGGTAAAGCACATCGACAGGCGTGAGTTCATTGCCGTCCATTACCCGCTTCACGATGTCTTTCATGCCGCCGCCGCCAACGATGAACAGCTCGTCCTGACGCCGCGCCTGGCGCACTGCCTGAATAACTCCAATGGCAATATCATCGTCCTGCGCCCACACCGCGTCTATTTTTGGAAAGCGGGAGAGAAAATCCTGCATGACTGTGAAGCCGTCATCGCGATTCCAATTCGCATATTGATCATCAAGCACCTCCACGTCTGAGCCTTCAATAGCCGACATGAATCCGTCGAAACGCTGCTCGTCGATCACCGTGGGCATGCCCCGTAGCACGACAATCTTGCCCTCTCCGTCTAGGCGCTCGCTAATGTATTCAGCTGAAACACGACCCATCTCTGCATTGTTGCCGGCTACGTAAACGTCCTGAATTCCAGGCTCACTTAATCCGCGATCGACAACCGTAACGAACACGCCACGCCGCTTCGCGTTGCGAACCGGTCCGGTGAGGGGCGCGGACTCAAAGGGAAGAATAACCAGCGCGTCCATACGGTGGATCGCCACGAGGTCCTCGAGATCGTTAGCCTGTTCCGAGGCACTGCCGGCGGTGACCAGCACTACTTTGAGGTCTGGATAGGCTTTTTCGAGTCGAGCCTTAGTTTGTTCGGCGTGGAAATTAAGCCCCCCCGCCCAACCGTGAGTCGCAGCAGGGATCGACACGCCAATTGTTTGTGCTTGAGCACTCAGCGCAATAGTAAAGGTGGCTAAAAAAGTGCCTGCTTGGATTAGACGTTTAACGTTGGCCAACATAGCGGTTCCCATGAGTCTTTTCTCTCGGTGTTTTTTACAGCTTGTTTCCTACAAATGGACTGCGGGTACTTAGCTGCGGTTAGTTCGGTCAGCTGCGATTAATTAACTCAGCTGCGGCGCCAGGCTCCGCGCTGCAGATAGACGGCGATGATTACGATCATGCCTTGCACGGCGCCGTTGAGGTAGTTGCTCACGGCGTCGGTGAGGTTGAGTATGTTGCCTATCAAGGTCAGGATCAACGCGCCTACCACGGTACCCCACACGCGCCCATAGCCCCCTTTGAGCAGGGTGCCACCAATAATCACGGCGGCGATGGCTTCGAGCTCCCACAGTATTCCTGTCTGCCCGGAAGCGGAGCCGAGCCGCGGCACATAGATGATCGTAGCGATCGAGACACACAGCCCCTGCAGAACATAGCTTGCGGTTTTCACTCGGTCGACATTAATAGCTGAATAATGCGCGACGCTCTCATTAGAGCCAACCGCAAAGCAATGCCGGCCAAAAACGGTCATATTGAGCAGTACATAGCCGACCACCGCGACAGCGAAGAATACCCAAACGGGATACGGCAGGCCCAATAGAGTGCCGTAGTACACCTCGCTGTAGACGTCGCCAATCGTGAAATTGAGCGACAGCGTGCCGCCATCGGCCATATAGGTCACTAGCGAGCGGTAAATGCCCATCGTGCCAAGAGTGACGATGAATGCTTCGATCTTCGCCTTAGTGGTAAGTAGCCCGTTAATTAAGCCCGCTAGCGCGCCGATCGCGGCAGACGCCAGTATGGCGAGGAGAATGATGACACTTATCGAATCAATACTGCTCATTAGCGCGTTCATTAGCAAAATCATGCAGCCAGAAATAAAAGCCGCCATCGAGCCAACCGAGAGATCTATTCCACCGGTGGTAATGACAAAAGTAGCACCCACCGCAACGATGCCAATAAAGGAGCTACGCGCGAGTATGTTGCTGAGATTGCCCGCACTCAGAAAGGCTTCATTGACGAAGATCCCGATAATAAAAATGGCGACTAGGGCAATAAACGGACCTGCCGTCTTAAAATCGATCTTACTCATGATTCGCTTCCATTCGAGCTAGGCTTCGCCGTTTTGAGTCCGGTCGCGTAGCGCATAATTTCAATCTCGTTAATCTCTTCGCCGCTCAACACGCCGGCGATACTCCCCTGGTGCATCACGGCTACGCGATGTGCCATGCCAATGACTTCGCTCATGTCGGAAGAAATAAGAATAAGGGCTTTACCCGCGGCCGCGAGCTGCGCAAGAAAATGATAAATCTGACTTTTGGTGCCTATGTCGATGCCGCGGGTGGGTTCGTCAACGATTAACACATCGGGGGTGGTCGCCATAACCTTCGCTAACAGCAACTTCTGCTGATTGCCGCCGGAGAGTTTGCCCGCAGTAACCCGCGTGTCGCGCATGCGTATATCGAACTTCTTTACCGCCTCGGCGAACGCGGCATCCTCCGCCCGGGTGTCGATAACGCCGCGGGAAAATTGATCGAGAGCTAGCAGAGAAAAATTGTCGCGTAGAGACTTATCGAGCAGAAGACCACTGCCTTTGCGATCTTTCGTCAGGTAGGCGATACCCGCTCGCCTCGCGTCTGCAAGACTCGAGAGCCTTATCACTTTGCCATGCACTTTGACTGCACTCTGGGTAGAAACCGGGCCTGGCCGCAGACCTAGCAGTGTTTCCATCAGAGCCGTGCGGCCTGAACCAACCAGCCCCGCGAAGGCCAACACCTCACCTGAGCTGACGGAAAATTCTTCCCCGCCAAAACTGGTGGCCCCTGTCACTCGAAGCCCGCTTACAGCGAGAGCCGGTACGTGTTCTGCGCCAAGCGCGGGACCGGGCTTGGGACCGGGCTTGGGAATAGACGGGTAAAGACTATCGAGCTCACGCCCAACCATCAGCCGTGCCATATCATCTTTGCTTAGCTGCTCTGCGTCGTAGCGGCCGACGAGTTCGCCATCACGAATAATGGTAATGCGATCCGCCAAACGCTCAATTTCTTCCAATTTGTGCGAGATATAGATAATCCCCACGCCGCGGGCGCGCAGGGTATCGATCAGTTCGAAAAGGGCTGCGCTTTCATTTTGAGTGAGCACGGCCGTCGGCTCATCGAGTATTAGAACTCGCGCCTTTTTGGCGAGGGTCTTGGCGATTTCCACCATTTGCTTGTCGGCGACAGACAATTCCGAGACGAGCGTGTCGGGATCTATGCCGCAGCGCAGCTGAGCGAGATAGTCGGCAGAGCGCCTGCGCATCTCCCCTTTATTGAGAAAAAAATTGCCCGGCCCTCGAATCTCGCTGCCAAGAAAAATATTATCGGCAACGCTGAGCTGCTCGGCGAGATTAAACTCCTGATGAATGAGCACAACGCCGGCGCGCTCCGCCGCCGCATGGGTCCAGGCCTGAGCTGAGTGGGCTTGGGGGATAGGGGAATCAGGCGGCGCCAAATGAAGATCACCACCGCTGCGGGGCTCGAATCCGGCAAGGCATTTGACCAACGTCGACTTGCCCGCTCCGTTCTCTCCGAGTATGGCATGCACTTCTCCCGAGGCGAGCTCGAAATCGATCCCCTGAAGGACCTCGATCTCTCCAAAAGCTTTGCACAGCGCCGCCACCTGAAGCAGCGGCGGAGATCTTGAAGGCTCTAGGGCAGCAGCGGCAGACATGGGCGCTAGCGATTCCACATGGCCGGCAGAATCGTGCTCTGATACTTCTCCTGACCCCGGCGCAGATGCGCTCGCAGCTGTTCCACCACCTGCGGATTCTCGCGGGCGAAGCTGTAGGTTTCGCTGGGATCTTTCACAACATCGAACAGCAAACCCACAGGACCGTAGTAGGAGTCTGGATTGTCGAAGCTGTTAGTCACAGAGCGATAGCGCGATTCGAGTACCAACTTCCAAGGTCCGCTACGCACACCAGCGATGCGATCGGCATCGAAGAGATAGAGAGCCTCGTGCGGAGTCTCCGCGCCCTCGCTGAGCAATGGGAAAATATCGCGGCCGTCAATCTCGCGATCAGCTGGCAGTTCACCTCCGGCCAATGACAAAAGTGTTGGCAGCAGATCGATATTCATGGCGGCCTCGTTGGACACCATCCCTTCGGGTATCCTGCCGGGCCACTGTGCAATAAACGGCACGCGCTGCCCTCCTTCCCATGAGCTCCCCTTGCGATCACGGAAAGGGCCCGGACTGCCTTCCCACCACGGCCCGTTGTCCGAGGTGAAGATAACCAAGGTGTTATCGTCCACCCCAAGCTCTTCGAGCTTATTGAGGATCTGTCCCATGCTCCAGTCGATTGTCTCCACAACATCGCCATAAAGGCCTGCGTCCGACTGGCCTTCGAATGGCGCGGCAGTGTGAAGAGGCACGTGCGGAAAGCTATGGGGGAGGTAGACGAAAAACGGCTCGTCATTGGCGACGCTCTGCTGCATAAAGTCCATAGCGCGCTCGGTATAACGCTGCGTTAGGGTTTCCTGCACCACGGGGTCTTCTATCATCGCGTCTTGATCGTACAGCTCCAGCGGCAGCATATCGTTACTATGCAGCACGCCAAAATAAGTATCGAAGCCGCTCTCAAGCGGCGACCATTCCATGCGGCTGCCTAAATGCCATTTACCAAACAAACCGGTGCGGTAGCCGAGGGGCTTTAGCACTTCGGCTAGGGTTAGCTCTTCCGGCGCGAGATGCACTTCGTTGGTAGGACGCGCAACATCGTTGACCAAACCCAGGCGGATTGGGTAGCGCCCAGTCAAAAGCCCACCGCGTGCGGCGGTACAGATGTTGGCACTGGAATAGAAACTGTCTAAGCGTGCGCCTTCAAGCGCCATGCGATCGAGATTAGGCGTGCTTATGAGGGTAGAGCCGTAGATGCCTAAATCGCCATAGCCAAGATCGTCGGCCATGACGATAACGAAATTGGGTGGCGCACTATTGAGCGCCCCGCTAAGGCTAAAGCCAAACAGTGCGGCAGCACAGCCTGCAAATTTTGCAAAGCGACTTCTCAACTGACCCATATCGAACCTTTCAATTTTATTGGTCTTATTGGCTTAACGTACCCGGTATCACTTCAAAGTTTTGATCAAAATTAACCAGAACCGAGTTCATTTGCATGAGTACTGCCGCGTTGCCGCTAACTGTCCCTACTCCGCTTTGCAGCTGCGAGCCCAGCGTCGCCTGTCCCATAATCACGGTCTCGAGATCACTGCGGTTCATCGTGATCGTCGCGTCGGGGTTCGGCGCTAGGTAGCCTTCGATATTCGAGAGCGTGCCGCCGCTCATCTCAACAACGAAATTTTGTCCGGTGTCGGGAGTAATAAAATTAAGCGTAAAGTTTATTTCATCCGCAGCGAGACTATCGACACGCGTCGCAACGGCGTCCCACCATTGACTCGTCGTCATCGCCCTTGCAACGGTAGGGCTGGCTCCGCGCGGCATGGCCGCCCCTTGAATGCCGCTGCGCAGCTCTTGGGCGGCGGAAAGAAACACGTGCCGCATGCTCGCGCTTTCGTACTGATAACCGAGCTGCTCGAATACTTCGGCGAGAAGGTCCTTTGCCGCGCGATTTTCCGGCTGCGCGTACACCAATTTATTGAGCAGCTCCATCGCTTCGCGGTACTGGCCTGCGTCACTCAACTCTTGGCTTTTGGCGAGTATGGGATCGCTGCCGCCCATCATCTCAACATACAGAGGCGCCGAATCGGCGGGTGAAAGGGGCGCGAGTGTTGCCGGATTACCGTCCCAATAGCCAAGGTAGCGATTAATCACGGCGCGCGCGTTGTGAAACTCCGAACCGTGATACTGGCGCGCGCTCCACTGCTGCTGAAGGCTCGGCGGCACCTGATACTCGTTGTGTATCTCGTTAATCGTAACGCCGCGATTGGCCAAATTGAGAACCTGATTGTTTAGATTGGCGTAAGCGTCGCGCTGCGTTCGCATTACCTGCTGAATGCGCTCGTTGCCCCAGCGCGGCCAGTTATGCGAGGAAACCATTACCTCGGCGTCGAGGCCGAACTCATAGAGTGCGGTATTGATCTGCTTAGACCAAGCTAGCGCATCGCGCACCAGTGCGCCGCGAAGCGTATAAACGTTGTGAATTGTTGCAGTAATATTCTCCGCTGCCCAGAATACCTTCTGCTGCGGGAACCACGCGTTCATTTCCGCTGGCGCCTCGGTGCCAGGAGTGTTCTGGAACACGACTTCCACACCGTCGATATCATGCGTCTCAAACGGCTCCGTTACGACCACAGTCGGCGGAATGAGTCCGGTTGTTCCCGCTGATAGGCCTTTACCGATTGCCGAATCAACCTGCCCAAAGGGGCTCGAAGGGATAACTCGCCCGTACTGGAATGCCGCACGACGAGTCATCGCGGTGCCTGCGTAGACGTTCTCGGAGATCGCCTCTTCCATAAAGCCAACAGGCGCGTAGATAGCGACCTCACCATTATTCACCGCGTCGATGCTCGTCACGCCAAGCACACCGCCAAAGTGGTCGATATGCGAATGCGAATACACGACGGCCTTAACGGGCAACTCGCCGAGCTCTTGATTCGCCAGCGCAAGTGCGGCCGCCGCGGTCTCACTAGATAGCAATACATCAAACAGAATCCAACCGCTTTCACCACGCACCAGCGTCATATTCGCTAGATCGAAACCGCGCACCTGATAGATGAAATCCGGCACGACCTCATACAAGCCAAAGTTCATATTGAGCGTCGCCTGACGCTGCAGCGAGGGGTGCATCGAGTCAATCTCTTCACCGGTCAACAAAAAGTCATAGCGCGCCATGTCCCAGACCACGTTACCTTGGGCGCCAAGAATCTGTTTCGATGCTGGCTCAGCAATAAAGCCGCGACGGGATTCTTCGAAGTCCCGCGTGTCTTCGAACGGAAGAGACTCTCTAAGCGCTTGCTGCAGTTCGGCAGTATGGCGTGATGCCTGCGCGCCCTTGGTATTAAAATGCTCTTGGGCATACAGCGGCGCCTGAGCCAGACCTAGTACAGCCACTGCAAGCGCCGCAGGCCTTAGCGCCTCTTTGAGCGTGTTCGTAAGGCTTAGCTTACTTTTTGGGTAGTGCGTTGCCGTGTCGATTTTCTGTCCCTTTGCCATGCTTATTCCCCTTCCCTTTTTGTTTCTTATTTCTTGTTTATCGAATAGCTGTCTATGGTGCTGCCGCCATCACAAAGGCGTTTAGCCCAGCCTTTGCTGGCCAGATTTAATCGACCAAAGCTCGCACCAAACCCAGAAGCTCTCTTGCGCAGTCTGCTTCGCTCTTCAAGGTGAAGAGCTCGTCGGCGCGGGTGGCGCCGGGATTAATACACGCGAGAGGATAGGAAGCTTGGTGAGCATGACGACAAAATCTAAAACCCGAATATACCATCAGCGAGCTGCCTATCACCAACAGCGCACCGGCTGCGTCTATAGCCGCGAAGATCTCGTTTACCGTATCCCGCGGCACGGAATCGCCGAAGAAAACCACATCGGGTTTGAGCACGCCGCCACAGCTCGCGCAGGGCGGCACCACAAAATCGGCAATGACCTCATCGGGCACGTCGGCATCGCCGTCTGGCGCGAGTTCTCCTGGGCTTGGCAGCGTTGAATTGCTCTCAATCAGCCGCTGCTGCATGAGCGCACGTTCCGACTTCTCGCCGCAGCTCAGGCAGACCACGCTGTCTAAACGACCATGCAGATCGATGACCCGCTGCGAACCCGCTCGTTGGTGCAGCCGATCCACGTTCTGCGTTACCAAGAGAGAACCGTAGCCGGCCTCTTCCAAGCGTGCCAACGCTCGGTGCGCCGTATTCGGCTGTGCTTTGCCTACCGCAGGCCACCCCGCATAGCTGCGCGCCCAGTAGCGTTGGCGCGAAGCAGGCTTGTCGACAAAGTCACGGTGCTGGATGGGGTCGTTGCGCTGCCACTTACCGCTGCTGTCGCGGTAGGTTGGGATACCAGAGGCGAGGCTGATGCCGGCGCCTGTAAGGATAACGGTGCGAGGATTGGCGAGCAGGAATTCACGCAGCGCCGTGGAGGGATCTTGAACCATCGAGGAGTTTCACAATCGATCTGCGCGGCCAGCGACTCCCTGCCGGCCACGCAGGTTTAATTAGCTCGAGTTACAGCCGCGCTCGAGTCAGGGTGACGTCTGCATTGCGCCAGAATGAATCGAACTGGCGCTTAACAATCTCCGCCTCGGCGCTGCGGCCCTGGGCCTCAATCGCCTGGTAAAGACCAAACGTCGACCAGCCGCTCTGCTGCTTCCACTGCAGATCTTCGCGGAAGGTCGCCTCGGCCTCCGCTGCCATGCCAGCTTCCAGCTGCGCTGCACCTAAATAGAGACGCATAGACTGAGACCAATCTGGTGGCTCGGTGTAGCTGTTGCTGTCCTCGATTTCCACCGCACGGGTATAGGCGGCTATCGCGCCGGCGAGATCACCTCGAGCCTCTTTAATCTCGCCCTCTAGTGCGTGGCTCGCGAGGGTAAGAATCTGCGAGGCCGAGGTTGGGCTCACGCCGGTAGTATCTACTTTGGGATCAACAGCCATGGCGCGCAGATGCTCTAGCGCCGCATCGGCCGCTGCCAAATCGCCCTTAGCAATGTGCGCGCTGCCCGTGACATAGCTCCACATGCCGTCGAGATACGGCGTGCCTTTGTGGCTCTGCTCGCTGCTTAGCAGCTTGTCCCATTTGCCGAATACCTTATCGACAATCCATGAATGCGCCACCCGTTTCTCACCGCGGTTTACCGCCTCAGCGGCAGTGCCGACGCTAGCTGCGCCGCGCTGAGCCGCCTCCGAAGCCTGGGCATAGCTGCCCTGCAGCATGCTCGCGTAACGTACGAAATCGAGCGCGTGGGGCGCATGCATTTTGTGCGACAGGGGATAGGTGCCGATATTGGGGAAATTGGTGTCGCCCCATAGCGCGGCAAACTGCAGATCGACGACCTGCGAGCGCTCGTTAATATCGATCGCCTTTTCGTATTCGCCTACGCGCAGATAAATGTGGCCCGGCATATGCACCATGTGACCTGAGATGGGCACAGTCGACTCCAACTTCTGCGCCGCCGGCATGGCAAGCTCGGGCTGCGACGAAGCTTCCATCAGGTGGATATAAAGGTGATTAGCACCGGGGTGATCGTGCTCTGCACGCATCGCCGCCTCGAAGGCGCGCTGCGCCTCCTCTGTACCGGGACGCGGTGTGCCATCTTTCTCCCAGTAGTCCCAGCGGGTGGTATTCATATAGCCTGCCCCGAACATTGAGGCGATATCGGGGTCTTCCGGGTATTTCTTGTGGAGCTGCCGCATCGCATCCACGAAGGCAAAGTCGCGCTCACGGTTATCGGGAATAGCATCTTTGTTATAGAGCACGAACAGCGCTCGAATCATGTCCTGCTCACGGGGAGTGGCGTTGTCAATACGGCGCAGGGCCTCACGAATCGCTGCTAAACCCGTGCCCTGGGGGTCATCGGGCATACCAGCGTAGCGGCTATTGGGATTGGGTCCCGCCGCGTGAGCGAGGCCGAAGTAAGGCATAGGGCTGTCGGGGTCGAGCCGCGAGGCCTCTTGGTAGGACGCGATCGATTCAGGGAAATAGAAGCTCCACGCCATGCGCAGCCCCTGGTCGAAGAACTGCTGCGCAAGATCAGAGTCGGTCGTAATGGGCCGCGAGTAAGTGCCTCCACCGGGAACCAGAATCGCTAGTGGCTCACTAGGGCTCTGAGCGGTC
Source organism: Gammaproteobacteria bacterium (assembly GCA_038104835.1). Lineage (GTDB taxonomy): Bacteria > Pseudomonadota > Gammaproteobacteria > Pseudomonadales > Pseudohongiellaceae > UBA9145. The sequence goes on along the minus strand of JAYOBL010000007.1, from coordinate 18,132 downwards.
ACGGTCGCCGGTAAGGCTGCAAGCTGCAGTGCAGCCAGGCCCAGCGCGACTCCGCCAGTAAGTAGTTTGCGCATGTTCAAGATCTCCTTTTCTTATTAGTTTGAGGCCGTCGGGCAGCGTGTCTGATTTAGGCTCTGAGTCTACCCCAACTACGGGGCGAGACAAATGGGCTGCCCTAGTCCATAGACAAGACGACGCAGGCGACAGACGTTCTCTCTCTCGCTAAACTGAGCGCTCGCAACCATTGGCTGAGGACATCATGACAGCAGAAGTGACGCTTGAGATTTTTACCGACTACGTCTGACCCTGGTGTTATCTCAGTACCGTGAGTATTGAAAAACTCAAGGCCAACTACCCGGTCAAGACCCGCTGGATACATTTCCCGCTGCACCCCGAGACTCCCGCCGAGGGGCGCTCTCTGGCGGAGCTGTTCGCTGGGCGCGATATCGAACCTGTGCGCCAGCGGCTCAAGGGGCTGATGGCCGAGGCCGGCTTGGACTACGGGGATCGCACGCATACCTATAATAGTCGGCTCGCGCAGGAGCTCGGCGCTTGGGCCGACGCTCAGCTTGAATACCAGCCGGACGCTGACGGGCAAAACGACGCAGTGCACGATGCGCTCTACCGCGCCTACTTTGTCGACAATAAGAACATCGGCGACATCGAGACACTGGTCGCCATCGTCGACTCGCTAGGCCTGAATGGGACGGCCGCCCGTGAGGCCTTGGAGACACGCGCCTTCAGCGAGAAAGTCGACGAGGACTGGGCCAGATCCCGCGCTAGCGGCGTCACCGGCGTGCCGACCTTTACGGCACAGGGGCTCGCAGTCGTTGGCTGCCAGCCCTATGAAACCCTAGAAAAATTCGTACAGCACCTTCTTGAGCACCCCAAGGGCTAGAACAGGACTGCGCGCGCCGAGCTTTAGGAAACTTGATAATGACAATCGAAATACGACCCGGAGAATCCGCCACTACCGACACACCGCGACGGGCGCTGGTCACCTGTATCGATCGCTACATGGGACGCGCCATCAGCGAGCGTTTGTTGCGCAGCGGAATAGAAGTGTTGGAGAGCAGCGCCAGACTCAAGACGCGAGCAGAGGTTGATGCGCTGATCGCCGAAGCGGGAACGGTCGACATACTCGTGGCAAATCTCGCCGAGCCACCAAAGACCGGGCCGGTTCAGTCGCTTGCGGACGAAGATTGGCAGGCATTGTTCACAAGCCTAGTAGACCCATTAATGCAGCTGGTAAGAGCGGTGACTCCGCAGATGCTAGAGCGGCGCAGTGGGAAAATTATCGCAGTGACGAGCGCCGCGCCATTGAAAGGGATACCCAATAATTCGGCCTACTGCGCCGCGCGTGGGGCACAGAACGCGTTCATCAAGGCGGTGGGGCTCGAGTTGGCTCGCAGCGGTATTCAAGCCAACGCCATTGCGCAGAACTACATCAATAACGAGACCTACTACCCCGACGAAATACTCAAGCAGGAAAAATTCCTCGAGCATGTGAAACGCAATGTGCCGACGAACAGCGTGGGTCGCCCAGAGGAAACCGCAGAGCTCGCCGCGTATTTGGCCAGCGAAGACTGCCGCCACATGGTCGGCCAGATTATCCCCCTTGCCGGCGGTTGGGCGACTTAACTCAAAAGCTAAGCCTGCCGCAGCGAGCTTCGCTTACACGAGCTTGCTATCGCGCCCTTCCCAATACGGCTTGCGCAGTTCTGTCTTGAGAATTTTATTAATGGGCGAAAGCGGCATCGGCTCAGTCCTAAAGCTCACACTCACAGGACATTTATAGGTCGCGATGCGCTCGCGGCAGTAATCGATAAAGTCTTTCTCGCTTGGCGCAGCGGCGTCACTCTCGAGCAGCAAGATTGCATGCACTGCCTCGCCCCATGTGTCATGGGGCACACCGATGACCGCACATTGGTGCACGGCAGGATGACTCGCGAGCACGTTCTCAATCTCTATCGGATAGATGTTCTCGCCGCCGCTCACGATCATGTCTTTCACGCGGCCTTCAAGGAATAGAAATCCGTCCGCATCGAGGTAGCCGGCGTCGCCGGTGTGATACCAGCCGTCGCGCAGCGCCACGGCGGTCTGCTCTGGCAAATTCCAATAGCCGCTCATAATATTGTCACCGCGCGCCAGAACCTCTCCGGTTTCTCCCGCCGGCAGCGCAGTTCCTTCTTCGCTAATTATCTTTAGTTGCACATGAGGCGCAGGCTGCCCGACAGAGCAAAGCTTATGCGAATTCGGTCCTTCCAAAACATGATACTTCGCATCTAGACTGGTCACGATCGGCGCAGCCTCGGTCATGCCATAAGTTTGATAAAGACGAATGCCAGCGAAGGCCTCAATCACACGATGCTGCAGCGCCATCGGCATGGGCGCCGCTCCCGACGCCACCATCTCCATCGAAGAAAGGTCGGCAGTTGCAAACTGCGGATGATCTATAAGCATTTGAAACATCGTGGGCACGAGTGTAGCCGAGTTAATCCGATAGGATTCGATACTCGCCAACACCTCGGGCACATCGAACTTCGGCAGTATGATCGCGTGCCCCCCTAACGCCGCACAGCTGAATAGACGAGCGCCCGCAGCAATATGAAATAGCGGCCCGACAATTAAGAAACGCCAACCCTCCTGCATCTTATACAGGGGGATGGAGCCCTGAGTATTGCAGAGGAAATTCTTATTGCTGAGCATGACACCCTTCGAGCGCCCGGTTGTACCGCCGGTATAGAAGAGAATCAGCGTGTCTTCCGCCGAGCTGGGCGCCAGTGCCACTAATTTTTTACTCTGTAGGCAGGCCGCGATGTCCGTTTCCAGAAAGGAAAAGGACGAAGGCAGACTCAGGCTACCCGCCGCAGTGTCTGTTCGCAGCACCGCGAGTGATTCGTCATCGCCGCTAATAAAAACCTGCTTGATGCTGGGGCAACGCTCACTCAGTTCGATTGCCGGATTGATAAACTTAGGCTCGCAGATAAGAACCCGTGGTGCGCAGTCTTCCAAGCATTCAACGAGCTCGCCTAGGGCCAGACGAAAATTGAGCGGTACGAAGATCGCACCGATGGCGGCGGGGGAAAAATAGCCTTCGAAACAGACGTTGGAGTTGAAGCCTAGATAGGCCACTCTGTCACCGCGAGCGACACCCGCTCCTGCAAAAAGCGTTGCCTGCGCGTGGCAGCGGGCCGCGGTTTGCGCCCAGGTATAGGTGGTACCCGCGTAGGTCGATGCGGGCTTATCTGGCCAATTTTCGGCAGCAAATTCTAGAAGGCTATAGATCTTGCCGCTGGCCTGTGCCTCGGCGAGCGCTGCGTCGCAGTCTTTCATATTCAAAACTTTCTCGAAAAAATCATGTTAAGGACGTGCCCAAATAACAGCGGGCGCTGATGAGCGGTTTACTTAACGCTTGCAACGATTCCACGATCGTGAAGCGCGCCAATCTCGCTTGTACTGAGCCTCAGAATCTCCGCAAGTATCTCCTCGGTATGCTGGCCTAGTTTTGGCGCTGGGGCAGCGGGGAGAGTGTCTAGAGCAGAGAAGTTGAGCGGCTGTGATGGAGTCAAGAGACGGCCTACACCGGGCTGCTCGACCATCGAAAAAAGAGGGTTGTCTGTGCTCGCTTCGGGATCATTCTGCACAAGCTGTTGCAACGTCTGATAAGGCCCCCAGCAAACGCCTGCTTGATCAAGCTGCGAGTGCACCTGCCCGCTTGTGCGCGCTGCAAACCAGGGCGCGAAAAGGTCAACCAGGCTATCACGGGCAGCGTAACGATCGCCCTCCTGTGAAAAATCCAAATTCAGCCGAGCGCCGAGCGCCGCCACCGCTTGCGCTGAGCCTGTCACACTCACAATCGCCTGCCACTGTTTGGGGCTCACGCCCACCACCATAACGCGCTCGCCATCACTACAAAGGAAGTCATGCCCGAAGGTGCCGAATATGTGGTTGCCAACGCTCGGTCTCGCTTCGGCATTACACTGCGCCTCGGCCAGATAGCCAAGATGCCCCATCGTTGCGAGTGCGACATCGGCTAGGGCAAGCTTTATGAACTGCCCCTCGCCCGTGCGACTACGATGGCGCTCAGCGGCTAACAGCCCCAGGGCGATCTGCTGCCCTGCAATGATGTCCCAAGCCGGCAGCGCACTGTTGACTGGCGTGTCGCCGTCGCCATTGAGGTACGGCACGCCCACGCGCGCGTTCACGGTGTAGTCCAAAGCACTACCTTCATGACGATCGCCGGTAAGGTTTAGATAAATAAGGTCCTCGCGCGAGGCCTGTAGCGCCTCATAGCCGAGCCAGCCGCGAGCAGGAAAATTGCTCAAGAAGAGGCCGGCGTCTGAACCTTGCGCGCAGATTAGCGCAGTCAGCAATTCGCGCCCCTCGGGCTTTCGAAAGTCGACAGCAATGGAGCGCTTACCTTTGTTCAGGCTATGCCAGTAGAGACTGTCTCCGGCCTCGGTCACAGGCCAGCGCCGATAGTCTATGCCGCCGCCTATTTGATCGAAGCGAATGACGTCTGCTCCGAGCTGCGCGAGGGTCATGCCGCCTGAGGGAGCGGCAACAAACGCGCTGCCCTCGACTATTCTTAGTCCGCTCAGCAGATTCTGCACCTACCGCTCTCCCCTGCGTCCCGCACGCTCGATCAAAGAACGCGCGACTACTTTAAGCGCGAGGACTTCCTCGGCACCCTCGAAGATCGACAGAACGCGAGCGTCTACAAAGTAACGACTCACCGCAACTTCCTCGGCATAGCCCATGCCGCCGTGTATCTGCATCGCCTCTCGGGTGAGCTGCTCCGCGGCGCGACAGCTGAACAGTTTGACAAGACTCGCCTCCATTTGCCCCTCGCCTTTATCCATGAGTTCGGCGACTTCGTAGGAGAATTGCCGGGACGCAGAGATAGTAAGAAACATCTCAGCGATCTTGATCTGCGTGAGCTGATATTCGGCGAGGGTTTTACCAAAGGTGCTGCGCTGTTTTGAGTAGTCGGCAGCGGCCTCGAACGCTGCCTGCATCACACCGCTTGCTCTCGCTGCGGTTTGAATACGCCCGCCGGCAAAGCCTGCCATTGTCGCGTAGAACCCTTTACCCAGTCCGCCTTCGCCGCCAACGAGATTTGCATCCGGTACAAAGTAGTCTTCGAACGCGAGCTCGAAAGAATGCATGCCGCGGTAGCCTAGTGTCGCTATCGCGCGTCCACTCAGGCTGCCACCTGCTGCATTATCAATGTCAAACGCATGGCCCGCGCTAACGGGTTTTTCCACAAGAAAAAGGCTCAGGCCGCGGTAGCCGAGCGACGGATCAGGGTCTGTCCGCGCAAGCACTACTAGCAGCTGTGAACGCCCAGCGAAGGTGCACCAGGTTTTCCCGCCGTTTAGTCGCCAACCGCCTTCACAGCGAGTAGCACGCAGTGACACCGAGGCCACATCGGAGCCGGTATTAGGCTCGGTGATAGAAATTGCACACAGTGTTTCGCCGGCTGCGAGCCGTGGCAGCCAGTGCTGCTGCTGTTCCGCCGTGCCCCCAGCTAGCAGTGCACGGGCCGCGATTTCAGGACGAGTAATCAGACTCCCGGCGGCGCCAAGCGAGCCCCGCGATAGCTCCTCGGTCACGATAATCATGCTGAGACTGTCAGGCTTGTCGTCTGACTGCAGGCCACCGAAGCGCTCGGGTATACAGGTACCGAAACAGCCCAGCTGCGCTGCCGCGGAAATTATTTCCTCTGGAATATCGAGATCTTGCCTATGGATTTCCTCTGCGCGGGGGGCCACAACATCTTGCGTGAAACGCTCGAAGGTAGAGCGCATCAGAGCCTGCTCTTCGCTGAGGCCGGGATCAAGCCGGGTAACGCCGCTTGCTAACAGCTCCTCTCCCAGTGCAGCGAGCGGCTTTGGGCCTGCGTAGCGCGCCTCAAGCTGTGAGAACTCTTCGCCTTGCCAGAACGCGAATATACGTTCACGAGCAAGGCCAAGGCTTTCAGCCTGCGCCGCCAAAGTGCCGAGAATACTGCTCAAAGTCCTCACAACATTTGTCAGCGCCACTCGAGCGCTAAGTGCGTTAGCTGCGCCTTCGTTCGCTTCAACACGCTTGTCTTCCGTACTATTTTTCCCACTGCTGACTAGCGCTGAGCTAAGCAAGGAGGACGCTGCCCCTAGGCGCGCAGCCACGAAAGCGAGCTCGAAACTTTGCGCCTGCCACTCATCAAGGCTTTCATTTTGCAGTTTCCCCTCGAAAACACACTGACTGTGAATGAAAGCGAAGGCTTCATCGGTCATAAGACTAGTGGTTGTCAACAGCAGCCGCGCAGATTGCAGATCGCTTGAGTAAGTCATAAGTTTTTAATGCTTGGACGAAGATGACTTCACTTTACCACAAGTCTAATAGGCGAAACTTCTCACTTAAGGGCATTGTGCGAATTCGCTCTATTGAAACTTAGTTCTTGGCGTTTGACACTAATCTCGCTTCAGACACTAGCGTTTGATGACGAGCATCTAACCTTGGCCGAACGCGAGCCCGAGCGTCTATTTAATCTCCAACTGTGCTTAATTTCCAACTGTGCTCATGTTGTTACCAGCTAAGCCGTTTCTAAGTCAGGGGCTCTTCATGTTGAAAACACTGCGAACCACTACACGCTACTTGCTGTGGGGAGCACTACCATGAATGACAGCTCTACCCGAGACTCTGTTCGAAGGAAAAATGCGCGCGAACAGTTGACGAGAATCGATGAACGGCTTTTCCAATCCGCTCATCTTCCCGATTTTGCAACCAAGGAAGAGGCAAAGGAAAAACTAATAGACAAAGGGGCCGGCGCGCACGCCTTTTTCCGCGCAAGAGTAGACAGTCTGATTGAAAGCCTTCATATGGTTTTACTCGCTGACTTTGTAGCGAGCTTCTTCGCTTTCACACTCTCTCTTATGTTTGATGTGAGCTCAGTAAGGGCCCTTTCGATCTGGCTGGCGGGTGTTTTATCTGTAACCGGTATCCGCTATTTCATACTGAAGAACATAAGGTCATCGCACAACGAACAAGGCCACGAACAAAGCCACGAAGCAAGCTATCAGTTCTTGATTATTGGCTGCCTGATCTCGGGCCTCTGTTGGGGCTTGATCCCTCTCGCGCTGCCGGCTACTAGCCCACCAACTCTCTCGGCGCTTTCGGCGCTTTGGCTAGCCGGCATGCTCAGCGGGGCCGCCATTGCACTTTCCGTGATGCGCGTTGTGTTTTTCGCCTTTGCCTTGGCGGCATCTGTTTCTTTTGTTCTAACTGCCCTGTACCACTTTGAGAACAATCAGCTAGAGGTCGTGCTAAGTTTTCTCATTTTTCTAGCGTTCAATTGCATTATTGCTCTTCGCGCGCGCTCACAGACGGGCTCGCAGGTTTTGGCTACGCTGCGGAACGCGGAACTCGAAGCGCGTCTCAATGCCGAAGCTGAGAGACTCGCCGCGGCGAACGAGGAGCTTAGAATACAGCGTCGCCGACAAGCCGCATTAGAAGCACAGAAAGCCACTTCCGATAGCAAACTTTTAGCCGCGGCTGAGGAAAGGAATCTTCTGCTAAATTCTCTGCAGGAGGGGATTTTCGGCATAAGCGAACTAGGCGCGATTACTTTTATCAACAAGTCAGCGCTGCATATGCTGGAATATGAAGAAGACGAGCTTATTGGTATTGCCGTGCCCAGTCTTCTGAACCCCCTGGAGGAAGGCGGCCTATCGGACCACAATAATCAGGGAATGGTGCGCACTTACAGAGACGGCATTGCAAGCAATCTCATCGATAGCCAGTTCCGCACTAAGTCTAATCACCAGCTGCCGGTGCGCTACTCCGCGGAACCTGTCGTTAAGGA
>JAYOBL010000007.1:5270-10273 GCA_038104835.1 Gammaproteobacteria bacterium | reverse complement strand
AATAGAAGTATCGGCGCGGTGGTTAGTTTTACCGACCTTTCAAAGCTGAAAGAGATGGAAAACATGCTGCTGCAATCGCAGAAAATGGAGGCAATAGGTCGGCTCACCGGCGGTGTCGCACACGACTTCAATAATCTTTTGACCGTTATCCTGGGCAATCTACAGTTTCTTGAAAGGAATCTGCAGGCTTCAAAGAAAGAGTCGGAGCTTATTGCTAAGATCACCGCAGCGGCGCAAAGCGGCGCGGAACTGAACAATAGACTCTTAAGTTTCTCACGGGAGCAGTCTCTCCATACGAGCAACGTCGATGTGTCTGAAATGATCGTGGAGATGCAGGAGTTTTTCAGCCGCATTCTGGGAGAAGACATCGATCTCGTGTGCTTAGCCTCAGAGCAAGAATGCATCGCTGCGACAGATCGTCTGCAGCTTGAGAATGCGATATTGAATCTCTGCATCAATGCGAAGGATGCTATGTCGTTTGGCGGCACGGTTACTCTCTCTGCAAGGCCGGTGCCTAAACCCCCTTCGATTCTGTCCAATGTGGTCAGTCAGTCTTCTACAGAGGCGCCGTATATTGAACTTAGCGTCGCTGACAATGGCACAGGGATGCCCAAAGAAGTCGCACAGAAAATTTTCGAGCCGTTCTTCACGACAAAGAGTAAAGGACGTGGAACAGGCTTGGGTCTGAGCACGGTGTACGGCTTTCTCAATCAATCAGGCGGCGATATCACGGTAGAGAGCGAACTCGGTGTGGGCACTACGTTTAAGCTCTATCTCCCGCCGAAGAAGGACGATCTGGCCAATATTCAAAAGGCGCCGCAGCAAAACTATGGCCCCATACGGCAGTCCGGCACTTTGCTTGTTGTGGAAGACAATGACAATGTGCGCGACGTCGCGGTACAGGCTCTGAAGGCTGCAGGCTATCGGGTTATAGAGGCAAGCGATGGAGCCATGGGGCTACTGAAGTTCGAAGCCTATCCCGAGCTAGATATGGTGTTCTCCGACATTGTAATGCCCGGAGCCTGGAACGGCCTTGAGATGGCGGAGCACATCTTGGAGATAAAGCCCAAGATACCCATACTCTTGGCAACCGGCTTCATCGAACGTGATCTTCGCGAGCGCGTAGACAACCATCCAAGCATCCGCTGCATCTCCAAGCCCTACAACACCAATGAGCTGCCGCTGCTCATCGCCTCGATGATTGAGCAAGCTCAGGAGGCTACGGCTACTGCGCAGGATTCCCTAGCGGCGGACAGTGATAGCGGCATCGACTAAGCGGCTGAAGTTCTCTCGAAAGCCGCCGCCGGATGACGGCGAGACCTGTGCCATGATGACTAGCACGGTGCCCTGCACTGGATCGATAAAGAACCGAGTCCCCGCCGAGCCGTCCCACCAGATTGTGCCTTTGGAAACTGGGTAGGCATAGGTGCTAGGATCTAGAACCACATTGAACCCCCCGAGGCTCCAGCCCGAGCCCAACCAGTAGCGTGAGTCGCCTATTGGCATCGCCGCGTCGGGCACTGCATTCGCGTACATGAGCTCGGCGGTCTCAGGTGAAAGCAGTCTGCGCTGGGAGCCTGGAATCTTCCCTTTCTCTAACACCATCTGCGAGAATTTTACGAAATCAGGAACCGTAGAGAGAAGGCCTACTCCGCCTTCGATCAGCGCGGGTCGCTGTGTCCACGGTACGCTCTCTATCGCATAGGGCTTCAACTCCCCTTCAGTGGGGCGGTAGAGCTGAGCGAGTCTTGCGGCTGGCTCACCTTCAGCCCAAAACAGAGTGCTATCCATCTGCAGCGGATCCAGTACGGCCTCTTGTAAATAATCCTCGAATGCTTGACCGGACCAAACTTCGATGAGCTTGCCTATGATCGTTGCATGAATGCCGTAGCGGAACTGCGTGCCGGGGTCTTGAAAGAGCGGCGTTGCGGCGGCCTTGCTTACCATGACATCGAGAGAAGCACCGCGATTGCGCACGTCATTTTTTCTATACAGCGCAGAATTTCGACTCCCTAAGCCGGAGGTGTGTGTCAGTAAATGGGCGATAGTCATCTCGCCCACGCGCTCTCGCGTGGCACTGTAGTCGTCCGAATTCGGGTCAATGAGTACGCGCTGATCTGAAAATTCCGGGAGGTATTGGCTTACCGGGTCGTCGAATTCGAATGCGCCTTTGTCGTACAGCGTGAGCGCGGCAACGCTGGTGATCTCTCGCGCCATGGAATAGATACGGAAAATCGAGTCCTCTGCCATCGCAATGTCTTTTTCGATGTCCTGTTTACCCAGAGCGACCTGATAAACCAGTTGGCCATCTCGTGCGACAGCTGCCACGACACCGGCGATATCACCGTCGTTCACGTGCTGCTGTAGCCGCGCCGTAGCAAGATCGAGCTTGGCCTTTGAGAGTCCGACACTCTCCGGCTCAGCGAGTTCGGCAGCGCCGGCGTTAGCCGCTAATAAAGCTGATAAGACAAGCACGGCGCCACCGCGCAGCTTATTCAGCGAACGGGTGAGCGAGTGAGCGGCGGGCCGAGTCAAAGATCCCAAAACCGGTTTGTTTTTATTATGTCTCATGCGATTGCCTCAACAGAGTTTCGGTGGAGCAAGACGAAAGCTTTTTCCCTTCGTCATTAAGCCGTGGCCTTAGCCTTGGGATTCGCGGATCCAGCGATCTACCCGCGCTTCGAGCAGTGGCAAGGGGAGTGCGCCTGCACCGAGGACGACATCATGGAATTCACGAATATCGAAGTCCTCGCCAAGCGCCGCTTCCGCATTGCGCCGGACCTCTTGAATCTTCAGCATGCCAATCTTGTAGGCGGTCGCCTGACCCGGCGTTGTGATGTAACGCTGGATCTCGGAGCGCACCGCGCCTTCGGGTTGCGGCGAGTTGTCGAGGAAGTATTGAACCGCGCGCTCTTCGCTCCACTGCTTTGCGTGCAAACCGGTGTCGACAACCAGGCGAATTGCTCGCCAAATTTCACCACCTAGGCGGCCAAAGTCTGAATACGGATCTTCAAAACCGCCCATTTCTTTTGCGAGCCACTCCGAGTAAAGCCCCCAGCCCTCTGTGTAAGCGGTGGTTCGATACTGCGTACGGAAACGCGGCACATCTTCCAGCTCTTGCTGAATGGAGATCTGCATATGATGGCCGGGATTGCCCTCGTGATAGGCAACGTCCTCGAGCTGGAAAATGGGCAGCGTCGACATATCGCTCATATGCGAATAGAAAACCCCGGGGCGTGAGCCATCGGGTGTGCCCGCATTGTAGTGCTGCGCGCCGCCCGCCTGCTCACGGAAGGCTTCCACGCGTCGCACTTCAAGTGCGGCCTTGGGCAGACGCCCGAAATAGTCGGGGAGTTTCACCGAAATCTCATCGAGATACTTATTGTTTAAATCTAGATAATCCTGGCGTCCCTCGTCAGTGTTCGGGAAGTAGAACTGCTCGTCTTCACGCATAAAAACGAAGAACTCTTGCAGCGTTCCGTCGAAACCTACCGCGTCTTTTATCGCCTCCATTTCTGTCTGGATGCGTGCCACTTCGTCGAGACCAATCTGATGAATCTCATCGGCGGTAAGCTCAAGCGTTGTCATTTGTGCGAGGCGATAGTTATAAAAAGCCTCGCCGTCGGGCAGCGCCCAGACCCCCTGCGACTGCTCCGAGGCCAGCTCACGGTCTTCACGCAACCAGTTCGCAAGCTCCTCATAGGCGCCAAGCACCTCACCCGCCAGCAATAGCTGAATGTCCTGCGTCATAGTCTGCGCGTCTTCGGCTGAGAGAAGTCCCCCCTCAACCAAAGCCGTGGTTTTCTCCTGCAGGTCTGTCCACAGCGGCGAATTGGGAGAGCTGTCGCTGCTATTAAACGGCGCACCCGCGGTAACACGCTCAATCTCCGCAAGCGCAAAGTCATAGGCGAAACGTGGCTGCCTAATGCCCGCTGCCGAGGCGGCGCGTGCACGCTCTAAAAGCTGGGCGAAAGCGCGGTCTATTTGGCTTAGGCGCGAGACGTAGGCCTCAAGATCGGCAACCGTATCCACACGGTGGAAATTGATCATGAAATTCGGAAGGTAGGCGTGGGGACCACCGCGTCCGAAGATATAGCCGTGCTGCCGGTACGGAACGCCGGCTTCCGCGCGCTCAAGTGAGAATCGCCACATCTCGTATGAGAGTTTGCCGTCTTCGTTAAGTTGTTCAACGTCGAAGCTCGCTTCCATTTCGGCGACACTTTCGCGAAGCCAGTCGAGATCGCGCTGCTCTGCCGCGAGGGAGAAGTCGTCCAGCTGATCGTAGTCGGACTTGTCACCGAGGCGAGTCTTAAGCATCGGGCTGAATTGCAACTGCTCGGCGTATTGCTCGTCGAGCCACGCATTCAGACGCTGCGTTTCACTTAGCGCTGGAACAGCCGCCCCGTCGGTTTCTGAACTCGATTGCGGCGCTGAATCAGAGCACGCAGCCAGAGCGAAGACTGCCGAGCTTAGAACAAGGCAGCGTAGCCATCGCGAACTAAATAACCATCGCGTAGTAGATAACCACTGCGGTAACGGCAGCCACTGTGTAATAAATAGACGGTACATAATTTCCCCTTTCTTTTGCTAACACCGCAGTTTCACCCTCGGCGTCTTAAATAGATTCTTAGGCTTCGTGCGCGCTTTCGGTGCTAGACCTTTTTGGAGCAAGACCTTAATTAGTACCACTTAATCGGTGCTACTTAATCGGCACTACTTAATCGGTGCTACTCAGTCGTTATCAAGAGCCGCTGCCAGTCGAAGTCACGATCGCCAAGGGCGATAAACTCCGGATTTAAAAGGCTGTCTTTTTGATTGTACTGCAGCGAGCGAAAGTCCAACCCTACTATGTCTCCTCCCGCCGCGCATAGAACGGCATGCGCCGCTGCAGTATCCCATTCGCTAGTCGGCGCGAGTCGCGGGTATACGTCGGCGGAGCCTTCAGCCACTAGGCACATCTTTAGCGAACTGCCAATGCTGATTACGTCTGCGAGAGTATGCTC
>JAYOBL010000007.1:0-5260 GCA_038104835.1 Gammaproteobacteria bacterium | reverse complement strand
GTATGCTCCTTCGCTATCCGCCCTAACAGCGCTTGGAGGCGCTCGCCACCGTGGCGACGGCTCGCCACCACACGTATCGGCTGCTCGCCAGCCCTCACCGTGCTTAACTCTGTCTCCACGCCGTCTTGCCATTTCGACGCTTTGCGACCTTGAGGAGATAGAAATCCCGTGTAGCTGACCTTGCTCACGGGCACATGGACCACGCCGAGGATCGCCGCGCTGCCCTCGATGAGCGCTATATTCACCGTGAACTCGCCGTTGCGGCTGATAAATTCCTTGGTGCCGTCCAGGGGATCAACAAGCCAGTAACGCTGCCAAATGCTGCGCTGAGCATAGGGAAGGCTCTCTGATTCCTCTGACAGAATAGGGATAGACGGCGTCAGCTGAGTCAGAGCCTTTTCTATATAAAGGTGCGCGCGCCTATCGGCGAGGGTAAGTGGCGAGTCGTCAGACTTGTGCTCCACCTCGAGTTCACCCTCTGCAATGTAGACCTCCATGATTAGAGTACCCGCCTCCTCCGCGATACGCATAACAGCCGCCGCCCAATTGGCGAGCTCACTGGCCTGCAGATCCTTCTCAGTTTTACTCACCTTTCCTCCAAAAATAATTAGCGCTAAGCTTGGCGCAGTTTACAGCAACTGCGCAGCCATTGAATTAGCCGCCCGGAGCCGCAATGCCGCCTTGGAAAGACATCGATACCGTGCTGTTTGATATGGACGGGACTCTTCTAGATCTGCATTTCGACAGCCATTTCTGGCTCACACTTTTGCCACTGACCTATGCCGAACAGCGCGGGGTCTCCCTGAGGGAGGCGCACGAGGTCTGCGCGGCTACGTCGTCAAAAGTCTTCGGCACACTCAACTGGTATTGCCTAGACTATTGGCGCGATACCTTAGATGTCGACATCACCGGATTAAAACAGACTATTACTCACAAGATTCAGGTTCGCCCTAATGTCTATAGCCTGCTGAGCGAGCTGCGAGAGCTGGGCAAACGCGTAGTGCTGGTGACTAATGCGCACCCGCAGAGCCTAGCCTTAAAGATGCAGCATACCGACATCGCCGACTACTTCCATCAGCTAATTAGCTCGCACCAGCTGCAGCTAGCCAAGGAGAACGAAGGTTTCTGGGACAAGCTGCAAGGCCTTGAGGCATTCGACCCCCAGCGAACCCTGCTGCTCGACGATTCGCTTTACGTGCTGCGCCGCGCCCAAGCCGAAGGAATCGCGCATCTGCTTGGCATTCACAAGCCCGACAGTTCTGCGCCGGGTTTAGAGCCCGCGGAATTTACTCAGGTCCACGACTTCAGCGACATCCTGCCTTCAAACGCGGCTTGACCTCGCCATCCGGCTGCCGCAGGGAAATTTAATAAAGATGACAAAACAAAATGCCGACAGCGACCTCTCCCGCCTGCGACTCGACAAGTGGCTGTGGGCAGCGCGTTTCTACAAAACTCGCAGCCTCGCCAAACAGGCTATAGAGGGCGGCAAGGTGCAGTGCGACGGCAGTCGAGCGAAGCCCAGCAAGGAAATAGAAGTGGGCGCCGAGATACGGCTGCGGCAGGGCTTCGATGAGCGTACGGTGCGGGTTTGTGCGCTTTCCGAGCAGCGACGCGGCGCGCCCGAGGCGCAGCAGCTCTATGCCGAGACCGAGGAGAGCATTAAACAGCGCGAACAGCTTAGCGAGCAGCGTAAGAGTCAGCCGCAGATCACGACTAACAGCAAACCGAATAAGAGAGACCGCCGGCTCATCCACCGTTTTAAGCAAATTGAATAGCCAAAGCAGAGGCCAACGGGATGCTGTATGCAGTTAGCGCATCGTGGCGTTCTTTGTAATAATGCGCGCTTTCTGGGCTCGCCGGCCAGCGAGTACCTTTATGTTGCATAGGATGGGTCCACCGTGAGCTCTACCTCCCCCAGTCCCGCCCAGTCTACGCTGCCTAGTCACGAGCAAGCACTGCGCTACTACGCAATCGACCGCTTCGACGCGAGCTGGGGCTCTGTCGTTAGGGGCATCGAGAAAGAAAGCCTGAGGGTCAGCCCCAGCGGCGCGCTCTCGCAGCGCGCTCATCCTGAGGTTCTGGGATCGACGCTCACCAATCCCTACATCACGACAGACTTTTCCGAGTCTCTGCTCGAATTCATCACCCCAGCCTACGAGCGCATAGAAGACTGCCTCAGCATGCTCGAGGGCATTCACCGCTTCAGCCTGAAGAACCTAGACGATCAGGAGATGCTGTGGGTGGCCAGCATGCCCTGTGCGCTGGGAGGGGAGTCAGAGATCCCAGTCGCGCAGTTTGGCACGTCTAACGTCGGCAGACTCAAAACCCTCTACCGCGAGGGGCTCAGCCATCGCTATGGCAAGATTATGCAGACCGTTGCGGGCATCCATTACAATTTCTCGATGCCGGAGAGCTTTTGGCCGCAGTATCAGGCGCATTGCGGCGACAGCGGTACGCTGCAGGATTTTCGGACAGATAAATACCTGCACCTGATCCGCAATTTCCACCGCTACTCTTGGCTGCTCGTATACCTTTTTGGCGCCTCACCTGCCGCTTGCAAGAGCTTCGTCCGCGGCCGCGACCATGAGCTGCAGGAACTGGAGGCAGACTCTCTTTACCTACCCTATTCCACCTGTTTGCGCATGGGTAAACTTGGCTACAAGAGCGAGGCACAAAAGTCTCTTTTCGTCTGCTATAACGAGCTGACGAGCTACGCCGAATGTCTAGGCAATGCCATGCGCACGCCCTATCCCGAGTACGTTGAAATAGATAAAGCGGCAAGCGGAGAGCCCAAGCAGATCAACGCTAACCTGCTGCAACTAGAGAACGAGTTCTACAGCACCATTCGGCCCAAGCGCAATGTGCGCAGCGGACAGCGGCCGCTCGAAGCGCTAATGGAGAACGGCATAGAATATGTTGAAGTTCGCGCGCTAGACCTCAACCCTTACCTTCCGCTAGGTATCGACGCCGAGCAAACTCGTTTCCTCGACACCTTCCTGATTCACTGTCTGCTGGCGCCGAGCCCTGAATGCCATCAGGACGAATTCTTCGAGGTCGCGGACAACCTAATGCGTGTGGTTGAGCAGGGCCGCGACCCAGACTTGGTTATCAAAGAAGAAGGGACACAGCGTTCTATGCGCGAGTGGGCCGGCGAACTGCTGTCCGGTTTGGGCAATGCAGCGACGCTGCTCGATACGCTTCATGGCGGCGCAGATTACGCAGCCGCGCTGACTGCTGCCCAGGCAAAGCTGGCCGACGACTCGCTTACGCCGTCAGGGCGCATGCTACAGCAGATGCAAGACGAGAATTTGTCGTTCGCGGCGCTCGCTCTCAAGCTCTCACAGCAGCAGCGTGACGCACTCAAGCCCGAAGGACTAACGCCTGAGCAGGAGGCTCTATTCACCACCACTGCGCTTGAATCCCTGCAAAAGCAGGCCAGCATCGAGGCCGAGCCTCAGGAACCCTTTGAGGTTTTCTTGGCACAGTGGAACGAAGCTTCGCTATAATTTATTTCGAGTTAGTCGCGGGCTGGCGCCCGTGTTGTCTGAATCTAGGAGCAGCAAGATGAGTCAAATTACTCTGCCGAGCAATCGCGTCATGAACTTCGGTATTTTCTTCGTGACAGTACTGACCATTGCTATTGCGCTGTATATGGAGCACGTCATGCTGCTCTCGCCCTGCGGGCTCTGCATTACTCAGCGAGTCTTCTTTATTCTGTGCGGCGTCGTCTGCTTAATCGCTGCGCTGGCGAACCCAGCGGCGAGCACGCAAAAACTCATGTCGCTCATCGCAGCATCAATGTGTGTCTTTGGCAGCTATTTTTCGATCCGCCAGATTTGGCTGCAGAACCTGCCCGAGGACGAAGTGCCTGCCTGCGGGCCGGGGCTCACCTACATCATGGACAACTTCCCGTTCATCGATACCTTGAACTTCCTGCTCAAGGGCGACGGTAACTGCGCCGAAGTAGTCTTTCGCCTATTTGGCATTTTCTCCATCCCACAGATGGCGCTAATCGCCTTTAGCGGTCTCTTCGCCCTGTGTGTTTTCATGGCCTTTCGCAGCAAGGCTTAGCCACTGCTTCGATCAGCCACTGATTCAATAAGCTACTGCTTCAACTAGCTACAGCTTTGCTTCGCCGCAGCTATTATTTAGTCGCGGCTTCAAATGACCACCGCGCTTAGTACCCCCACTCCAAAGGAAGCTAAGGCGAAGCACCTAGCCCCTACGCCAAGTGAAAAAGCGGTTCAGCCACGGGAAAGCCTTGGTTGGCAAACGCGCACTGCGCCAAGCATTCGCGGCGAATTTATTCGCCTCTCCAAGCGTTGGATAAATATGCGTGACCGCCGCGATGCTCTTAAGACCGTGGCCGTGAGTCATAGCGAACACGAATTCCGCAATCTGCTCTGCCGCGTGATAGCCGACAATGGTGACTCCAAGCATCTTGTCTTTGCCGGGTACGGTTAACACCTTAACGAAACCGTGAGCTTCACCGTCCGCAAGCGAGCGATCGTGGTGATCCATGTCGTAGCGCGTGACCTCGTAGGCAATACCGCGCTGCTTCGCCTCTTCCTCACTCAAACCAACCCTCGCGACCTCGGGGTCGGTGAAAGTCGCCCAGGGTACAACCGTATAGTTGGTCTTCAGTCGCCATAGCCCGTTCGCGGCGGCATTTGCCGCAGCGAAGAACGCCTGATAGGCGGCCATGTGGGTAAACTGATAGGGCCCCGCGACATCGCCACAGGCGAAAATATTAGGGAAGTTCGTTTGCAGGTAGTCGTTAACCTCGATACCGCCTTGGGGGCTTAGGGCGACGCCAAGTTCCTCAAGCCCATAGCCCTCCACGTTTGGGCGCCTTCCGATTGCCAGCAGCACTTTATCGAAGGCTACGCGAACGGTTTTCTCTCCGCACTTGGCTTCCATAAAGTGTTCACCGTCTACGGTTTCAAAGCGCAGCAGCTCGTGGTCAGTAAGCAGCTCTATGCCCTGCTCGGCGAACCGCGCCGCGACCGCTGTCGAGACTTCGGGATCCTCGCGCGGCATGATGCGCGGCGCTTTGTCGACCTGTGTGACTTTTGAACCTAGATGACTGAACGCTTGCGCAAGCTCGCAGCCGATAGGCCCGCCGCCAACAACGAGCAGGCGCTTGGGCAGCTCGGCCAAAGACCATACGGAATCCGACGTCAGATAATCGATACTATCTAGCCCCGGTATCGGCGGCACGAGAGGACGGGCCCCCGCTGCAATTACCACAGACTCGGTG
>JAYOBL010000155.1:699-2503 GCA_038104835.1 Gammaproteobacteria bacterium | reverse complement strand
CTCCCCAAGACTGTGCCCTGCGAGAAGCGAGGGCATCGCCCCTCCCTGCGCTTGCCATACACGCCAGATCGCGATCGATGCGCTGAGCAGTATGGGCTGCGTGATATCTGTTCGATCGAGGAGGTTCTCGCTGTCTACCTGGGCAATTTCCCATAGATCACGCTGCAAAACCTCGGAGGCCTCCGCGAAGGTGGCGCCCACCTCGGGGTGGAGCTCAGCGAGCTCCTTTAGCATTGCAAGCTTTTGCGATCCTTGACCTGGGAAAACGAATCCGAACTGGTCCATAAAAGACTCCTAATGCCGGTTGAACGGCGGTTTGAGGCGCCGGTACATCTACCGGGGCTAAGCAGAGACGGCGCTCAACGCGACGCGGCAAGCGCCTTGAATATTCGATCGGGAATGCCGTCTAGCTGTTCTGCATAGGCTTTAGCTACCGCCTCGGCGAAGCCCAGCCGACTAGCATTGCCATGACTCTTAATCACGTTGCCATACAAACCTAGTATCGACGCGCCATTGAATTGCTGCGGACTCATCGCTTGCGCAACTCGAGCGAACTGATTTTGCGTTGATGGGTTCCCATTAGCGGCTACCGCTTCGAGCTCGTGTATCACTGCATTCGCAGCGCCAGCGCTGGCTTTGATCATTACGTTGCCGGCAAAGCCATCACAAACAATAACGTCAGCCAGCCCCATGAAAGCCTGATTCGCTTCGACGAAACCTGCGAACGCGATGTGTGGATTGCTCTCTAATAGCGCAGCCGCCAACTGTATTTTGTCGGTACCCTTGTGCTCCTCAGCACCCACATTGAGCAGTGCAACTCGGGGCGGCTGCGCGCAATTAGATCGCGCGAGCTCATTTCCCATGATAGCAAATTGCTCGAGCTGCTGCGGCGTACACTGCAAATTTGCCCCAACGTCGAGCAGCAGCGTACTGCGCCCACCAACGGGTAGACTAGCAACTATTGCGGGCAGCTCTATGCCGGGAATGGATTTCAAGAGGTGACGAGAGGCTAGCAGGAGTGCACCGGTATTGCCTGCGCTCACGACCGCAGAAACGCGCCCCTGCTGATGCAGTTCGAGCGCGCGGAAAAGTGACGAGGATTTCCCGCTGCGCAGGATGGCAGCAGGTTTTTGAGTATCAAGAAAGACACTTTCAGAGGCTTCGACAGTAAAACGCTGAGCTAGGCCTTCAATCGGATTTCCAGCGGAGCTCAGCTCGGAATCGATTTGGTCAGCGTTTCCAACCAGGATGACGGACAGGCTTGGATTAGCTTCGAGAGCATCAAGTGCGGCGTGAACGGTAACACTGGGACCGCCCTCGCCTCCCATTGCATCAACAGCTATGCATTGTTCAGCCAAAGCGGCTCAGCCCTGCTAGATCTACTCAGCGCCGAGATCGAGGACTTTCTTGCCCTTGTAGAAACCGTCTGCGGTGATGTTGTGACGACGGTGGATTTCACCTGTAGTCTTGTCTGTAGACAGCGTTGGGCCTGTGAGCGAGTCGTGTGTGCGACGCTTATCTCTGCGCGAACGCGTTACCTTACTCTTTTGAACAGCCATGTCATTCTCCTAGTTCAGCCTCTCTTAGTCTTCAGACCGAGAGCCCTTAAGTGCCTGTAAAATCGCAAAGGGGTTATCTTCTCCACTTTGCGGTGTATTCGATGTCGTCATGCCAGCGTCTGTCTCCACGGGCGAGCAATCAGCCTTATCGTGGTAGGAAGCCAGTGGCATGCTCAGCAACAGCTGTTCCTCGACGATCTGCGCGGGATCGAGCTTAAATTCAGATTCGATCCAGGGGTCTAAGC
>JAYOBL010000155.1:262-689 GCA_038104835.1 Gammaproteobacteria bacterium | reverse complement strand
CGCTGCCTGCTCTTCACTGCTCACTAGAGCAAGGTCTATGTCGTCCTCGAGCGTGATATCTAAAGGTTGTAGGCAGCGCTGGCATTCAACGCTCAAATCAGCCCTTATTTTCCCGCCTATTCGCCTTCTAGACCTTTTATCTAGGCCAAACCGCAGCTCCGCGGTTACCCTAAATTCCTCAGACGCTAACAGGGGCGCTACTCTCGCAAACTTCGATGAGTCAATCTCACCTTCGAAAAAAGCCTGCTGCGAGAACACCTTACGTAAATCTACATAGAGTGGAAAAGACGTTGGCTGAGGGCTGTCCGACATAGACGCGCAATAATAGGCGTCTCGCGCCTCTGTGTCAAAGATTTCTCTCTAGAAACTCTCACATTATGAGTAGTATCTGCTTGTTTAACTTAGTGATTTTCTAGCTGACAAAGTA
>JAYOBL010000155.1:0-252 GCA_038104835.1 Gammaproteobacteria bacterium | reverse complement strand
AAGTACTCGCGCGAAGCCTTCGTCTAAGGGCGCTTCGAATTCCACGGCCTCAGCGTTTGACGCAGGTACGAAGGCCAGAGTTTGGGCATGAAGACAAAGGCTATTTACCCCCCTCGCGGCAGAACTCTGATCACGCTGCGTGTATTTGGGGTCTCCGATAATGGCGTGGCCAGCGTGCTGGCAATGAACTCGAATCTGGTGCGTTCTGCCCGTCTCCGGCCGCGCGCAAACGAGCGTTGCACCGCTGTAGCG
>JAYOBL010000154.1:0-2541 GCA_038104835.1 Gammaproteobacteria bacterium | reverse complement strand
CTACTACCGTTGCTCCCTTCCGGGCCTGGCGGGGTTTATAACTTATCATTGCGCGGGGACCGACAAGAGATACCAGACACAAGTTTAGCATGCCGCCAACCCAATGAGCGAGCCTCTAGCGCACTCGCTTATCGGCGAGCGCTCAAGCCGCATGAAAGCTACTCATCAAGGGCCAGTGCGAGAATAAGACTGCTTCCACCGCCACCTAGAGCCAGAGCGATATACTGCTTACCCGCCACTGCATACGTCATTGGCGCTGCCTGAGGGGGTAGCGGCAGATCGAACTCGTGAACGATCGCGCCACTCGCTTTATCGAAGGCGCGAAGCACGTTACGCCCATTGTCGACCTGGGCGACAAACAGCAGGGTCTTTGTAACAAGCGGCGCCGTGCGACTCGGGCCGCCAACGGGCCCCGGATCCTCTATACCCATATCAATTAGCTTCTGACGGATACCCTCACCATGCGGCACCATCCAAGCCTGCTCGCCGGAGTTGAGATTGCTTGCCACTATCCTTCCGTAGGGCGGCTTGGTTAGCGGCAGCCCCTGAGGCCCGCCTATGCTGCTTGTGCCCCCACGCTTATAGAGCAAATTCGACGCGGCAGGGTCGGCCGCCTCGAGCTGCACTACTATCGGGATGGCGGCGCTTGGCACGTAGAGAAGCCCTGTTTCAGGGTCAAAACCTGCACCTGTCCACCAGCCTCCCCCACCCCAGCCTGGCAAGTTGATCGTGCCTTGCAGAGACGGAGGTGTGAACAACTCGCCGTAGTCGAAACGACTGATCAGCTCTAGGGCTTCTGCGCGCAATTCTGGAGTGAAATCGATAAGTGTCTCATCGCTAATCCCTTGCAGCGCAAAGGGAGCTGGTTTGCTAGGAATAGGCTGCGTGGGAGAGAGACGCTCACCCGGGACTCGACTCGCCGGTACTGGGGTTTCGATTATTGGCCAAACCGGCTCCCCAGTAAGCCGATCGAACACGTAGGTAAAACCTTGCTTTGTAATTTGCGCCACGGCTTTGATCTGACGCCCATTGACTTCGATATCGACCAGCGTTGGTGCCGCTGGCAAATCGTAGTCCCAGACGCCATGGTGGACCATCTGAAAATGCCAGAGGCGAGCCCCCGACTGTACGTCTAGAGCAACCAAACTTTCGGCAAACAGGTTGTCACCATGCCTCAAGCCCCCATACCAATCATTCGTTGGCGTGCCGATCGGTAAATAGACGATGCCAAGCTCATCATCTGCGCTCATCATGGTCCATACATTGGTATTTCCGGTGTATTCGGCGGAGCCGTTTTCCCAGCTTTCATAACCGTATTGGCCCGCTTGAGGGATGGTTTCAAACATCCATTCGATAGCCCCTGTTTCGGGGTTAAAAGCACGCACGTGCCCAGGCGGCATTTCCTTGGTTTGCGGGCCGTCATTGATAATCGAGTTAACGATTACTTTATCGTTGCTAACCAGTGGCGGCGCCACCACGCCGTATTGGCGTCTATCTATCTCGCGACCTAGCCCAAGAGCCAAGTCCACTCGGCCAGAATCACCAAAGGCAGCGTCTGGCTGACCAGTCTCTGCATCAAGAGACCACAGCATAGAGTCATTCGTCGCGAAGAAAATTCGACTCTTCTCTCCCGCAGCCCAAAAAGCGACACCGCGTGTGTTGTAGCCAAGGTTAGCCGGCCTCCCCGAGCGCCAAGCTTGAGTATCGAAGTCCCACAGCGTCTCACCGCTGCGAGCATCTATCGCGACAACCCGACCAAAAGAGGTCGGCACATACATCACGCCGTCGATTACCAGCGGCGTTGCTTTGTACGCGCCCGGCACCGCTCGGAAGTTCTCAGCGGCAAGATTTGCCGCCACAGTCTCATTGTCAGGGCTTTGCCACTCCCAAGCCGCGGTTAAAGCGGCGACATTGCCTGCATCTATTGTGGCGAGCGGGGAATATTTTTGCGATGCGTTATCACCACCGTAACTAGCCCAATCGGCAGCAGAACTAAGCCGGGGAAGCACCGAGCCACTGAGCGTTAGCAAGGCGATGGCTCTGATTAGCCACGACGACCCAAAAGGCACCAGCCCATGGCTTGAGAAATTGGAGCGAGAGGTCTTGTGCATAGCGACAACCTTCTTGATCTGCTTAATTTGTTCCAGTCTACATCAGACTTTGAAATCTGAGTATGAGCAGCGAACACTAAGCTGCCGAGGTAATTAAAGCGCCAAAGCTGCTTGGCCGAGGGATAGAACGGCATGACCACCTAAGAAGCTGCGATCAGAGGGTAAGGGCTAGAAATTAGGGACAGAGGGCAAAAGGCGAAGGACAAAGGGTACTGAGCAAAAATGAAGAGTAAGAGCAAGAACGTATCGGCTCTGCGAGACGCGGCCCTAAAGCAGACCTAAAGCAGAGCAGAGGCGAATACGTATAAGCGGAGCGTCGCCCTGGCTGGGGATTGGCTATGGAGTTTCGCGATATTGAGTCGACGGCAAAAAATATTGGCGGTGAGAGAGGGATTCGAACCCTCGAAGCCTTTCGACTTACACACTTTCC
>JAYOBL010000063.1:4469-14278 GCA_038104835.1 Gammaproteobacteria bacterium | reverse complement strand
CTCGGCACGTGGGCCGCAGATCGAAGCTCGAGATGTTAAGTCCGGTACTGCCTGTCTGTTCTTCTACAACCAAACGGTAATAGGCCAGATCGCCTTCGAGCTGCGCGATGCGAGCCTGCAAGCCAATTAGATCCCCCGCAACTTCCTGCGCTGCACTCTGGTCGACTTCCGCCTGGCGCTTGGCGAGAGCCAGAGCTCGGCGCAGGTCTTCGTTTTCCTGCTGCAGGCTGCTAACCGCGCCCTCAAGCTCGTCCCACTGGCGCTGCTGCTTGGCCTGCAGCGCCTCGCCCTGAGTATAGCCAGCAAAGGCGCCACCCAGCACGAAGAGAACCACCAGCACACAGGCAGCGGAAGTCAGCCAGACCGCTCGCCATGGGCGATGAGGCACCACGCGCATCCGTTCTTGCTTGCTGCCTTTAACAACGTTTGGCATTCAGGGTCTCACTCTTAATGTAAGAAGCCGGCTCTAGGGCGAGAGTGCCACGCCCAGAAGGCCCGCTGTTTCGTCTAATCCAAACATCAGGTTCATATTCTGTATGGCCTGGCCAGAAGCACCCTTAACTAGATTATCCTCAGCCGCTATCACGACAGCTGTGTGGGTGTCGGCGTTATAGCGCACCGCAATCTCACAGCGATTAGAGCCACGCACGTCGCGTGTAGCTGGCAGCTGACCGGCGGGCAAGATGTCAACGAAGGGCTCATCAGCAAAGCGCTTCTCGAACAGCGCCTGCAGGCTCTCGTTACTCGCCTCGACGCCGGGCTTAAGCGGCGCGTAGAGCGTGGCGAGAATGCCGCGGATCATGGGTGTGAGATGCGGTACAAACATCAGACCCACTGATTCGCCGGCGGCACGTTGCAAGCCCTGTTTGATCTCTGGCAGGTGGCGGTGGCCGTCTACCCCGTAGGCTTTTATCGAGTCGGCAGACTCTGTGAGCAGGCTACCAACAGCCGCCTTTCGCCCAGCTCCGCTGACTCCGGATTTAGCGTCGGCAATAAGCCTATCTACTGCTGCTAAACCCGATTCTAAAAGCGGCAGGAAGCCGAGCTGAACGGCCGTGGGATAGCAGCCCGGCACCGCGACTAGCCTTGCGTTTGGAAGATCGCCACGATTGATCTCTGGCAGGCCATAGACCGCCTCGGCAATAAGCTCTGGACAGGCGTGGGCCGTGTCATACCACTGCTCCCAGGTGGGTACGTCTTGAATACGGAAATCCGCTGAGAGATCTATCACTCGGGCGCCGGTGGCGAGAATCGCTGGCACACTATGCATGGCGACCGCGTGCGGGGTGGCGAAGAACACCACATCGCAGGCTCCCAAAACGGTCGTGTCTGGCGCGGAGAAAGCCAGGTCAATGTGGCCGCGCAAGCTTGGGAAGAGCTCAGCGACAGGAGTCCCTGCGAGCTCACGGGAGGTCACAGTAGCGATCTCAACGTCGGCACGCGGTGCCAATAGCCGGAGGAGCTCCACTCCGGTATAACCCGTTGCTCCTACGATTCCCACTTTTATCACTGCTGCCACCCTCTTCTCTTATCAATTCCGACTTCTCGCTGCCCGACGCAGGCGCGGGCCGAGCGCGGTATGTTACACCCCGCGGAGCCTGCGCGCATACAGGCTCGGTCAGCTGCCCCAAGGTAAGTCGAATCGAGCGGGCTTCAATAGACCCGCCTTGTGCTAAACTTTAACTCTATCAAGAGACCGTTTACCGCTCGAAAACTTTCGCGCTTCAAGCAGCCAGCTCTGCGGAAAGCGCGTAAGGAAGAATGAAGCCTGCGCAGACTCTATTAATTCGTAGGCTGCACCTATCGAAGCCCCCAAAGAGGGTGGACAACCAAGACAAAGACGAGAGGAAACCTCAGCATGCTTTGGATAAAAGCGTTTCATATCATGGCGGTCATCTGCTGGTTCAGCGCCATCTTTTACCTGCCGCGCCTCTTCGTCTACCACGCGATGAGCGAAGATCAAGTCAGCAAAGACCGCTTCACTGTCATGGAGTCCAAGCTATTCTGGGGCATCATGACTCCCAGCGCCGTCGTGACCGTCGCACTGGGTATCTGGCTTATAACCGGCAGCCCAGACTACTATCTCAGCGCCCCTTGGATGCAGGTAAAGCTCGCGCTTATTGTACTACTGCTGGCCTACCACACCGTATGCTGGGTTTTCCTTGAAAAGCTCAAGACAGATTCCACCGTGCGCAGTCACCGCTACTTCCGCGTATTTAACGAGATCCCCATTTTTATGATGGTGCCCATTGTTATACTCGTAGTCGTTAAACCGGTGTTCGGCGCCTAGCCTCTTAGGACAGCAGTTAGGTTGTAAAACCTCACCGAGCAGCTGCTTGAGCGGCGACACAGGCTAATTGCGCACGCTTTTCGGTTTGATCTGAGCGCCTTTGAGCCTGCTCTGCACACTCAGCTTTCCTTACGCTGTGCACTCTACCTTCCCTGCGCTGTTCTCTCTGCCTTTCCCTCGCTGCGCTCTCTGCCTTTCCCTCGCTGCGCTTTCTGCCTTCCCTGCGCTGCGCACTTTTAATTTTACTTGCCCCCTCTTACTTGCCCCCTCCTACTTGCCTTATCTTACTTGCCTTGTATTACTCTCCCCCGCACCCTCATCTGAGCGTTGCTCCTTGCATTAGTTGTGCAGCGCAACAGCCTCCAATCACAGCCAGACTTAGCGAGTCCAAGGGACTTCGCAGGGCTTAACGTCTGTCTTCAGTTGCTATTGACGGGTGCAACGAGGAAAATACGCGGCTCAGCATGGCCCCTTTGGCTGCATGACTGTATGACTGGAGAGTTGTTTCGCCTGTTTTGAGCACAATCCTTAAACAATAGGCGCGGGAAGCGCACAACAGCAGCCAGCAACAAAACCACTAAAAGCAAAACCTAGTGCCGCGCGCACTCGTAGTGCTTGCTCAGTAGCAAAGCATTTAATCGCAGACTCTAACGAGGCGGGACTCCACGCCATAGCCCAACAACCGAAGCAGCAAGCCCGCGTGGCAGCGATTGATACAGCGCGCAGCGAACGAGGCACGACCCAATTACAGACTTAAGGCCCACACATGAATCACGCTAATTCCAAGACCCTTTTCGACGCCGCGCAGCACATTATCCCCGGTGGTGTGAACTCACCGGTGCGCGCTTTCCGCAGCGTGGGCGGGAACCCTCTGTTCTTCAAGGGCGGCGAAGGCGCCTTTCTTATCGATGCCGACGACAATCGCTACGTAGATTACGTGGGCGCTTGGGGACCTCTTATCCTGGGTCACGGCAATGAGAAGGTGGTAGACGTGCTGCGTAAGCAGCTCGATCAGGGCATTGGCTACGGCGCGTCTACTGAGGCTGAGATTCGCATCGCGCAGCTCATCGTTGACATAGTGCCATCTATCGAAAAAGTGCGCCTCACCACCTCTGGCACCGAGGCTACGATGAGCGCGATTCGCGTGGCACGCGGCTTTACCGGTCGCGATGAGATCGTGAAGTTCGAAGGCTGCTACCACGGCCATGCCGACGGCTTACTGGTAAAAGCGGGCTCCGGCGCGCTGACCCTGGGCGAGCCCGACTCCCTTGGCGTCCCCAAAGCGTACACCGACCTGACACATGTTCTTCCCTACAACGACGCTGACGCAGTCGAAGCCTTCTTCGCCGAGCGCGGTGACAAGATCGCCTGCATTATCGTAGAACCCATCGCCGGCAACATGAATCTCGTGCCTCCCGTACCCGGCTTCCTCGAAGCACTGCGCGCTGTTTGCGACAAATACGGCACGGTACTCATATTCGACGAAGTCATGACCGGCTTCCGCGTCGCCCGCGGCGGCGCACAGGAAGTGTATGGTGTTACCCCCGACATGACCTGCCTGGGCAAGGTCATAGGCGGCGGCTTGCCGGTCGGAGCCTTCGGCGGCCGCGCCGATATTATGAACATGATCGCGCCGCTTGGGGGCGTATACCAAGCGGGTACGCTGTCTGGGAGTCCTCTCGCCGTAGCCGCGGGAATCTGCATGCTAGAGTCAGTCTCGCAGCCTGGCTTCTATGACAAGCTAGGGGCGAGCGCTGCAAAACTGATGAGCGGTCTAAAATCCCGCGCAGACTCCGCTGGCATCCCATTCACGACCAATCAGGTTGGTGGCATGTTCGGCTGTTTCTTCAGTGAGGAAGAGACCGTAACCACATTTGCCCAAGTGATGGAGTGCAACTCCGACCACTTCCAGCGCTACTTCCACCACATGCTCGAAGGCGGGGTCTACCTGGCCCCTTCTGCCTTCGAAGCCGGCTTCATTTCCATGGCTCACGGCGAAGCCGAGATCGAAGCGACTCTCGATGCGGCTGAAAAAGCCTTCAACGCCCTCGCCGCCTAAGCGCGAAGCGATAAGACCCAACATCGTCTAAAGGACTCACGCATGGCTCAGCAAGATCACTACGACGTTTACGCCGTCGGCAACGCGCTCGTGGACAAAGAATTCGAGGTAAACGATACCTTCTTCGAAACCCACGGCATCGAGAAAGGCTTAATGACCTTGGTAGAAGGCGAGGCCCAAAGCCAGCTAGTCGATCTTCTGATGAGCGAACACGGATTAAAAAAACGAGCCGGCGGCGGGTCTGCGGCCAACACCCTTTACGCGTTGAGCCAGTTTGGCGGCCGTGCCTTTTATTCCTGCAAGCTAGGCAATGACGAGACGGGAGATTTTTTCCTCGAACAGCTAGGCGACCAAAACATCAAAACTAACACCGCGGGTCAGCGTGCGGACGGCGCCAGCGGCCGCTGTGTGGTCATGATCAGCCCAGATGCCGAGCGCACCATGCATACACATTTGGGAGTGTCGGGCGAGTTAAGCGCGGAAGATCTTGAATTCTCGGCAGCAGACAAAGCGAAGTACATCTACCTCGAAGGTTATCTGGTGACCTCACCCAGCGCACGCGCCGCGATTATTGAGCTGAAGCGCTACGCCGAAGAAAAAGGCATTGCCACCGCCATGACTTTTTCTGATCCTTCGATGCTCGAATACTTCCGCGACAATGTTGTGGAAGTTCTCGGCGAGGGGGTAGACCTTCTATTCTGCAATGAGCGAGAGCTGCGCCTGTGGGCTCAGACCGATGATTTTGAAGCGGCGTTCAGCAAAGCTCTGGGGTTTGCGAAGAAACTAGTCGTGACCTTAGGCGCCGATGGCGCTCTTCTGTACGACGGCGCGAAGCGCATTCCTATTGCGCCGCATAAGGTTAAGGCCATCGACACGAACGGCGCAGGCGATATGTTTGCCGGCGCCTTCCTCTATGGGATTACTAATGGGATGGATTTCGAAGCCGCTGGCAGACTAGCCTCGCTCGCGTCCGCCAAGGTGGTCTCAAGCTTCGGGCCTAGACTCGAACCCGAAGCTCATGCCGAGCTGGTGGCTAATTAGCCGCGCAGCTCGTCGATAAAGCTCTTAACGCCATCGAAGAAAGATGAGCGCTTGGGCGATTGCTTCTTGCCTTCGCCCTCTTGGATGGTTTGAAACTCTTCTAGAATTTCTCTCTGACGCTTTGTTAGATGCACGGGCGTCTCAACCACGACCCGGCATAAAAGGTCGCCAATACCACCGCCGCGCACAGGCTTAATGCCCTTGCCCCGCAGTCTAAACAGCTTGCCGGTTTGCGTTTCGGTTGGAATTTTTAGCTTCACACGCCCGTCTAAGGTCGGCACTTCGAGCTCGCCGCCAAGCGCGGCGTCACCGAAGCTGATGGGAATCTCGCAGTACAGATCGGCGCCGTCACGCTCAAAAATTTTGTGCGGCTGCACATTCATTTCAACGTAGAGATCCCCCGGCGGGCCGCCGTGCTCTCCTGCTTGGCCCTCGCCTGTCAGGCGAATACGATCATGCGTGTCTACGCCCTCCGGCACCTTCACCGACAGCGTCTTGGTCTCGCGCACGGCTCCACGACCGTGGCAGGTATTACACGGATCTTTGATCTGCTTACCGGCACCCTGACAGCGGGGACAGGTTTGCTGCACCGAGAAGAAGCCTTGCTGCATTCGCACCTGTCCGTGGCCGCCACAGGTCGAGCAGTCAACAGGCTGAGTGCCTTTCTTAGCGCCAGTGCCGTCGCAGCCTGTGCAGCTCACGGTCGTTGGCACCTGAATCTTTACGGTTGTGCCGCGCACGGCGTCTTCGAGACTCAGATCTAGGTTGTAACGAAGATCTGCGCCTTTGCGCACGTGGCTACGGCCGCCTCCGCGACCACCGCCGCCGAAAATATCGCCGAAGATATCACCGAACATGTCGCTGAAGTCGGCGTTACCGCCCCCAGTCTGACCGTCGACGCCCGCATGTCCATACTGATCGTACCGGGCGCGCTTTTCTTTGTCCGACAGCACTTCGAAGGCCTCGTTGGCCTCCTTAAAAATATTTTCTGCGTCTGGATTATCGGGATTGCGATCGGGGTGGTTCTTCATAGCAACGCGGCGATACGCTTTCTTAAGCGCCGCCGCGTCTGCACTCCGGTCTACTCCCAGTACTTCGTAGTAGTCACGTTTTGACATAAAGCTCTCAGCTGTTAAGGATTATTTATCCTTGTCTTCGTCCTTAACCTCTTCGAACTCGGCATCTACCGCGTCGTCTGCGCCACTGGCATCGTCCGCCGCTTCGCCGCCGGCCTCACCCGCTGCCGCCTGCTCCGCATACATCTTTTGCGCCAGCGCCGAGGAGGCTTCGGTAAGCGCGGTAGTCTTCGCTTCAATGGCGTCTTTGTCGTCGCCCTTCAAAGCCTCTTCCAGCTCCGCAATCGCCGTGTTGATCGCCTCTTTCTCTTCGTCGCTAGCCTTGTCACCGGCCTCTTCTAGCGTCTTCTTAGTGGCGTGAATCATGCCGTCGGCAGTATTGCGCACCGTCACCATTTCTTCGAACTTCTTGTCGTCAGCAGAGTGAGCCTCGGCGTCTTTCACCATTTCCTCGATCTCTTCATCCGACAGGCCACTAGAGGCCTTAATGACAATCGACTGCTCTTTGCCTGTCGCCTTGTCCTTCGCGGACACGTTGAGGATGCCGTTGGCGTCGAGGTCGAAGGCCACTTCAATCTGCGGCATACCTCGTGGCGCCGGTGGAATGTCCGACAGGTCGAAACGGCCAAGCGACTTATTCTGCGCCGCCTGCTTACGCTCGCCCTGCACGACGTGAATAGTCACTGCCGTTTGATTGTCGTCAGCCGTTGAGAAGACCTGGGTCTTCTTGGTAGGAATAGTCGTGTTCTTTTCGATCAGCGTGCTCGCCACACCGCCCATAGTCTCAATACCGAGTGACAAAGGCGTCACGTCGAGCAGGAGCACGTCGGTCACGTCGCCAGACAGCACCGCTGCCTGAATCGCTGCGCCCACGGCTACGGCTTCGTCGGGGTTCACATCGCGACGAGGCTCTTTACCGAAGTACTCTGACACGCGCTTCTGCACGAGAGGCATGCGAGTCTGACCGCCCACGAGGATCACATCGCTGATCTCGCCTACGTCGAGGTCGGCATCTTTCAATGCCAGCTTAAGAGGCTCGAGCGTACGCTCAACTAAGTCTTCTACAAGCGATTCAAATTTCGCTCGCGTAAGCTTTTGCACGAGGTGCTTAGGCCCGCTAGCGTCGGCAGTGATATAAGGCAGGTTGACCTCGGTAGACTGCGACGAAGACAGCTCGATCTTGGCCTTCTCGGCCGCCTCTTTAAGACGCTGCAGCGCGAGTGGGTCGCTGTGCAGATCCATGCCTGATTCTTTCTTGAATTCGTCGGCAAGGTAGTCAATAAGACGCAGATCGAAGTCTTCACCACCAAGGAAAGTATCGCCGTTGGTTGAGAGCACCTCAAACGTGTGCTCGCCGTCGGTTTCCGCGATCTCAATAATCGAGATATCGAAGGTACCGCCGCCCAGGTCATAAACCGCAATAGTGGAATCACCGCCTTTTTTATCCATACCGTAGGCAAGCGCTGCCGCTGTCGGCTCGTTGATGATGCGCTTTACGTCAAGACCTGCGATGCGGCCGGCGTCCTTAGTCGCTTGGCGCTGCGCGTCGTTGAAGTAGGCAGGTACTGTCACTACCGCTTCGGTGACTGATTCGCCAAGGAAATCCTCGGCTGTTTTCTTCATTTTCTTTAGCGTTTGCGCAGAAATCTGTGGCGGCGACATCTTCTCACCGTTCACTTCAACCCAAGCATCGCCATTATCGGCCTTAGCTATTTTGTAGGGCACCATCTTGATGTCTTTCTGCACGACTTCGTCGTCGAACTGACGGCCGATGAGACGCTTGATTGCGAACAGCGTGTTATCGGGATTCGTGACAGCCTGGCGCTTAGCCGGCTGGCCCACCAAGACTTCGCCATCGTTTGCGTAAGCAATAATGGACGGGGTGGTGCGATCGCCTTCGGCGTTCTCAATAACTTTCGCCTCGCCGCCGTCCATCACTGCGACGCAGGAGTTCGTTGTGCCGAGGTCAATTCCTATGATCTTACCCATTTCTCTTTTCTCCAATTTACCCGTCAGCCGTGCCGCGAGTCTTAATTCTGTCTTGGGGTTCTATATTGGCGCTAGCTCAGTAAATTCAAGGCGCGCGCGGGTTTATTTCGACACCATCACCATAGCCGGACGAATAACGCGGCCGTGCAGGGTGTAGCCTTTTTGCATCACCGCGATCACCGTATTGGGCTCGGCATCGGGGCTCTCTTGAATCGACATAGCCTGATGAAGCTGAGGATCGAAGGGCTCGCCCTGTGGGTCGACCGCTTCGATATTGAAGCGTGCGAAGCAGTCGGCGAAACCTTTCAGCGTGAGAGCGACACCCTCTTGAATAGCCTTCACCGCCTCGTCTTCACTCGCCTCGCTCGCGGCAGCAGCTCGCTCGAGGTTGTCCATGACCGCTAGCAGCTCGATGCTGAACTTCTCCTGGCCGTATTTATGCGCTTTCTCGATGTCCTGCTCGGTGCGGCGCCGCAGATTTTGCATCTCGGCCTGCACGCGCAGCAGCTCATCCCGCGCTTGACCCGCTGTGACCTCGGCGGCCTCGAGCTGTGCGCGCAGCTGGCTGGCTTCGTCCTGCGGCTGCTCGGCTCCGTTAGCCTCAATAGCTGCCTCGTTTTCGACAGCATCGCTCTGCGCTGCGCTCGCTTCCTCGGAGACTAGCTCCTCGTTTTCGGGCTTATCTTCGCTCATGGCTTCCTCGTACTGGTTTGACTAAATTCGCGTATTATCAGCACCCTAGAGCTGGGTTACTGGTCGGCGAGGGAAGTAATCTTCCGCAAGAGACCCTATGTGGGGTCAAAGCCTGCGGATTCAAGCGTGGGCATCGCCTTGTGGCAAGAATTCGTGCAAGCCCCTGCCACCATCCCCTATACTTCAAGCACAGGCCCCTCAGCGAACACACCGGACCCCAAGCATGCTTCTGCAACTCGCCATTCAGCACTACGCCACAGTCGACAGCCTCGAGATAGACTTCGGACCGGGTATGTCGGCAATCAGCGGTGAGACCGGCGCCGGCAAGTCCATTATGCTCGATGGCTTGGGGCTCACTCTGGGCGACCGCGCCGATAAGAGCGTTGTGCGCAGCGGTGCGCGCAAGGCCGAGATCTGCGCCGAATTCGATATCAGCAACATCGCCCCGGCAAAAGCCTGGCTGAGCAAACACGAGCTCGTGGACGACGCCGACCCCGAGCGCTGCTTACTGCGACGCGTGGTCGGTGACGATGGTCGCTCGAAGGGCTTTATCAACGGATCCCCTGCGACTCTCGGGGACATGAAGACCCTCGGTGAGATGTTGATCGACATCCACAGTCAGCACGAGCATCAGTCGCTTCTGCAGCGTGCCACCCATCAG
>JAYOBL010000063.1:0-4459 GCA_038104835.1 Gammaproteobacteria bacterium | reverse complement strand
ACTCCCGCCGCGCTCAAAGTATTGAGCGACAGCTACCGCGACTGGCACAAGAATCAGCAGCGCATTAACGCGCTTAGCGCTCCGGGCGAGGACAATACCGCGCAGCTGCAGCTATTGCGCTACCAGCTCAGCGAATTGGACGAGCTAGCACTAGGTGAGGATGAGCTCGATACCCTTGAGCAGCAGTTCAAGGCCCTAAGCAACGCCGACGAAACACTCGCCTCCGCACGCTTGGCACTAGATGCCTGCCAAGGCTCGGGCGACGACAGCAGCGCCAGCGATATACTCGCCAAGGCACACGCCGTGCTGGGGACTCTGCCGGCAAGCAGTCCCCAGCTCGCGAATGCCAGCACGCTCATCGAATCCGCCGCCATTGCGCTAGACGAAGCGGTCAGCGACCTGCGCGGTTTTGTCGACGGCTTCGAGGCAGATCCCGAGCGTCTCGAGGAGATCAATAGTCGCCTGGGCGCTATTCACGACCTTGCTCGCAAGCACCGCGTCGCACCGAAAGACCTGCCCTCCCTCACCCTCGACCTCCGCGCGCAGTTAGAGGGTTTAGAGAACAGTGATGTCGAACTCGAGACCCTGCTTGCCGCAGATGCCGCGCTTCGCGAGGCCTTCGACAAAGCCGCGCAGAAGGTCAGCAAACAGCGCAAAGCAGGTGGCAAGAATTTGGCCACCAGCGTCAACGAGCAGCTTCTCAATCTCGGCATGCCCCATGCGCGCCTAGAGGTAAGCCTGAATCCGGTTCAGAAAGATCGGCCAAGCAGCCAGGGCGCGGAGATCGTTGAATTTCTGGTCAGCACCAACCCCGGGCAAGAGGCCAAACCGCTGATCAAGATTGCTTCCGGAGGCGAGCTCTCACGCATCAGCCTTGCGATTCAGGTCATCACCGCGCAAACATCACGCACGCCGAGTTTGGTATTCGACGAGGTCGACGTAGGGATAGGCGGCGGCGTAGCCAAGGTGGTGGGAGAGCTTCTGCGGAAGCTCGGCGAAAACAGTCAGGTGCTTTGCGTGACTCACCAGGCTCAGGTCGCAGGCCAAGGCCATAGCCACTTTTTTGTGAGCAAAGAGGTCGTTGGTAAGGCTGCGGGACAGCCCAAGAAAGGCAGTAAAGCGATAGAGAGCGAAGCGGCCTCTACACTGACTCGCATCACGCGGCTAGACGACGAAGCACGCCTGCGTGAGGTCGCGCGTATGTTAGGAGGAGACGACTGCAGCGCCGAATCTCTGGCGCACGCGAAGCAGATGCTAGCGAGCTAAACCTAGCCCTGACACTCCTTGCACAGCCCGTAGAGATAGAGACTGTGGTCGGTAATCTTGAACTCGTATTTGCGGGCGATCTTCTCTTGCTGCTCTTCGATTACCTCGTCGTAAAACTCCTGAACCTGCCCGCACTTGTTACAGACGATGTGGTCGTGATGATGTTCAGTGCTGAGCTCGAATACCGACGTGCCGCCTTCGAAGTGGTGGCGCGTTACAAGCCCCGCGGCTTCGAACTGAGTCAGCACCCGATAAACGGTAGCTAGCCCGGTGTCTTCGTTGGCCTCGAGTAGCATCTTATAGACGTCTTCCGCCGACACATGTTTGGTCTCGGAACTCTCGAGCATTTGGAGAATCTTAACCCTAGGGTGCGTGACCTTGAGACCTGCGTCTCTTAGTTCTTGATTTTCTGAGCTCATGTCGACCCTTTGTAGTAAATAGCTGGCAAGACTGCTCGTCGCCGGCATACTCCGAGACTAGCAGAAGTTAGCGGCGATTAGCGGTTCGTGCTGACTGCCTAACTGAGTTACCATTATGCCTCGCCGGTTAATGGCAGGCAAAACCCATTGCAGCCTGCCCTGACGCAAACGGGCAAACTGATTGAGCGCTGCCAACAGGCTCCTAGGGGCTGTTTAGCCGCTAGCGCTCGCCCGAGACACACAGCATAAACGACAGAATAGGAAAGCAATCTAGCCCATGCCACTGATCAAACGCACAATCGTCATTACCGCGCTCGCCTCACTCGCGCTGCTCGGAGGCTGCGGCAACTTCGGCTCGATGGACTTCCCCGGCGTTTATAAAATCTCCATTCCCCAAGGCAATATCATCACCCAGGATATGGTGGATCAACTGCGCCCGGGCATGACCAAGCGCCAGGTGATTTTCGTCATGGGGACACCGCTGGTGCGCGATCCTTATCATCAGGACCGCTGGGACTACGTTTACAACTTCCAGCCAGGCGGCGGTGAGCGCGGTCAGGAACGACTGTCTGTCGTGTTCGAAGATGATCAGCTAGTAAGCATTAGCGGGGATTTCGAGCCGACACCAACGGAGACAGCGGTAGCTCAGTAAACAAGGCTGCTGATAGTTTTGTTCTTTTAGTTGCGCTTTTTTAGTCGCGTTCTGTTGGCCATGTTCTTATCGCCGTATTTTTCTGGCGACTACCTTAAGCCCCGCCCGCCGAGCTCCGTCAGCCGGCTTCTTAGCGTATTAGCGTACGGTTCTCTGTTTTTGGGCGTCATCGGGTTTCATCCGAAGCCACTTTGAGCTGCTCCCGATTACTCCTATTTGCTCCTAATTTTTTCCTTGTTCTATAGCTCTCAGTGAGCTGCAAACTCTCGATGCGCTACGGGCGCTAGGTGCGCTACGGACACTCGGTGTGCTGAAGGCTCCCGGCGCTGTCGGCCAAGCCAACCGCTCGCGCCAGAACGCGGCTATGCCCACAGCGGAAGCTAAAAAAGGCCCACCAGCGCTATCGCTCGTGGGCCTTTTTTAGCTTATGTCGGTTATTCCCCAGCTCGCAGCCAGCCAGCACTCAGTTCGGCCGAGCTCTTTAGTTCCTCGGCGTCCTAGCTTCCCAACTCCCCAGCTTCCCGGCTCCTGAGCTCCTAAGCTGAAAAAGCTGAGCTACTACCCTGCCGTGTTTTGCCAGGCAGCGATTTTACAGCTCGAAGCGTAGGCCTAGGCTTATCGCCCTGCCCGGCTCCGGCGAAAAGTTTTTGAGCATCGAGCTGTGCGTGCGAACTTCTTCATCCAGCAGATTGTCACCGCGGATAAACAGTTTCAACTCACTGTCGCGCCCGAGTCCAATGTGATAATCGGCATAGGCGGAGAGCAGAGTGTATTCAGGCGTCGCGAGCTCTAGGCGTCCAGGATCATCCTGCTCGCCGTGGCGCGTGACATGCACGTGCCCCGTCCAATCGGCGCCCGAGAAGCGCACCTCTGCCCCGACTTTCGATGGCGGTATTCGCGGCACGTTCTCGCCGCTGTCGAATTCGGCCTTAACTAGGTCACCAAACACAGACACAGAAGCTTGATTCGATCCCGTATCGAAAAGTGAGTAGCTGAACTTCGCTTCGAAGCCGTTAAACGTGGCGTCGCGAGCGGTGTAGCGGGCGATTCGCTGCTCGGCGATCTCTTCGCCGGTAATATCCAGATAGATAAAATCATCGATTTCATTGCGGTAAACACTTACCTCGCCCGTCCACGCGCCGGAGTGCCTGCGATAGCCTAGCTCGAGGTTGTTCGAAGTCTCTACATCGAGGTTAGCGTTGCCGATTTCTACCAGATTGGTCGCGGCGTGTAGCACTAGGTTATTGTCGTGGTCATCATGATGATCTTCGTCATGATCGTCCTCGTGATGACCGGAGCCGAGCCCCTGTGAGCAGGCGTCTTCGATATTGGCGCCGTTCGCATACAACTCCTCGACCTGAGGCGTGCGCTGCGAG
Organism: Gammaproteobacteria bacterium; assembly: GCA_038104835.1. GTDB lineage: Bacteria > Pseudomonadota > Gammaproteobacteria > Pseudomonadales > Pseudohongiellaceae > UBA9145. The sequence continues at coordinate 746 of JAYOBL010000063.1, read as the reverse complement.
CGCGCAATGCCTAACATGAAGTTGGAGTCGCTATTCAGATCGTACAGCAAACTCCCGCTGAGGCTCGCAGCACTGTCGTCGAAACTGCAGGGGAGTCCCGCGTTGATGTCGCTGTTCTCGAAACGCGCGCCGAGCTCGACAGTGTAGTTATCAGCTTCGAATCGCTCGAGGGCAAACAGACCCATGGAGCTGATATCCGAGCGCGGAACGAAGGCTTCTTCGCCAACAGCGCTGAAATCGCTATCGGTAAGCTGAAGCCCCCAAACACCGGCCCAGTCCCCAAACGGGGCGTGCTCTAAGGTGAAACGACTCGTATAACCTTCGGACTGGAACAGCGTGCCCACTTCCACATCGCCGTCTTCGAAATACTCGATCTCGCCGTGCTGATAATCGGTAAGGGCGATACTGCCGTCTAAGTGCGTGAAGAAATCGCCTTCTAGATCGAGACCACCCCGAATGTCGTAGCGCGTGCGCTCTAGGTCCAGTCTGACGAATTCGACCTCGCTACCTCCAAGGACTTCCTCGTGGCCCTCGTCATGGTGTGCATCGGAATGACTGCCGGGCGGCAGGCCGTAGTCATTGCTCAGCTCGCTAACGGAAAAGCCCAGGAAACCGCGATCGCCAACGTAAGAGAATCCCGCATTAAAGGCCGAAGCCTTCGAGTTAGAGTTGGCAATGTAACCATAGGTATTGGGGTAGTCTTCCTCATGATCACCGTGGTCATCATGTTCCGTGTGGTTTAAGCC
>JAYOBL010000062.1:243-14630 GCA_038104835.1 Gammaproteobacteria bacterium | reverse complement strand
AGCTAAAGCCGCTGTAGGCGAGAAAGCCGAGGGTGCAGAGGACTGTCGCAAGGGTGTGGGTCAATATGCCAATGCCGAATCTAATCGAGCGGAAGCAATAGCAGATCACAAGCACGCAGAGAAGGATCACGAAGGGCATCAGTTTGGATAGGTCGTCGACCATCGCCTGCTGACTCGACTCCTGCATGATAATGTCGCTCATCACGTAAATGCCGAGTTCTGGGTGCGCAAGCCGCAGTGAGTCGCGCAGCGTCGTAATGGCCTCGGCGGCGGTAGCGCGCTCCTCGTCACTGAGGTCGGTCTTCCACAGCGAGGCGACGGCGAAGGTCAGGCTTCCTTCGCCGGTCAGCAGGCTGTTGGTCAGCAGCCTGTCTTCCAGAGCCGGCGCCAGCATGGCGTCTAGGTCACTCTGGCTGTAACGGTCGAGAGAGAATTGGAAGAGTCGGGTTTGTCTCTCTGGCGAGTAGTAATCGAGAAGCGAGCTCAAGCGCTCGGCATAGGGGATTTCATCGACGCGATCGCGCAGCTCGGCCAGCGCGTTGATTACCCGCAAATCGAAAACGGTCGCGCCGTTAGGCGGGGTGATGGCAAAGCGGACTTCGGCTGAGCTGGGAAACTGTTCGGCGAGGGTCTCTACCTCCGATAGAAACGGGTCGCTCTTGGTGAGCAGCGCGTCGAGCGAGGTATCGAATCGGCTCTGGGGAATGCCGGCGCTCAGTCCAACGCAAAGGAGGATGGAAAGGGCTGTGAGCGCGTAGCGCCAGTCGACTAGATAGGTAGCTAGTCGATCGCGTTTGCTCGCGTGTGTCACTTTTTCGTCTTTCATCCCGCTTTCACTACTCCCGCTTCTCGCCTCTGTTTATGCTAAGCATTTTCTCAGCCCAGCGTTTTCTGGACCCTGGTACTTGAAAGAGTTAAGCCCTCTGTAACCAAGCACTGCCTCAAACCCAGCATCTTTCGATAACAAGAGCCCGCTAAAACAGGTGCCCGCTAGAACCAAGTGCCTTTGCCAATCTAGCTCACCCTTTGAGCCTAGTGCTCTGAAGTCTCCAAGATCTTCCCGCTCAAACGCCCCGCCCTCTGCTCCTGCGCCTTAGCTGCATATTCTTGCTAGTTATAAGCATGCAAGCTTTCGGTTTTGCAGGGTACAGCCATAGTCCCTATAATCCGCCTTCGCGGCGCGGAGACTGCCGCTTAACCGCGGCCATTGTACGTGAAGATCAGAGCATTCGGGTGAGCCCTGCGGAATGAGAGCCCGTTATCACGCAGCGAAATGAGCGCCGCTTAAAAGCGCGGTGTACTACTAGTCCCGAGTGCGCCGCCGCACGTAGTACCCCACCATCACCGCTACAGATCATTTTAGGAGCTTCAGTTGGCCGCAATTACTACACAGCGCGTTACCGCCGTTCACCATTGGAACGACACGCTATTCAGTTTCAAGACCACGCGCGATGCAGGCCTCAAGTTCGAGAATGGCCATTTCGTGATGATCGGTATGCAGGTTGACGGCAAGCCGCTGATGCGGGCCTACAGTATCGCGAGCCCCAACTACGAGGAAGAACTGGAATTCTTCAGCATTAAGGTTCAGGACGGCCCGCTAACTTCGCGCCTGCAAAACATTGAGATTGGCGATGAGCTGCTGGTAAGCAGTAAGCCCACCGGCACTCTGGTAGTGGATCACCTTCTCCCTGGTCGTAATCTTTATCTGATAAGCACCGGCACGGGCCTTGCTCCCTTCATGAGCATCATTCAGGACCCTGAGGTTTACGAGCGCTATGACAAGGTCATTCTGACTCACGGCGTGCGCGAAGTGTCTGAGCTTGCCTACGAAGATTTCATCACCAATGAACTGCCCAACAATGAATTCTTCGGTGAAGAAGTAAGAGAGAAGCTGATATATTACCCCACGGTGACGCGGGAAGACTTCCGCACCCAGGGCAGGCTGACTGATGCGATGTCCAGCGGGAAGCTGTTCGACGAGATCTCACTGCCTAAACCCAACCTCGAAGATGACCGCTTCATGATCTGCGGCAGTCCGTCGATGCTTAAGGACACCTGCGCAATTATCGAAGAGTGGGGATTTAAGGAATCGCGCCATGGTATTCAGGCACACTACGTGATCGAGCGCGCATTCGTCGAGTAGCGCGAGTCTTATAGGCTAGTCGTTCAGATAGGCCGCGAACCGCGGCCATACCTCGGTAAAGTCGGAAAGCCCGTAGCCGAGTCTTACGCCGTTGGTGAACCCCCCCGAATCCCCGAGCCAGAAGCACTGGCTTGGGATCAGCATGATCCCCGTGTCCTCTATAAGGGTCTCGGCCAAGCTCGAGCTGTCATCCTTAAGCAGCGGGAAAGCCGCGCATCCTGCCTGCGGCGCCGTCCAAAGAAATCGCTCGCCAAGCTGTTCTGCCGAGCTGGCAATAAGCCGGCAGTTAGCAATGAGTCGAGTGCGCGCCGCATCACGAAGTGTCTGCGAATGCTCGAGCACCAAGGTGGCAAGCCACTCGTCAGTAGTGCCGGAGCACACCGACAGGGTTCTACGTATCGCTACCGCTCGGTCTAAGAGCTGCGAATCCTGACAGGCTATCCAGCCGATTCTCACGCCGCCCACGCCATGGGGTTTAGCTATCGAGCCGACGCTAATGTTGCGGCTGCCAAGACAGGCTGCGGGGGTGAGTGTCGTACTGGGATCGTGTTCGAGGCCGCGAAATACCTCGTCACTCAGCAGCCGCGTGCCCTGCGCCTCGCACGACTCTGCTAGGCTTTGCAGCTGCGTTTCCGAAATCATTGCGCCCGTGGGGTTATGCGGAAAATTAATACATAGCAGGTCGCTTTCGGCCGCGGCGGCTTCGATTTCGTCGCTGTCTAAAACCCACCGGCTCTGTCCTGCAACGAGTTTTCTCTGCAGCGCTACCGAGCTGACCTGTGCGCCAATCGACTCGGGAATCTTGGCCAGCGGCTCGTAGCAGGGTGTTATCGCAGTGCAGCGATGCTGAGGCTCAACGGCAGCGTGCAACGCGCAGAACAGCGCTTCGGTGGCGCTAGAAAAGACGAGAATATGAGTCGCATCGAGGCCCGGATAGTTCTCGGCTATGGCCGTGCGCAGCTCTATTGCCCCGCGCTCGGGAGCATAGCTCAGCGTTAAGCGTTCCCACTGCGTTTGCTGTGCGGGCGTGGCCAGAGCCAAGAGCTCATCTACCCGCTTGAGCTCAAGCGATGCCGCACCCAGGCGGCTGCGGGCGCGCGGATTGTTCTGCGCCTGAAACTCGCTGAGCGCATAGTGCGGGAAGCGCATTAGGCTGACTTACGCTTCCAGACGCTCATTTGGGCAACGGAATGCTGGAACTTGCGCGCAGTTTCGCGGATTACAAAAGGCACGTCGCGTGGTTCTTCAACAAGGTCGAAGTAAGGCGCTAGCTGCTCTTTCAGGCCGTCCAGCGTCGTGAAGTTCTCGCCGTCGCGCTTAAAGCCGCCCACCCAGTTCTGCTGCTCGGTGAATTCGCTTAGCCAAGTGTAAGGCGAGGTAATAATGAGCACGCCTTCTTCGTTGACTAGATCCTGCAGACGATTCAAAAACTTTGCCGGCTCATAAAGCCTGTCGATTAGGTTGCCGGCGAACACGAGATCGTAGCCGTTGAATTTCTCATTCAGATTGCAGGCATCGCCTTGCCAGAACTCGCAGCGCGCGGCGGTGTCTGCCAGCCCGTGCTCGACGAGGGAGGTTTCTTTGAAGCTAAAGATCTCGCCTTCGTCGCGGATCGTGTAGCGCTTGCTGCCATTCTCTTTCAGCTGCGTTGCGGCCGACACGAAGCGCGCAGAGAAATCGATGCCATCAACGTGTTCGAACACCGTTGCCAGCTCGAAACTGGTGCGGCCAATTGCGCAGCCTAGATCGAGCGCGCGTGCCGCAGGACGGTTTTGTCCGTGCTTAGCGAAATACTCAAGGCTTAGCTTGCCGCAGACACCGGCGAAGTTTTCCACGCCGTGATAGTCGGCGCCAAAATGAAACTCGATGTATTGTGAAACCTGTTCGTCGGTTTCGTAGGGATTACTTTCAGAGATAATGGGCTCCTCGCCTTCGACATAGCGGAATCCAGCGTGCTGGAAAAAGTGCCGCCTAAAGGCATAGCGTGAATCTTTTAGCGCGCAGTTTCCGGTAGAGAAGTAACTGCCGCCCTTGATGAGATTATGCTGACCGTCGAAGGTCGGCGTGGAAAAATCGTCGTATACCTCGTGCACCTTGAAACCCGGCAGGCCGTCTATTGCCGTTTGCGTCCACTGCCACACGTTGCCGATAATGTCGTAGAACGTCTCGCCACTGCTGCACTGGGTCGCGAAGCGATCAACGGGGCAGGCCGAAGCGCCGTGTTCTAGGTTGATATTGCCCGGCGCGCGGGACCAAGTGGGCTGGTCTTCCGCTATCTCTTCTCGCAGGCACAGCCACTCCGCTTCCGTGGGTAGGCGAACTGGACGACCCGTCGCCTTTGCCTTCCAACGGCAGAAAGCGGCAGCCTCGAGTGCATTCACATCCACAGGCCAGTTCCAAGGCATGGGGATCTCGCGAGTCATTGTTCGGTACCGATAGTCGCCGGATTCGTGCAGCCAAAATGTGGGGTGCTGCGCGCCGCTGTGCTGCGCCCAGCCCCAGCCTTCGTCGTCCCAGTATTCGCGCTGACCGTAGCCACCAGCTTCAACGAAGTCGAGGAACTCGCGGTTGCTCACCAAATACTGACTCGCGCGGAAATTGCTGACAGGGGTTTCCAGCGTGCCGTATTCGTTATCCCAACGGTACAGCGTGTCGCTGTGGCTCTTACCTTGCTCGATGCGCCTTCCTTGCACCGGCAGTAGGGAATTTTCCGGCGCCGCGCCCGTGTCTTCGCAGTCGCGAAACAAGGGGTTGGGCGTGACGAGCGACAGCGGGAGCTGGCGCATCAGAACCGAGGAGGTTTCCAGGTGAATGCGCTCGTGCTCGATCCCCATCATCACGATCCATAGCGGATCGTCCCAAGTAATTGGCAGCGCCACATCCACCGTCGAGATGAGATCGTCTACGATCTGTCGGGTTTTATCGCGGTAGCTGAGAACCTCCGCGGGCGTGGGCCAGTCGTAGTGGGTTTCGTCGAGATCGTCCCAGGACATTTCATCCACGCCGATGGCGAGCATTGATTCGATGCGCGGGTCCAAACGCTCGGGGATCAGCTTAGCGACGTGCAGTTTGTTGATAAAAAACACGGCTGTGTGGCCGTAGTAAAAAATCAGCGGATGGCGCAGCGGTGTCGCCTTGGTGTAGTAGGCCTCTTCTGATGCTAGGCAGTCGAATAGACGCTCGTAGAGGCTGAAGGTTTGGTGAAAGTAGGCGCGAATTTCTTCGCGTTTCTTCTCAGGGTCGCTGCCGTCGAGGCGGCAGGTTTTGGTATGGAGCGGGTCGATCGTTTGTGGCGCGTTCATATTTGAGCAGTCCTTGTCGGCTACCTTGCCGACGTTCGGTTCTCATGACTTCTTGTGATTGTGATGCTGGCAGGGTAGTCGAGACTTGTGACTAGAGGGAGACAGAATCGCTAATGTCCGTATTAACGGTTGGGATTTACGTTAGCAGATCGGACCACAGATTCACACAATATTCGTGAGGATTAAGTTCCCATTACGCATCTTAGCGGCCGAATTTGGGCGTTCTGCTGCTTTATTCGTCTGACTCTGCTCCGGCCGTGGCCATGAATCGGCACAGAGCAAGGCTAAGACTCTGAAATTATTACTCTTCTTTGCCAAACTGTAGTTCCGCTAAATGGGCGTATAGCTCACAGTCCTGCAGCAGGCTGCCGTGGGTGCCGGTGGCGATTAGCTTGCCCGCTTCTAATACCGCGATTCGATCCACATTCTTCACCGTGGCAAGGCGGTGAGCGATGACCAGGGTGGTGCGGCCCGCCATGAGCTTCTCGAGGGCGAGCTGAACTTTGCGCTCACTTTCGGCGTCCAGCGCGCTGGTCGCCTCGTCGAGTAGGAGTATCTCGGGGTCATTGAGTATGGCGCGGGCAATAGCCAGTCGCTGGCGCTGGCCGCCAGAAAGCCTGACGCCGGCTTCGCCGAGATAGCTGTCATAAGCCTCCGGCAGCGCCTCAATGAACTCGTCGGCGAAGGCCGCCTCGGCTGCCCGTTTGACCTCGTCGAGGCTCGCGTCGGGGCGGCCAAAGCGAATATTGTCCAAGACGCTGCCGGTGAAAAGCGCCGGTTGCTGCGACACGATAGCGATGTGACTGCGCAGCTGCGTAGGTGCGAGCTGGCGAATGTCCACGCCGTCGAGACTCACACCGCCGCTCTGGGGGTCGTAGAAGCGCAGCACGAGGTCGAGCAGCGTCGACTTGCCCGCGCCAGAGGGCCCAACTAAGGCCAGACTCTCGCCCGGGCGCAGGCTAAGCGTGACCTCGTTCAGAGCCAGGGTTTCCGGGCGTGACGGGTAAGCGAAGCTCACTGCAGCGAAATCGAGCTGTCCGCGGAATTCGCCAGTGAGTTCGCAGGGCTCATCAGGCGCCGTGATAAGACTCTCGGCCTCGAGCAGCTCTATGAGACGTTCCATAGCCCCCGCGGCCCGCTGCAGCTCGCTGATAACCTGGCTGATCGCACCCACGGCTGTCGCCACAATGACCGCGTAGGCGACAAAAGCGGTGAGTTCGCCCGCGGACATGCGCCCGCTAATGACGTCTTGTCCTCCCACCCAGATCATCACAGCTAGCGCAGCAAACACTAAGGTCATGACGAGTGTTATCAGTATGGAGCGCATGAAAATGCGATTCTTGGCCACTACAAACGCGCTTTCTACGTGCCTAGAGAAAACACCCTCGCTGCGCGCCTGCTGGTTGTAGGCCTGCACGGTCTTGATTTGCTGAATACTCTCGCCAACATAGGCGCCGACGTTAGCGATCTCGTCCTGACTGTCCCGGGACAGGCGGCGAACCTTGCGTCCAAAGAACATGATTGGGCCGATGACAAGCGGGATGCAGACAAGGACGACACTGGTGAGCTTTGGATTGGTGATAAAGAGGAACAGGGTGCCGCCCAGCATCATCAGCAGGTTGCGCAGCGCGATCGAGGCCGAAGAGCCGATCACCGATTGAATTAGCGTCGTGTCGGTGGTGATTCTCGATTGAATCTCACCGCTGAGATTGTCTTCGAAGTAGCCGGGGTGCAGATTGACGATGTGGCGATAAACCGCGATGCGTATGTCGGCGGTAACTCGCTCCCCGAGCCAAGAAACCCAGTAGAACCTGGCGAACGTGCCCACGGCCTGCAGTATTGCCACGACGAGGAAGCCCAAAATGGCCGAGTTGAGCGATTCCGTTGACCCCGCCGCGAAGCCCCGGTCCACGATGAGGCGGACAAACTGAATAAGTCCCAGAGTCAGGGCCGCGGTGAATACTAAAGCCACCGAAGCGAGGACTATTTGCGTGAGGTAGGGCTTGAGAAACACCGAGGTGCTGGCAAGAAGACGCGTACTGCTTCGGCGTTGAGCCGCCGAGGGCTGTGAGGATTGGGTCATGCGCGCAATGTAGCAGCAAAGCGCCGCTGCAGAAACAAAAACGCCAGCGCTAATCTCTCGGCGCTGGCGTTATTCGCTATGGTGGGGTCCCGCGGGCTAATCAGAGATTTTCGATGCCTAGAAGATCGCCACCAGACAGCCTTTGGAGTCTGGAACTTCATCCATATTCACCGTGCCGCCGGCGAGCACGGTATTGAGCGCGTCCTTTAGGTAGTGCGCGCTGGCGTTATTCTTTTGCGTCTCGTAGCCGAGCTTGTCGTTGATTGGGCCGCGGTAGAACACCTCCTGGGTCTTGGGGTCTACGACAAAGACTTCGGCGGTGCGCTCGACACCGAGCGCCTTGGCAAGGGCCTGATCCTCGTCTTTGAGCACGGTGAAGTCGATACCGAACTCGTCCACTTCCTTGGCGATACGCGGAACATTGTCTTGGATGTTCGAATTGAACATGAGGAACTCGACGTTGCGATCGGCGAACTCGCTGCGAATTTCGCGGTAGCTGGGCACGGCTATGCGCGCGATGGGGCAGCCTACGCCTTGAACGTAGAGTACAAGTAGGTCGCGGTCGGCGTACTGCGCCAGGGTGTGGTTGACTCCCGCCTGATCGCTCAGATCGAACTCGGGAATCGAGCGAAGCCAGTCGTCTGCGGCGGCAGCGAAATTAGCGAAGCCCAAGCACCCCAGCAGCAGAGCGGCTGCGCTCAGGGTCTTGGCGCTTCGTTTGCTCGGCGCGCGGTTTGAGATCTGTGGAAGTAAACGCATTTCTGAGTACTCCTTTCGTGAATTTGTAGCTAGAACTAGTTAACAAGATGCATTTGGCTTGTCTTAACAACGAGGTTAACAAGTCGACAGATGCAATCCTAGTCGCATTTATTGATCGGACACAATAAGTTGCAGGAAATTTGCACAAGGATAAAAGGCCAGCCAGCGTTGGTAGGGCGTAAGCCTAAGATCGAATAACACCCGGTTTCGGAGTATAGTTCGCGGCATGTCATTACAACGCTCGCTCACCCGTATTTACTCGGCTTTGGTCTTCGACAGACCCTGGTTGGTCCTAGCACTGCTCTTGGCGATCGCCTCGGGCTTCGCCTACTACACCCAGTTCTTCCGGCTCGATGCATCGGCAGACTCGCTGCTGCTCGAAGGCGATGCGGAGCTCGAGTACTCCCGCCAAGTTGGGGTTCGTTACGGTATTCGCGAGTCTGTCATCGTCGCTTACACGCCTTTAACTGAAGAGCTGTTTTCCCGCCCCGTGCTCGATCGCCTGGGCGCACTGCGCGCCGAGCTGCTGACCCTCGAGCGCGTCGAATCCGTCGACAGCATACTCAACGTGCCCATCTTCGAAGACACTCCGCTCACCGGCATTTCCGAAGACTACCTCACGCTCGAAATGGACATCGACCTTGCCGCAGCTAAGGCCGAGCTCATGAGCAGCCCGGTGTTTAGCAATGCCGTTGTAAGCCCAGACGGCAAGACCGCGGGGATGCTGGTGAGCTTTGAGCTCGATCTCAAAGCGCAGGAGCTGCTGGAGCGTCGCTCGTCTCTGCGCGCTCAGGAGGCCGCAGGTGAACTAGACGCCGCCGGCCTAGCAGCGCTTAAGGCAGTGGAGGACGAATACTCGGCGTACACGGTAATGACAGGCGCTCGTCAGACCGCGACCATCGCCGAGATTCGGGCGCTGCTTGACGACTATCGCGACGACGCACAAATCTACCTAGGCGGTGCGCCAATGATCGCCGACGATCTGGTTACCTTCGTGCGCGGAGACCTTTCGAGTTTTAGCTTTGGGGTGCTCGCCTTTATCATTTTCGCCCTAGGTTTGATCTTCCGGAAACTGCGTTGGATCGCACTGCCGCTGGCCTGCTGTGCAATCGCCGGTGTCACCATGGTTGGCATTCTTGGTCTAATGGATTGGCGCGTGACCGTGGTGTCGTCTAATTTCATCTCGCTACTGCTGATCATTACGATCTCGCTTACAGTGCACCTAACCGTGCGCTATCGCGAACTGCGCGCAACGCGGCGTTTCAGCCGCCACGATAAGCTCCTGCGCCACGCGATTCTGTCGATGTTTAAGCCCTGCCTCTACACCGGTCTCACTACGGCAGTGGCTTTCGGCTCGCTAATCGTCAGCGGTATCTCGCCCATTATTTCCTTCGGCTGGATGATGGTCATCGGCGTGTTCGCGGCGATTATCGTCGTGTTCGGATTCTTTCCCGCAGCGCTAAGCCTGATGCCAGTCGATCAGACCAAACTCTCTGCGGATTTAAAACTCGGCCTCACGACGGGCCTCGCTAAGCTGACGGCCAAACTCAACAATCGCGTGCTCGGAGCTTATGCGGTGATCACGCTATTGAGCATTGTGGGGCTTGCCCAGCTCAAGGTGGAAAACAGCTTCATCGACTATTTCCGCGAGAAGACCGAGATCTATCAGGGCATGACGCTTTTCGATGAGAAACTCGGCGGCACGCTGTCCTTCGATGTCATCATCGACCTAGAGCAGCCGGCGGGGTTTGGTGAAGAGCTTGATGATGGTTTCGATGACGGCTTTGATGATGGTTTCGCAGGCTTTGACGATGGCTTCGGAGACGAAGCGAGCACCGACAGTGATTCCTACTGGTTCACCGCGCCAAAAATGGATCGTATCGAACGCATTCATGACTATTTAGACCAAGATCCGCAAACGGGGAAGGTGCTTTCCTTTGGCGCCGTCGTGCAGCTGGCGCGCAAACTTAATGGCAACGAGCCTATCGACGGTGTGCTATGGGCGGTGCTGTATTCGCGAATCCCCGAGTCGCTTAAGGACACGGTCTTGAAGCCGTTTATCGCGATTGACGAGAATCAGCTGCGTTTCAACGTTCGAGTAAAGGAGTCCGACCCCAACCTCAAGCGCAACGAACTGCTTGAGCGGGTGGAGCGGGGGATCGAAGAAGAGTTCGGGTTTAGTGACGAGCAGGTCAACGTGACGGGCGTACTCGTACTCTATAACAACGTCCTCCAGAGCCTGTATGAGTCACAAATACTAACGCTGGGTGTCGTGATGTTAGTCATCATGCTGATGTTCCTCATCCTCTTCCGCTCGCTTGCCATTGCGATGATCTGCATCATTCCCAATGCAATTGCGGCTGCGTTCGTGTTGGGCATTATGGGCTGGTTAGGTATTCCCCTCGACATCATGACGATCACTATCGCAGCGATTTCAGTTGGCATAGGCGTCGACAATACTATCCATTACATGCATCGATTCCGCCGCGAATACCAGCGTTTCGGCAATTACCGTGAGACGATGTTTTTCTGCCATAACAGTATTGGCCGCGCGATGTATTTCACGTCGATGACGATTGTCGCCGGCTTCTCAATTTTGGCGCTGTCTAACTTTATTCCAACCATTGTGTTCGGTCTGCTCACGAGCCTAGCGATGCTTGTCGCCCTTGTTGGCTCGCTCACTCTGCTGCCCCAGCTGCTCATTTTCTTTAAGCCGCTCGGACCAGAGACCTCGATTTCAAAAGCAATGGCGAGCGGGGTCTAGGCGCCGGTGAAAGCTTCGCACTGTTTTTTATTGGTTGCTGTTCTTCTGCTGTCCGCCTGCAGTGGCCCGCAGGAGAGCGAAACTGACGACTCAGCTCAGCAGTTTGCCATGGCGCGAGGAGCTGCGCTTTACGCAGGCAGCTGCAGTGAATTCTGCCACGGCGTGTCACCTACACAGGCCGGGGCAGGTACTGCTGCGCTGCGCGCAACAGACGCGCCAGACCTGTTTGACTGCGTCTGGCTGCAAAGCCAGAGCGACAGGCAGATTGAAGAAATTATTGTGAACGGAGTAGAGGGCTCGCGTATGCTGGGCTACGGTGACAACTTCCCAGAGGGCAGTCGCGATCATGCGCGGCTAATCGCCTACCTGCGCAACACCGCTGCCTGCGAAACGCAGCAGATGGAGTAAGGGCTTAACTCTGCGTCGAACGAGGCGCTAGCCGAGCTCTGTTTCACGCGTTATACAATAAAGCCAAGCCGACAAGTTTTGATTACAGTTAAGAGAGACTCTAATGACCACGATGAATTCAAACCCTAGCAGCGCGAACGCCATGAACGCCGACAAGAGCGAAGAAAAAAAGCCGGCGCGCGGAGGCTTGGTTGACGAAAAACTTTTCAACTCCCGTGCGATCACTATCTTCGGTGAGATTAACGACAAGATTGCTCGCAGCGTTACCGAACGCCTGTTGGCTCTGGCGGCTGAGAACGATGAGCCAATTTCGATTTACGTCAGCTCTCCAGGCGGGCACGTAGAGTCTGGAGACGTGATCTACGACATCATCAAATTCATCAAGCCAACGGTGCGCGTGATAGGCACCGGCTGGGTCGCGAGCGCGGCGACGACGATCTACTTGGCGGCGGCCAAAGAGAATCGTTTCGCGCTGCCCAACACGCGATTCCTCGTGCACCAGCCTTCCGGGGGCTCGCGCGGCTCTGCCACAGATATCGCCATCCAAGCGCAGGAGATCGTTAAGATGCGCGCGCGAATCAATCAGCTCATCGCCGACGAGACGGGTCAGCCTTTGGATCGCGTGGCCAAGGATACTGATCGCGACTATTGGATGAGCGCACAGGAAGCTATCGAATACGGCATCGTCGGCCGCATCGTTAAGTCGGTTGCTGAAATCTAGAACCGCTCGGGTAAAGGGTGGGGAGAGGCGCTTAGTTCTGCCGCAGGAACAGCGCCTGCTGTCCTTTACTTAAAACGCAAACAACCATGTATTCCGGTGTGCAGCTCAGCGGCGCGGCAAGCGCGCTGTCCCTGCTGCGCAGTTGCACCTGTATCGTGCCCACAACACCGGCGTATTCCACGTCTACTAGCAGTTTTCCTTCCTCTTCGCGCACCGAAGTCGCCGTCCATTCAAACCCCAGTGACTCTACCTGCCGTAGCCCGATGGCCTCACCCGGTGCGGACTGTTCTAAGCGCAGCGCGAACGGCGTGCCGGCGGCTACCCAAAGGCCCTGCCAGCTCGGTGGGGAATCGCCCACTTCGGCTGCCTTGACGTTTGCGGACGCCATGCCGATCAGCATCGCCAACCCAGCGCCCATCGCGGCATCGCGCATCATCACTAAGCGAGGTTTTGTCATAGGGCGATCCCCGCGCCGAAGAGCGAGCCGTGAAAGAGAACGAGGACAACATAGCCGGCACACCCGATCAGCAAGGCCGCCGCGTCCCAGCGATTAGGTGCGATGGACGGCTGAGAAGGCAGCACGCAGTATTTGATACCTGCCCATAGCCCGAAGCCGCCAAAAAGCAGCATCGACGCGAGATCTCCATTCACCCATAGATGGGCGAGTGCCCAGAGAGTAACACCCAGCAGCATGGGATGATTGAACGTAGTCCGCAGCGCCGAAGCGGGCAGGTTGCCCGCGGTCACGAGCACGAGGCTTGGAAACATGATGACCAAGCTGACCCAGCGAGTGTCGAACAGAGGTGTCCAGATCTGAATGAATTCCGCGCGGCTTTTGCCGTAGATAATCAGGCCGAGACCCAGCAGGCTAAGCAAGCTGTACAGGCCTTTGTAAGCCCCTTCGCCGAGTCGTGAAACCAGCGCATCTCTTAATTGCATTTCCCGAAAAAAATGCGGAACGATGAACAGGCCTAGACCGGCAGTGAGTAACAGCATAGCGGCATCCTCGGTGACTCGTGCAAGACTGCACTATAACTCTTAAAACCAAACCTAATAAGCGAAAAAGCCGCCGGAGCGCTGAGGCTCTGGCGGCTTTTTGGCGCTCATAGCGCGGTCCCTAAACCTTGGCTAGTGAGGGGCGCTGGAACTGATGGTTCTTAATGGGCAGTTCGCGCACACGCTCGCCGGTCAGGATGTAGATCGCGTTAGTGACCGCAGCGGCGAGCGGCGGTGTGGCCGGCTCACCGAAGCCGCCGAGCGTGTTATCAGACTCCAGAATATGCACGTCGATTTCAGGCGACGTTGCCATGCGCACCATTTCGTAGTCTGGGAAGTTGTTATTAGCAACTCGGCCACCGTCGATCTTGATCTCGCCGTACATAGCAGCGGTGAGTCCGAAGATGATGCCGCTTTCGATTTGCGAGGCCGCGGTATCTGGGTTCACTGCAAAGCCGCAGTCGATTGCACAGGTTACCTTGTGCACAACCGGGCGATTGTTTGTGTCCATCGATACCTCGGCGATTTCCGCGACGACGCTGCCAAAACTTTCCTGCACAGCGATGCCGAGTGCGTGACCTTCAGGCAGGTTGCGGCCGTAGCCGGCGGCTTCCGCAGCGGTTTGCAGCACGCGCTGATGACGAGGATGCTCCTTAAGCAGATCCATGCGGAACTGGTAGGGATTCTTACCCGAGCGATGGGCAATTTCGTCGATAAACGATTCGGTGAAGAACGTCTGCTGGGAATGGTCCACGCTGCGCCAGGCGGCGATAGGCACGTGAGTCGTGCCATCTACCACGCGAATAGACTGGTTATCGATTGCGTAGGGAATGTGCGACGCGCCCGGCGTTTGAATCGGACCCGTAAAGCGGTTTTCCCATGCGCGAACCAAGCCTGAGCTATCGAAAGCGGCGCGGAAGTTAGACGCGACCGCAGGGCGGTAGTAGTCCTGCTGCATATCGTCTTCGCGGCTAAGAACGGTCTTGACCGGCACGTTGAATTCTTTTGCGATCAGCGCTGCGTGGTCGATCACATTCCAAGTGAAGGGCAAGCGGCGACCGAAACCTCCGCCCACATAGCTGTGGTGGAATGTTGTGTCGGCGGCGCTCACGCCAAGAATCGAGGCGACGCGACTCTTTATACCGAGTGCATCTTGAGTGCTGGTCCAAACCTCTGCCTTGCCGTCTTCATGCAGATGCACAGTACAGTTC
>JAYOBL010000062.1:0-233 GCA_038104835.1 Gammaproteobacteria bacterium | reverse complement strand
CGAACTGTTCGAATATCGACTCGCTAGAAACACTGTCGTTGGCAGACTCTTCGAACACCGACTTAACATCCGCGAGCGCCATCTTGGCCCGCCAGTAGCTGTCTGCAACCACAGCGACGGAATCTTCGAGCTCAACGATGCGCTTAATGCCTCGGCGGCTCAGCACATCGCCTGCATCCACCGAAACAAGCTTGGTGCCGAATACCGGCGCTAAGCGAATCGCAGCGTAGAGC
>JAYOBL010000061.1:8398-14671 GCA_038104835.1 Gammaproteobacteria bacterium | reverse complement strand
GGATACTTTCGATGCGTGGCTCACTCTCATCGTTATGGACGTCTGGCATTGGACAAGCCTGGTAGTGCTGCTGTGCTACTCGGGGCTCGTATCTATTCCAGAGGTTTACTATCAAGCGGCAAAGATAGACGGCGCGTCGCGCTGGTCGGTGTTCCGCTACATTCAGCTACCAAAAATAAAGCGCGTGCTGCTGATCGCGGTGCTGCTACGTTTTATGGACTCTTTTATGATTTATACCGAGCCCTTTGTCGTTACCGGCGGCGGCCCGGGAAATTCGACAACCTTCCTGTCTATCGATTTGGTTCAAATGGCGGTAGGGCAGTTCGATCTAGGGCCGGCGGCAGCGATAAGTCTGATCTACTTCCTGATTATTCTATTGCTGAGCTGGGTGTTCTATACGGTGATGACGAGCTTAGATAGTGATGCCAGCAAGGCAGGGGGGCGTTAGCATGACAATGAATAGTCAGCGCCCGGAGCGTAACTGGAAGAAGATCGCGGTGGTGAGTCTTTACCTGCTATTCCTACTGCTGCCAATTTATTGGCTGCTCAATATGAGTTTCAAGACGAATCAGGAAATATTGTCGACGTTCTCGCTGTGGCCGCAGGATTTCACGTTAGACAACTACGCGACGATATTCTCCGACCCAACGTGGTACAGCGGCTATATCAATTCGATGATCTACGTGGTGATGAATACGGTGATCGCGCTGGCGGTGGCTCTGCCCGCGGCCTATGCGTTTTCGCGCTACAAATTCTTGGGTGACAAGCATCTATTCTTTTGGCTGCTTACTAACCGTATGTCGCCCCCCGCGGTGTTCGTTCTACCGTTCTTCCAACTCTATTCGGCCTTTGGTTTGATCGACACTCACATTGCTGTGGCCTTAGCGCACTGCCTATTTAACGTGCCCTTGGCGGTGTGGATTCTAGAAGGATTTATGTCAGGAGTGCCAAGGGAGATCGACGAAACGGCTTACATAGACGGCTACTCATTCCCGCGCTTCTTCGCGAAAATATTCACGCCACTAATAGCTTCTGGTATCGGTGTAGCGGCATTCTTCTGCTTCATGTTCAGCTGGGTAGAATTACTCATTGCTCGTACGCTAACGGTGACGGATGCCAAACCTATCGCTGCTGCAATGACTCGCACAGTCTCGGCCTCGGGGCTCGACTGGGGGGTGTTGGCGGCGGCAGGAATCCTGACGATCATTCCTGGAGCATTGGTTATCTACTTTGTGCGGCACCATATCGCTAAGGGATTTGCGCTCGGTAGGGTTTAGATTATTGTGGCTGCTCTGGGTTGGAGCGCTTTTAGCTTAAATCGCTGTGTGCTTTTTAATTTGGGATACCACTAGCTTAGATCGTTCGATCTCACGCTGCTTCTTGTTAGGGACGCCAGTAGCTAGATTGTTCGATCCCACGCTGCTTTTTGTTCGGGACACCACTAGTTAGATTGCTCGATCACACGCTGCCGCGTACTTCCGCTCACTCGCCGTTCCGGATTCCGCTCGCAGAAGCACCCAGCAGAGTGTGTTCGTGCATTGGGCGGTTGGCCGTGCTGGCGGTTCTGCAGATTAGATGCTGTTTTTTTCGTAGTGGCGCCCATAGCTTGAAGGGCGCGAAAATAGAGCAAGTCTGGATTACTAGAACTTATATTCCAGTGAAGCTCTTAGGGCGCGGGGTTCGAAGACGTGGAAGTGTCGGTCTTCGACGGGAGCGGATTCGCTAGCGAGCTGCGACTCGTAGAAGTATTGAATGTCACGATCGTTGCTGTCTATCAGATTCAAGGCATCTACTGTGACGCTTAGGCGGTCGGTGAAGGCGTAGCCGATTCGTGCATTGAGCATGGTGCTGCCTTCTGCGCCTACGCCGCCGTCGAGCTTGTAGTCTCCGAAGTGGCGCAGTCGCAGGTAGCCGTGGAAGCCATCATTGCGTCTAAAGCCTACGCCGCCGCTGAACACGTGTTCCAGGGAGCCTGGGATGTCGCTGAAGCCGTCGATAGCTTTGGCGAATTTTGAGTCGGCATAGGCGTACTCTAGGTCGAGGGACCAAATATTGCCGAATTGATAGTAGCCAGTTAGTTCAAGCCCTTGCCTTTCGCTCGCAACACCGGTGTCTTCGGTGTTGCCTGCGTCGCCTATGAATAGCAGTTCGGAATCAATGTCTAGCTGCCAAAGGACTAGTGAGGCGTTGAGCCGTTCGTTGATATAGAGTCGTGCGCCGATCTCTGAGCCAAGGGTTTTAACTAGCGGGTCGGCAGAGGCGATAGCTTCGCCGCTGTTGGGATCGCGGGTAGCTACTACGCCACGCGCGTCGTTGCTGTGAAAGCCTTCACCGATGCTGGCGTAGAGCTCGACTGAATCGTTGAGTTCGTAGCTGAGGCTAAAAGAGCCGGTGAACAAGTTGTCGTTGTCGGTCCCACTATTGGCCGTAAGTGTAGTGGGATCTGCCGCAGCGAGTGCGCGCACATCGAAATCGAAGCGGTCGTAACGCAGCCCGGTGGTCGCGCGCAGTTTTTGCGTGAGTCGCACCTCTGATTGCCAGTAGGCGGAGACGCTCGTCTCGTCTAAGGCGTCAAAGCGGATGTCAGCAAGGGGCTGACGCGCGCGCGAACTGCGTAGTCCCACGAGTGCTACATCGTCATGGCGCAGCTGCAAGCCAAAAGTATTGTCGAAGGGAAGATTGCCGAGTTGGCTGGCATAGTCCTGCTCTACCTGGCCGCCGTAGATGCGACGTTCGTCTAGCTGCTGCATCTGATCGCCTTCGGCTGAAATGAAATAGCTGAAGTTAGAGTAGAGATTCATGTCGTAGTCTATGGCGTAGGCGCTCGCACGGAAATTACCCAGGGCATTGCTGCTGCGCCAGCTGCTCGACAGGCTATAGCGCGAGGAGTCGCCGCCGAGAGTTGGGTCGATAGAGCCTAACTCGGTAATGAGTCCGGACTCGACCGCGCGCTCGGGTATCTGGTCGGCAGAATTCCAGCTGTTGTCATAAGCCATAAAGCTGACGTCGAAGCCCGATTCCGCGGTGCCCCAGCTCTGCTTAAGCCATAGGTTGCTTCTACCTACGTCTTCGTCGACGCTGTCCCAGGCGCCGGCATACCGCTGATTCTCAAAGCCGTAGACGAGAGTGCCGTTGGCGACTTCTTCGCTGCCTAAGACGAGGGCACGGCGGAAGCCAAAGGACCCGGCACCAACAGAGACTTGGCGTTCGAGATCACGGGCGGTGGTGCTGATCTCGGCGGACCCGGCGCCGGCGAAGTCGCCGCTGGAGGCCTGATAGGAGCCTTTGTTGAATTCGATGTTGCCGATGAGCTCGGGAATGAGGAAGTTCAGGTCTGTGTAGCCTTGGCCATGGCCGTGGCTGCGCATGTTCACCGGCATGCCGTCGACGCTTGTGGCGAAATCCGTGCCGTGGTCGAGATTGAAGCCGCGGAGGAAGAACTGATTGGCCTTGCCGCTGCCGCTATGCTGCGTTGCGACCAAACCCGGCACCGTTTCTAGCACCTCTCCTACGCGCAAGAGGGGGCGTAAGTCGAGCTCGCTCTGCGTGATGAGTCCTTCGGAGGCGGTCGTTGCTGAGCCTATAAGGTTGAGCTGGCGTCCAATTACCGAGACCTCTTCAATGCGGGAGTTCGCTTGTTGCGCGGTAATGCTTCCGCTTAAAGAAAGCGCACTGGCGCCTAAAAGAAAAGTGAGTTTCCTGCTACTAAGAAACATTGTCGGTCCTTGTACGAATTGGGCGCTATTCTCCGGACTCGCATGCCTGAGTGCAAGCGCATCTTGGTGATAGATTTTATCTAAGAAATTTAGAGAAAGCCTATAAAAATAGGGCTACGCGGGCTTCTAGTCGGGCGCTTCGCTCTTCGAGCGTAAAAGGCCGAGGCCGAGGGTGGCCATTAGAACAGAGACAAGGCCGTTTAGATAATTGAAGAAGGCGAAGGGCAGGTAATCGAGTACCGAAACGCCGAGGGTTGCGGCATAGAAGGCGCCAGCGGTGGTCCAAGGAATAAGGGCGGTGGTTAGGGTAGATCCCTCTTCGACGGTGCGCGAGAGCACTGCGGGATCCAGGCCGGCGTCTTCGTACTTCCTCTTGAACAGCTGACAGTTGAGGATGATAGAGATATAGGCCTCGCCCATGGCCAGATTGCCTACAAACCCCGAAGCGAGCGTAGTCGCCAGCAGAGCGGCGGTGCTACGCAGTTTGGAGATTAAGCCTGCCAGCAGTACATCGAGGAACTTAGCGCCGTGCAGCAGGCCCCCGAGGGAGAGGGCAAGCAAGGCGAGTAGCAGTGTCCAGCTCATGCTCATAATCCCGCCGCGTCCCAGCAGCCCATCGAGATTTTCAATTCCTGTTGTACCCGGTGTGTTCTGCCAAAGCGCATTGAGCGCGGAAACGAGTCCTGCGTCCTGGAAGAAAATTGCGATTCCAGTCGCTAGCAGCACACTCGCAGACATAGCGACCTCGGCGGCTACTCTGCGAGCGCTTAGCAGCGCGAGCAGGAGCAGCGGCAGGAGCGTGATAAGAGGATTGAGCGCGTACTGTGAGGCGAGCGCCCCGCGAAGAATATCCAGCTCGGTGCTCAGCGGTGCGCCTGCGGCGTAGCCAAAGCCCAAAGCAGTGAAGATCGCCAGTGCGAGCAGGAAAGTCGGCCCCGTCGTGAAGAGCATGGAGTAGATGTGGCGGTAGAGATCGGTGCCCGCGCTCATCGCGGCTAGGTTCGTGGTGTCGGAGATCGGCGAGAGCTTGTCGCCGAAGGTCGCGCCGCAGACGATCATGCCGGCAACCAAGGGCAGAGGAATACCTAGCGCATCACCCAGGCCGATAAAGACGACGCCTAGTGTGCCTACTGTGCCCCAGGAGGTGCCGGTTGCAATAGACATCAGCGCGCAGAGAATAAGGCCGACGCTAAGGAAGAGCGAGGGCGAAAGCCAAGCGAGCCCGTAGTACATGAGCGTGGCAATCGTGCCGGCCTGCATGAAACTCGCAATGACCATGCCGATGAGGATAAAGATATAAATCGCAGGTAAGGCGCGCGCGATTGCTGCGCTCATCATTTCCCGAAGATCCAGATAGCCGTGGCCAAGTGCCGCTGCGTGAAGTCCAACCCAAATTAGGCAGAGAAACATTAGCGCATGCAGGCTAATCCCAAGGCCAAAGAGCCCGCCGGCAATAGTCACTATCACGCCGCTGAAGCAGAGAAGTGCCTGAGCGAAGCGAGGCTTGGGGAATTGAGATTCGGCGTCTACAGCGCCGTGGCTTGAATCGGTCATGGGGCATCCTATAAACAATTGGGTGCGGAGTAAAACTTTGCTAAGCTCGGTTGACTCTCCGTTCTTCGCCGGTGCGCGCTCACGCGGATGCTGGGCTTGCGCAACACTGCGAAGACAGGCGGTGAAAACCAAATAAAATCCAAGAAACCCAGAATCAATAAGAATAAACAAGAGGCACTAAGACAACTATGGAGAGCTCGCTAGACCTGTCCTGGATGGCCTGGACCCAGCCTACCGCGCTGTTCTTTCTCACAATCGCCGCGCTGCTCTTTTCGATGGCGCTGTGGGAATATTTTGCCCCCGGTGGGGCGCCTCGGGTCGGTGTTCTTCGCTTCGAAACTACGCGCGGCGATAGGCTTTTCGTGTCGCTTTTGGGCTCAGCGTTCATTTGCCTGGGCTGGTTGGCGTTCGCCTCGGCCTCGCTCTGGTTCGGCCTTGGGCTTTGCTTATTCTATGCGCTGTTAGTCTTCTTGTTTGTTTAGCCCGATAGCAGGCCCTTAGCGCGCCGCGTCTGTTGCTTTAGTTGCCTCTATCGCACCTATCGTCTCTAACGCCTCTATCGCCCCTATTTTGACCCAAGCCATATAATGCATTTTGATTGACAAAAAAATTACAGGGAAAGCCCATGCAAAATCTCAAAGCGAAATTTTCTTCAGCTGATTACTCACGCAAGAGTCGCCGACTACGATCGCAGCTGGTTGGCGCCGCCGCGCTCTTTATGCTGCCCTGTGCTATGCCGCTTGCATTGGCCGACACGCAGGACGCTCAGCGTTGGCTGCCGGAGTTTCAGCCGTCAACGCTGAGCGAGGCGCAGCAGATGGAAGAGATGCAATGGTTTATTGATGCGGCGCGCCCTTTTGCAGGCATGGAGATTAAGGTCGTATCGGAAACCATCACGACGCACGAGTACGAGGCGCAGACACTTGCCAAGGCGTTCTCCGAGATTACCGGCATTCAGGTGACCCATGACCTGATTGGTGAAGGGGATGTGGTGGAGAAGTTG
>JAYOBL010000061.1:0-8388 GCA_038104835.1 Gammaproteobacteria bacterium | reverse complement strand
GTTTTGGGTTTTGGGGGGGTGGGGGTGTGGTTGGTTGGGGGGGTTGTTTTTGGTTTTGGGTTTGTGGTGTAGTAGTTGCAGACGCAAATGCATTCGGTATAAAAAATTTACGATGCCTATGTAAACGACTCCGACCTCATTGGCACGCATTTTCGCTACCAGCAGGTGCGCAACCTCAGCGATTGGATGGCGAATGAAGGCAGCGCGGTAACTTCACCGACCCTCGATCTCGAAGACTTCATTGGCCTGTCATTTACCACGGGGCCCGATGGCAAGGTCTACCAGCTGCCAGATCAGCAGTTCGCAAATCTATACTGGTTCCGCTATGACTGGTTCACCGATCCCGAGATCAAAGCGCAGTTCGCGGCCAAATATGGCTATGAACTGGGCGTGCCAGTGAACTGGTCGGCCTATGAAGATATCGCCGAGTTTTTCACCAACGATGTGCGCGAGATCGACGGGCAGCGCGTGTATGGGCACATGGACTACGGCAAGAAAGACCCGTCTCTAGGTTGGCGTTTTACCGACGCTTGGCTGTCGATGGCAGGCGCAGGGGATGTCGGTATCCCTAACGGTTTGCCCGTAGACGAATGGGGCATCCGTGTAGAGGGATGTCGTCCGGTTGGCTCGACGGTCGAGCGCGGCGGTGCCACCGACGGCCCGGCGGCGGTTTACTCGCTCACTAAGTACGTCGACTGGCTCAAAGCCTACGCACCGCCAGAGGCGGCGGGCATGGTATTTAGCGAAGCCGGGCCGGTGCCTGCGCAGGGCGCGATTGCGCAGCAGATATTCTGGTACACCACGTTCACTGCCGACATGGTGGCGCCTGGGCTACCGGTAATGAACGAAGACGGAACGCCGAAGTGGCGCATGGCGCCTTCGCCACGTGGTGCTTACTGGGAAGAAGGGCAGAAGCTCGGCTATCAAGACACGGGCGCATGGACGCTAATGAAGTCTACGCCTGAAGATCGCGCCAAGGCTGCATGGCTCTATGCACAGTTCGTTACCTCGAAGACAGTTTCGCTTAAGAAAAGCCATGTGGGCCTTACGATTATCCGTGATTCCGACGTGCGCCACGAGAGCTTTACCGAGCGCTCTGCGGAGCTGGGCGGCCTCGTAGAATTCTATCGCTCGCCCGCCCGAGTGCAGTGGACACCTACGGGTACCAACGTGCCGGACTATCCGCGTCTGGCGCAGCTGTGGTGGCAAAACATTGGCGACGCCTCTTCGGGCGCCAAGACTCCGCAGCAGGCACTAACAGCGTTGGCTGTCGCGCAGGAGCGTCTGATGCAGCGCCTACAGCGCGCCCGTGTGTTGGGTGAGTGCGGACCTGAACTCAATGAGCCACAAAGCCGTGACTACTGGCTCAGCCAGCCCGGCGCGCCCAAGGCTAAGCTTGCGAACGAAAAGCCAACGCCGATTACCGTTGACTATGACGAGCTGGTGAAGAGCTGGCAGTAGCCCGCTAGGGCCACAGCCGCAGTTTGAATAAAAGCCTGAAACCCAAATAGCGAAGCACAGCACGGAGCCGCGACTATGAGCCTGAACAACAAGCACAAAATAGGAACTGCACGCGGTGCTCTGTGGCGCGCTGCCTTGGGCTTTGGGCTTTGCCTTGTTGCTTCGGCTCACGCCGCCGTGCCGCCGGCGACAATCAGCGGTCCTATCGCCGCAGACCCCGCCGGCAGTGGCAGTCGCAACGCAATTCACAGTGCGTCTGCGATCGAGCTCGACGCGCATGGCTATGTGGAACAGGAATTTTTCATTGAAGGCTCGGCGAATAGCTACGCGCAAGATCCTAAGGATTCAATGGCTAATGCGAGCATCGCTAGCAGTGGGCATGGCTATAAAACTCGGCTCGTTGTGCGCCGCCCTCGGGAGGAGAACTTCAATGGCGTTGTTGTCATTGAGTGGATGAATGTGACCGGCGGCGTCGATAAAGACATCGACTGGTGGCAGTCCGGCGCTCACTTGGTGGCTAACGGCTACGCCTACGTCTTTGTTTCGGCGCAGCAGATGGGGATCGATAACATCGTGACTTGGAGCCCCGAGCGCTACGCAGGTTTGGATGCAACCGACGGCGGCAGAGTGACCGCCGACGCGAGTTCCTACGATATCTTCTCGGCAGTCGCCCGCGCGGTGAATCGCGAAGGTGAGACACAGGCGCCGGGGCAGGTCGATATTCTTGCGGGGCTCAAAGCTCGCCAGATTATTGCCACGGGACACTCGCAATCCGCCAGTCGCTTGGCGGCCTACCTCAACGGTATCCATCCTCTAGATCCTGTGTTCGACGGCTTTATCGTCCACGGCGGTGGCGGCACGATTCGCGATGACCAAACGGTCAAGATCTTCAAGCTGATGGCGGAAACCGACATGCTGCGCCGCGCAGCCACCCCGCAGCCTAACAGCGACAATTTCCGCCAATGGGAAGTCGCGGGCAGCTCCCACGTCGACGTGCCCTTTGAGATCGAGTACGGCAAAGTGCGTGCCCAGCAGGCCGGGCTTGCTATGGATTCAGTGACGCCGAGGGAGTCCGGCTGCGATCTCCCGGCCTATTCCACCGTGCCTTTCCGCGATGTGATGAACGCCGCGTTTCAGCATATGGTGCGCTGGATAGATGACGGCGTGGCGCCGCCTACGGCGGAACCGATTCGCCTCACGCGGGCGTATCCGACGCCAGAGTTTGCCCGTGATGCACAGGGCAACGTTCTTGGGGGTATTCGACTCGCAGAGCACGCGGTACCCACGGCAAAAAATACGGGCGTTAACACCGGTGCAAACCGCTTCTGCTTCCTTTATGGCTCCCACGAAGACTTCGACACCGAGACTCTGAACTCGCTCTATGCCAGCAAGGAGTCCTACGTAGAGGCTGTGCGCCGCGTTGCGCAAGAGAACGTCGAAGCGGGTTACATACTGCCGGAGGCTGCCGAGCTGACGATAGCCCAAGCACAGGCGCGGCAGTGGTAGCTAATGGGGCGGGTGTTTAGGGAAGTGCTAGCGACTTAGCTGAGCCGCCAGACGCTTACAGCGCAGATCCCATTCCTGCTTGAGTTCGCTGGGGTTGTCACGAAGATTGCGATCAACGAGCAGGGCTACCCGTAGTTTAGTTTTCTCTTCAATAGGCTCTAGCTGCATCTCAACAGAGATCAGACCAGTCTCCTCGCCATCTTCCAGCCAGGTGAATCGCAGGCAGCGTGGCCTGTCGATTACTTCATAGCTGCCGCTACAAATAATCTCTTTGCCCGCTCTGATGACCGTGTAGCTAAACTCACCGCCGGGGCGCACCTCGTTCGACATATCTCCAACACCGTCGTCGCCCATATGCTCGCCGAACATCCAATTACCGGCAAAGGTAGGGATGAGCCAGCGGTCGAACAATTTTTCTGCGCCGCAGCTGATGGTTTTGCTAAGCGAGGCCTTCACCGGCTTTCGTGCGGGCGCTGGTTCGCCGAACATGGTGAGTTGATCACTCATGGCTAGTCGTCCGCTGAGTCGGTTGTGTAAGGATTCGGGGGCATGAACTCCGGCTTCAGGGCTGCGCGCCGCGCCGCCGCTTTCTGTCCGTAGTTGGCCTCGAGATAGTCAAGGATTGCCGCCTGCTTCTCGGCATCGATTTTGGGCATTCCATGGGCCGACTGCATGAGATTCACTCGCAGCTCCCAGACCTCCCGTGAGCCAGAGTTTTGAGTTACTAAGGCAGCACTATGGCAGCGCGAGCAGGTCTCGGTGACCAGCTCGCTGTGCTCACCCGCAACAAAGCCGCCGCTCTGCTGTGCCTGTGCGCTGACGCAAGTAAGCAGCGCAGCGCCGAGCAGCGCCGCCCGCTTTAGTTGGCGAGGGTATTTACGCTTATTCGATTGCATAGTCACTGTCACACCACCTGCACCGCGATGCGGTGCGCAGTATTGTTAAGATAGCCGCGCGGATTCCAGCCGGGAATCACTAGCGGCTGTGAGCGGCCCTGCATGTCCATGGCACGAGCCCATACTTCGTAGTAACCGGGCTTGGGAAATTGTACCCAGCCGCTGAAATCCTGCCATGCGAGCCGGTTAGCCGGTGAGTTCACGCCCGTGGGCAGCCAAGTGGCGCCGAAGTCGATTGACAGGTAGACACCACTCACCTGATCGTCTCCTGCCCAGGCGTGGCCGCGGATGACGAGTCGTTCCCTCAGATCATGAGTCACGCCAGATTTAGGAAAGGTGATAAGCGATTTCACCGGCATCGATTCGATGATTCTCATGTCTTCGTTGGGCACGCGGCTGCCAGGGGCGACGGGCTCTTTGGGTACCGAGTAGGACGGAGCCGCCATCTTTTCGCCGTCGTGAACCTGATTGCGCACGACTATCTTATTAAGCCACTTACCCGACACCGAGGCGGGCCAGCCGGCGCACACTAAGCGCAGTGGGTAGCCATTCTGCAGTGGCAAGTCTTCGCCGTTCATCTGCCAGGCGATGAGAGATTCACGCTCCAATGCCTTGGCGATCGGCACGCCGCGGGAGATCGCGTCGCGGCTGGCATCGCCGGACAAATGCGAGTCGGCGCCGTGGTAGCCGATGTAGACCGCATCAGAGCCTACCCCGCAGTAGTTCAGCACGTCGCGTAGACGCACGCCCGTGAAGGTCGGGCAGCCAATCGCGCCGGTGGTCCACTGGTTGCCGCTCGCGCCGGGCACAAATTCGCTGCGGCCATTGCCGCCACACTCCAGCTGTAGCTGCAGAGTCACTTCTTCGAAGCGCGATTTCAGCTCAGCGATCGAAAAGCTGAGGGGGTTAAGGCAAGACTCGCCGCCTATCTCCAGCGTCCAATTGTCGACATCGATATTTTCGGGCGGCACGCCGTTATTGCGCACGAAAAGATACTTACTAGGCGTGATGGAGTCGTCGAGCAGGTGTGCTGGGGTTTCGGCATTCAATGGGCGATCGTTAAGAACAACGAGACCTTCCTTGCCTTCGATCTGCGCCGCGCTGCCCTCGGCGGCGAAGGCCGCGGGAATCAGGCCGGCGGGCATGAAGCGCGCGAAGGGAATGGCTGCACCGATGGCCGCGCTCATTGCCGCAAGGCCTGAGTTCTTAAGGAAACCGCGACGACTAATGGGGCTGCTTTTGCGTCCCCACAGCGCGGCATCCGCGGCGATAGGGTCGCGAGCGTAAAGGGCGTCGATATGCTGCTTCGACTGGCTAGATACGCCGGATGGATCTTTTTGCTTGCTCATAGCTTGCCTGCTGTCTTGTCTCGATGATGTCCCAATTCTAAAGAGCATTGGGGCAATGCGGAAGGGTGAGGTTATGCCTTACAGGCTTGTGTACGTTCTTAATACGAGAGGCGTTCTATTTATCAGCCGGGGTCTTCTCCAAGCGCAGCAGGAAGCGGCTTGTATGGCGCGCCAAACTCGGGTCGAAAATGCTGCGCCGGGGCTGATCGTTATCGATTTGCAAAAGCGTGCTGCGCTGCACTGAGAAGCCGATCTCCTCAGCCAAATTAATGGCCTGCTCGGGAAGCATGCGGTGTAGTCGTCTGTTGTCGGCATCGGCTAGGCCAATATGGTCGCTTACGCCAAGGATGCCGCCAGGTTTTAACGTGGCGTGCAGCGACTGCAGCAGTGCGCGCGCGTCATCGGGATCCGCGTTGTAGTAGTCGTGCAGGGTTTGCGCGAGCAAGATAAAGTCGAGGGAATTCTCTTCGAGGCCGAGCGCACTGCTAGGCGCGATTAGCTGGCTGACATTGCTGAGTCCCGCGCGACGAATCTTATTGTCCAAAGCCTCTCCTTGACTGCGGACCTGACGGTCTTCAACGAAATCTCTGCCGCGCTGTGTGTTCTGGGCGATAACGTGCCCCTCCGTTCCCACAGCATGTGCCAGTATCACCGTGTAGTAGCCGCCGGCGGCGTAGAGATCGAGCACCCGCATCCCGGGTTTTAGACCGAGGAACGTCAGCGTTTCGATGGGTTTTCGCACTGGGTCGCGAATGAAATCGCTGACGTCTCGTGCGGGGCTCTGCAGCGCTTGGCGCAGACGCGGAAGGTCTAGTTCATGGTGAGCCGCGGCGGGGGCGCTTGCCTGAGCGGCTAAATTGGAGCTGAACAATGCCAGCCCAAGCCCGAGCGTTGTGAGTGCCGAACAGGCGAATCTGTGAGAACTAAAGCCCAACACCGCGTGCGACCAAGTAGGCGCACAAGAAAAGCCCCGCCAGAGTTAATAGCTTGCCGCGCACCAGTGAGCGCGACAGGGTGGGGGGCTCGAAGTGCTCGTCGGCGTCTGTCTCACGCTCCTCGCCGCGCCCAACTTCATGAAGGAATTTTGAGGCAGGAATGGAGCACAGGAGCATACCCAGAAAAAGACCTACCTTGGTGTGGAAAAGAGAATTTGGCGTATAAAAACTTGCCGGCTTGCCTACGCCCAGCCAGAGGATAAGTCCGGCAGTCGCCGCGACCGCGCTGGCGGCCCAAAACGCTTGGTCGACCTTGTAGAGGTTGCGCGCATCTTCGCGGCTGATCTGCGGGGCGAAGGCAATATAGTGGATAAATACCGACGCTGCGACAACAAAAAGAGCGATGAAATGCAGAATGCGGAGGAGTTCGTAGGCCATTGATGAATCTCTTGTAAGTGCTTCTTTCACTCTGTGCAAAGCCTGTCGAGTGAGGGTAGGGCTGAGGCTGTGCCCAGCGGGCATAGCTGCTATGCTCAGAGCAAGAATCTACATTGTCGCGCGCTAGTTTTCGTCTGTCTATCTATTGCTCTAATGCTGCTCTAATGCTGCTCTGTTGCTGCTCTAGTGCAAGGCTAATGGATGAAGCGCTAGCCCGCCGAGTGGTTCTACTCACCACGGGTGCATAACAATAAAATGGGAGAGACCCTCTATGAACGACACTACTTCGTCTGTCGCCGATCAGGCGCATATGCGCGCCAGTATGCGCAAAGTTGCTCTTACCGCGCTCGCCGGGACGAGCATCGAATGGTATGACTTTTTCCTTTACGCGACAGCCGCCGCGCTGGTCTTTCCCGCGGCATTCTTCCCCGGCAGCGACCCCACCATCGCCTTAGTTCTGTCTTTTGGCACTTTCGCTTTTGGCTTCATTGCGCGGCCGCTTGGCGGCATCGTATTCGGCCATTTCGGTGACCGTATTGGGCGCAAAAAGACCCTGGTGATTGCGCTATGGATGATGGGAATCTCGTCCACGCTGATTGGCTTGCTGCCTACCTACGCGACAATCGGGGTGGCAGCGCCCATTATTCTTTGTCTGCTGCGTTTCGCACAGGGACTTGCGATTGGTGGTCAATGGGGCGGCGCGATGCTGCTAGTGACCGAAAGCGCGCCCGCAGAGAAGCGCGGCTACTACGGCGCCTACGCGCAGGCCGGTGCGCCGGTAGGAGTGATTCTCGCTAATCTTGCGTTCATCATTATTAGCTCGTCTGTCTCGGAACAGGCGTTTATGGACTGGGGGTGGCGTGTGCCCTTCATCTCCAGCGTCTTGCTCATCGGTATCAGTATGTATGTGCAGTTGAATCTCGAGGACACGGCAGCCTTTAAAGAGCTGCAGGCAATTAAAGCGAAACGCGATGCGGAGTCGGAGGCGGTTATCATTCGCCGCTCGCCGATTATCGAAGCCTTGGTGAAATATCCTAAGCGCATCGCGCTGGCGGCAGGAGCCTTCCTCTCCATTCAAGTCGCTTTCTATATTCTCATTGGCTTCGTGCTTGCCTATGGCGGCGATCCCACCGGCGCGGCGATACCTCGCGACACTATGCTCTTTGCCGTGCTGGTTGCCTCGGCTGTGCAGATTCCCGCTCAGTTCTGGGCGGCGGCGTATTCCGATCGTCACGGCCGGCGAGGCATCTTTATGCTGGGCGCCTTCCTCACAGGCGCATGGTCTTTCGCCCTGTTTCCGCTCATCGACACCGGCGAGTTCTGGCTCGTCGTTCTTGGGCTCTCCGGCGGGCTTGCTTTCTTGGGTCTCATGTACGGCCCGCAGGCGGCATTCTTTACCGAGCTATTTAGTACTGAGGTGCGCTATTCCGGCGCGTCTCTGGGCTATCAAATAGGCGCGATTGTAGGCGGGGCGTTCGCGCCGACCATCGCGACGCTGCTTTGGGCTGAATATTCGATCGTCTGGGTGTCGGTTTACATTGCTGGCGCCTCGCTACTGTCTTTGATCTCGGTGCGTATGCTCACTGAAACCTATAAGTCAGACCTTAGCGATGTGGCGTGATTTGCGTCGCAGTCTAGGCTTGGCGCGACTCCCGTCTGTCACGCTCATCGCGCTGCTCGCGTCAGCTGAGCTACTAGCGCAGCCGGCGGCTCAGTGGGCTACTGAGGCGCCCAGCGATGCTCAGGCCCTACAGCGGCTTGGCATGTCGAGCCAGCGCCTCGAGCTGCTCAACAGTGTGCTGC
>JAYOBL010000153.1:1445-2642 GCA_038104835.1 Gammaproteobacteria bacterium | reverse complement strand
CTCTAATCCCTGCGGTCAAGCGCCTGCTAGACCAGCGCTTCCCAGGTAAAGTCGTTGAGCACGACCCTTTCACTAGCGTCGCTGCGGGACTTGCGATAGCCGAATATCTGGGCGTGAGTGCAACGCGGCAGACGAGCTAGGTTGTAAGCGCCGACGACATATCCTGACGTCAGGCGCGAAGCAGCGCCTAATTGAATGAGCGCGGATTCGGCAGCCCCGGATGCTGCTCGTGCGCAGCGTCCAGAGCCAGCAGTTTTGATTGCTGAATTGGCAACTAGGGCGTAGTGAATTAGGGTTTCGTGAACTAGGGATCAGTAAGAGAAAGGCTGTGCGTGTCGGAGCCTTGAGTAAACGTCACGCTACGAATGCGGCCATCGCGTTCTAAATTAACAAGGTTAGACTGCTCCGGCCATACATCGCGCAAGATACTGTTAATGAGGTCTAGCTGCTGCGCTGTTGTAGCCTCCGCAAAGCCTACGGCCTCTTGATAGACCCATAAAAACTGCCCGTCGATCTCCTCGCCGAGGTAGTCCAAAGAAACCTCGTGAGTCGAACCGTCGGCCAGTGTAGCCTGCACGGCGAAACGGTTAACCACATAGCTGCCAAGCAGCGCTCGCGAATCTGCCGATTCAATAAGGTCCTGCTTTTCTCCGAAAACCACGCTTGCGGCATGCTCTGCATCATGAAGAAACAGCCGATGCATGACTTCAAGATTGCCGCTGTTCTCATTGAACAAGAGCCTTGTGACTGCGGTTTTCTGCTGGTGAGCGCTGCTCGCAGGCGTCCACAAAAGCGCCCACAGCAACGCGAAACCCAGAAGGCCTCGCTGCGGCTTTCTATTACTCTTCGTCGCTTGCCTCATCATCGGTTTTTAGCTCGGTTTTAATATCTTGCATAATATCCCGCGCAACGCGGCTCGAGCTCGCTGAGCGCTTAAAGCTTTCGATCCTCGAAGGCACCATACGGCGTGGATAGAAATTGTTTTCGATGTCGGCGTCGGCTGTCTCCATCATCGGATCAAGCGTGAGCCCAACGATTTCGCGCTCGCTTACGAGCAGTTTCTTGACTGCCTTGGGTGAACGGCGCCAAATTTCTGCAGGGTAGCGAATCTGCTCCGTAGCGCCATCGGCATACTCAACGTCCAGTATGATCGGCATCACCAAGCCGCCTTTGTTCGCAAATTCGACTAGGTAGTAG
>JAYOBL010000153.1:0-1435 GCA_038104835.1 Gammaproteobacteria bacterium | reverse complement strand
GTCCAGCACATCGCGCTCCCAGTCTTCCAAGCCCTCGAGGAAAGCGTTGTAAGCGTTGCGCTCTTTATTGGTAACGGTGAACTGATCGTTCTCGTCGTAGAAGTCGCGTACGTCCGTATTGCGCTCAACCCAGGTGCGCATACCCGCTTCGCGATTGCGCTGACTAAACAACGAAGGCGAGAACGCTTTGTCGTCTTCCCGCTCACGCGCAAAGTCGATATCCGGGTCTTCGGTATTCATTCGCATCTCATAAACGCGCTCCACAGAGATATCGACATGATCGGTAGTGTAGAACCAGCCGCGCCAGAACCAATCGAGATCGATACCCGATGCCTCCTCCATCGTGCGGAAGAAATCCGAAGGAGTCGGTCGCTTAAATTCCCAGCGCTGCGAATACTCTTTAAAGGCGAAGTCGAAAAGCTCGCGTCCCATGATTGTCTCGCGCAGGATGTTAAGCGCCGTTGCAGGCTTAGAGTAAGCATTGGGGCCCAGGCGCAGCACGCTATCAGACTGTGTCATAACCGGCACCTGATTACTCGAAACCATGTAATCGACGATATAACGTGGCTCAACACCCCAGGGAATTTCTGCGTCCCACTCACGACCCGCGACACCGTCGAGGTAGCTGTTGATCCCCTCGTCCATCCAAGTCCACTGCCGCTCATCTGAATTGACGATCATCGGAAAATAAAAATGTCCCACCTCGTGAATCACGACGCCAATGAGAAAGCGCTTCTCTGCCAGCGTGTAGGTCCGGCTGCCGTCATCTTGCAGCGTTGCCCTAGGACCGTTGAAGGTAATCATGGGGTATTCCATACCGCCCACGAAGCCGATATTGACCGACTGCGCCGTGGCGTACGGATAGTCGAAAGAGAAACGACTATAAACTTCTAAGGTGTGGATGACAGACTCGGTCGAATACTTCGCCCACAGATCACCGCCCTCTTTCGGCCAGAAAGACATCGCGAGAACCTGCTCCTGCTCGGCACCTTCCTGACGATAGCCCTTGGCGTCCCAGATGTACTTGCGCGACGAAGACCATGCAAAGTCGCGGACATTATCGGCGCTAAAACGCCAGGTCTTTGTCTCATCGGTGCCCTCGGCTTCGTTGGCCAACGCTTCTTCGGGAGTGACGATCAGCACGGGGCGTTCAGCAGTCTCCGCTTCGCGCAGACGCGCTCGCTGCTCGCTAGTAAGCACCTGATTTGGGTTATCGAGCTCTCCTGTTGCGGCAACGATGTGGTCCGCAGGGACCGTCATGGCAACCTCGTAGTCGCCGAATTCGAGTGTAAATTCGCCCGAGCCTAAGAACTCTTTATTCGTCCAACCTTCATAGTCGGTATAGGCCACCAGACGCGGAAACCACTGGGCGAGCGCATAAATAGTGTTGCCGTCTTCGCCCTCGTCAGGGAAGTGCTCATAGCCAGCACGGGGG
>JAYOBL010000060.1:14056-14737 GCA_038104835.1 Gammaproteobacteria bacterium | reverse complement strand
TTTAGCTGCTGTCACGCAAGCTATTCGCAAAAATAAAAATAATATTTTTGTATGTTCCCTACTAAAATTCTGCAGTGCCTTCGGCTTCAGCTGCGGAGAAGTAGTGTTTCAGACCCTTTTTACCGAGGAATCGCTTAAGACTTTTACGCTCAGCCTTGTCAACGTCCACAACGATGAGGCCTTCGAGTGAATCGTTAAAACCTCGGTGGATATTGAAGCAAACCAGGCGCGCATTGAGAGAAAGATAGTGACGTAAAAGTACGGGCAACTTCTTGCCGGGGTCGCAGCGGCCAACGAGCTTGCTTAGGGTTTTGACATTGTTCAACTCCGCCAGCAAAACCTCCGTCCCTGCCGGAGTGACGGCTTCATGGGGGACGGTAGGCTCTACCAGCGAATCAAACTCTTCAGCTTTGAAATTAGTCAGTAAGGCATCGGCGATGAGTGATCGAGACAAATCGCTGTATTCCCTTGAGATGCTCACCGATCCGAAAAGCGTTCGGTATTTGGGTCTCTGGACTAGCAGCGCGCCGATTCCTTGCCAAAGCAAGCTCAGCGATACAGGGTGGCGCTGATAGTCGATATTAACAAAAGAGCGTCCAAGTTCTATCGCAGGGCCGAGCCGCGAGATGAAGGCGTCGTCGTATTTATATATTTTTTTAACGAATAATTTAGAGGCGTTAT
>JAYOBL010000060.1:0-14046 GCA_038104835.1 Gammaproteobacteria bacterium | reverse complement strand
GAGAACGGCTATAGAGGCCTTGCACCCCATGCTCGGCGACGATCTCATCGACAAGACCCACTCGGTAGGCTCCTGCGATGCGTTTTTGAGACTTATCCCAAAGAAAGAGATGAAGGTAGTGCGGGTCGAATTCATCGGAGTCTCTGGCGAGACCTGTGCCCTCGCTAACCGCTCGAAAGGTCGTCTCTCTTGCGATGGCGATGAGCTCGACAAGCTTTCCGAGGCGGCTATAGGGCGCGCAATACACATCGAATTCTTCGTGCTCAATGAGACGAAACTCTTCAAGGGAGGAAATAATTTGATCGAAGTCGTCAGACGTCGTCTCCGGGTCCGGCGTCTCAATTTCCTGCAGTAGCGGTGGCTTTGACTGCGCCTGCTGAGTCAGACCAAGTGCGTCCGTACTTAATCTAAGATATTGAGTTACCGCGATAGGGCTCGTGATGGTTTGCAATTCTTTCGGAGGAATCGGTCGTCCAAATTTTAGTGCCAGCTGAAAACCTTGTTTGTTGGCCAACTGTCGCGGAAGCAGCAGCGTGCGTAGCCTGGGGTGAATGAACCCAGCGCCATAGAAATACAGAGAGTTCTTCCCCTTCACGTGTACAGGAACGCAGCTAGCTTCGTGTTTTTTAATCAGGTGACCTGAGAGGCGATTCCATTCGCGGTCTTGAATACGCCCATGGCTTGATTCGTAGGCAGACACCATGCCGGCAGGGAAGATCAGAACGGCGCCCCCGTTTGCGATGTGTTTGTGCACCTGTTTTATGCCAGCCGCATTACCTGCAGCTGCATTGTTTGAGAGAACATCGACTCCGACGAAGAGCGGTGCGAGCTCTGGAATGCGGCGCAGGATCTCATTGGTTAACACCAGCAGGTCCGGCCGAACTTCCAATAACACCTTGGCCAGCGCCATCCCCTCGAGTCCACCCAATGGATGATTCGCAACGATGAGGAGAGGTCCGGTACGTGGAATTTCTTCGGTATTCTCACGATTTTCAATCAGCGTTTTGATTCCCAATGCGCTAAGTGATTGATCGAGAAAATTGTACGGATTGAGACCGCGAGGTATGTCGGCCCATATTTTTGCGAGCGGCTTGAGGCCCAAGAGGCTCTCTAAAAGCGATGCAAAGAGGCGCGGCTTTAGAGGCAAGTGGCAGGGATTATCCATGCTTGATTATCTCTTTCTGCGAAGATCAGATTTTCGGAGCGGGTGAAATTCGGCGCAATTAAAAACAATTGGCACTCTATTGGCAAACAAAAACTGTCATAAAACTCCATTATGATTTCACTTGAATTAAACCAAAGGAAAGACTAATGCCACCCGTTTCTCGCCGAACACTGCTCAGCGGTTTTGCCACAGCGCCCTTGATCTCAAGCGCAGGCATTCTTAGGGCCAACACAGATACTAGTTTCGCGCATGGAGTTGCTAGCGGCGACCCCGAAGCACACAGCATTGTGCTGTGGACTCGGGTCACTACGCGTGAGGAGACTGCACGAGTGCGCTGGGAGTTGGCGCTAAAACGGGATTTCTCTGAAGTCGTGCAGCAGGGAGAAGTAGTTACCAATAGCCTGCTAGACCACACCGTCAAGGTGATTCCCCAGGGTCTTGAGCCTGGCCGCACCTATTACTACCGCTTTCGGTGCGACTCAGCGTATTCGCCGGTTGGCCGAACCCGGACGCTTCCCGTTGGCACGGTTTCGCGGTTAGGGATCGCACTGGTGTCTTGTTCAAATTACGCCTTTGGTCACTTCCATGCCTATCAGGCGATAGCCGATGATCCTGCGATCGACGTGGTTTTGCACACTGGCGATTATATTTACGAGTATGGAGCTAACGGCTGGGGCTCCGAGACTTCGCAAGCGTTGGGGCGGGTGCATCAGCCCATCCATGAGATTGTTACTCTCGCCGACTACCGTCAGCGTCACGCGCAGTACAAGTCCGATTCCGGCTCGCGTGCTATGCATGCCGCTCATCCTCTCATCGCACTGTGGGATGACCATGAAAGTGCTAACAATCCTTGGCAAGGCGGCGCTCAGAACCATCAGTCCGAGTCAGAAGGCGACTGGCGATCACGTCGCGCCGCTGCGACTCAGGCCTACTATGAATGGATGCCTATTCGTCCCCCGCGCGAAGATCAAAGCCGCATCGAGTTCTGGCGGCGCTACAGCTTTGGAGACCTCGTTACCTTGGTGACACTAGAGTCACGGCACACCGCGCGAGCAGAGCAGATTGATTATGGGTCTGTGGCCGCCGAGTTTAGCTCTGCCGCCGACGCCAAAATCTTCGAAGCAGAGATTCTAAACGAGCCAGGGAGACGAATGCTTTCGCCGCGCATGGAGAGCTTCCTAGAGCAAAGCCTTCGAGCCAGTAAGGCGGCGCAGCAGCCGTGGCGACTACTTGGCAATGCTATCCCGATGGTGCAGGTGCGTGTGCCAGATTTAGCGGCGCACGGTATCGCCATGCCCGGTGGTCACGTTGAAGGCTCCGCCGATCTCGCATGGAAGGGGCAGTACGATCTGCCGCTTTACTTGGACACTTGGGATGGGTATCCGTGGGCCCGCGAGCGCTTGTTTGACCTGTGCGAAAGTGTAGACGTGCGCGATCTCTTCGTGCTGACGGGCGATAGTCATAGCTTTTGGGCTAATTCGATTGCTCGGGCGAACGGCACCGCGATGGGTGTGGAGATTGGTACCGCTGGCGTGACTTCACCGGGGGATTTTGTTGAGCAGGGCTTCGATCAAGCTGCGGCGCAGCGTCTTGATACTCTCATAGCGCAGCATAATGAGGGCGTAAACTGGACTGACAACCTGCACCAAGGCTACGTTCGAGTGGGTCTGAGCCCAACGCACGCCGATGTCGATTACATTGCCGTCAGCACGGTAACAGAACCCGCTTTCACCACGAGCGTAGTGCGGCAAGAGCGAGTAGAAGCGGTAGAGGGTAGCATTGGATTTACGCAGCGGTAGCCTGCGGATAGCAAGTAGCTTTCAGCGAGAGAGTCCATCTAACACCTCGGCAGTCATAGGATTGTAAAGATTGCGCGCTAACGTGGCATCATGAATAAATTAAAACTCGTTTTCTTTTTCTGTGTCGTGATGCTCGTCGCCTGCACTGCTGGCGGTCCAATCTATAAGCTGTCTAACGAGACCGTCGTGTCTGTGTCTGCATCGGTAGAGACGACTGCTGTCTCGAGCTGGGGAGATGCGGCAGACGACCCCGTTATTTGGGTTAATTCAGACGACCCAAGTCAAAGCCTCATTTACGGAACAGACAAGAAAGCCGGCCTGCTCGCTTTCGATCTGAACGGAAACTTAGTCCAGACTATCCTCGCCGGACGCCTCAACAACGTCGACCTGCGAGAAATAAAGAGCGGCGCTTTTAGCGCTGTGGTAGCAGCGAGCAACCGTTCTACAGATAGCGTAAGCCTGTTCCTCGCAGGCTCCGACGGCCGCTTAACATGGCTTGAAGCCAGCGAAATAGCTACCGGCTTAGACGATCCCTATGGTCTCTGCATGTTTGACGACGGCGGCGACTTGAGCGTTTTCGTTAACGACACAGATGGACGATATCAACAATGGCTCTTACAGCTCCCTGGCGAACTCGCATCGACTAATGTTGAACAAGCCTCGAAAATTTCCGTCGGTGCAAGCCTAGTGAGGGAGTGGAAGGTAGCCGACAAACCGGAAGGCTGCGCGGTTGACGATACCTCAAAGACGCTCTTCTTAGGTGTGGAGAGCACCGGGGTTTATTCTATGAGTGCAGCCCACACGGAGCCAGTGGAGATGGCAACGGTCATCGCGGTTGACGGTGAAACTATTGTGGCTGACGTCGAGGGGATGGACGTCTATCGTTCTCAAGAGGACACTTTTTTAGTTATTTCGAGTCAAGGAAATCACAGCTTCGCAGTTGTCGACCTAAAGCCGCCGCATACCTATCGCGGGAGCTTCACAATAGATTCCACTTTGGATGAGGCGAACGCCACAGGTATAGGCCTTGACGGCGCAGAGGAAACCGATGGCATTGCGCTGACGAGTGTCGGCCTTTCTTCGGCGTTTCCCGATGGCCTCATGGTCGCTCAGGACGGATACAATACGCTTCCGCAAGAGAAGCAGAATTTCAAACTCCTCTCATGGCGCGTGATCTCAAATCGTCTCGGCCTAGACTAACTTCTCGAACAATTGGAGCGCTATTAAGAGCTCATGCTCAATAGCGCGGTGTCATCTAAGTTTCACACAATCGCCACAGCGTTGTAAGAAAACCGCATTACTCTCGTCATTTTAATTCCCGATGAGAGACTCCTATGCTTTCGCAATTCAAAAAATCAGCCCTCGCAACCTGTATCGGCCTTGCTTCTTTTAACTCAGTTAACGCTCAGGACTCCATGGAAGAAATCTTGGTAGTCGGAAGCCGAGCGAGTCTCGCAAGCGCTTTGGATAAGCAGAGAAACTCAGACAAGATCATCGGCGTCGTCGATTCCGATGCTATTGGCAACTTCGCCGATATCAATGTAGCGGAGTCCCTACGACGTATCTCTGGGATCATGGTTGAGAATGACCAGGGCGAAGGTCGCTATGTGTCGGTGCGCGGTATGAATGCCGATCTCAATGCGATGACAATCAACGGGGTAAGCACTGCAGCGCCTGAGGACAGGCGAGGCATGATCCTCGACGGGGTTCCCTCTGATCTGCTAGACAGTATGACGGTCTACAAAACGCTGACGCCTAATCTTGATGCGGATACTATCGGCGGCGCGATCGATCTGGAGACTATCACCGCATTCTCCTACGACAGTATGTTCGTCCGTCTCAAAGCCGAGACTTCTTACAACGAGCTGACAGAGGATTCAGGCAATCCCTCGCTCGCAGCTACCTTGACCAACCGATGGGAACTTGATGGCGGAGAGTTCGGTGCCGCGGTTGTGCTAAGTGATCAGTCGCGACGAATTATTGCACACAACAATGAAAACGGCGGCTGGGGCGATGTCGCTCCCAATGATGATTATGAAATGCGCTACTACGATCTGACTCGAGATCGTCAAGGAGTCGTCCTCGCCCTCGACTACAGAGCCGAATCGGGCAACAGTTATTTCTTAAATGTCTTCCACAATGAGTACAGCGACGTTGAGTGGCGAGCCAAATGGGAGACTCGCGATGGTTTGGAAGACAACGATGCCCAGATCAACGGGTCGGTTTACACCTATGCCGACGGTAAGGTCGATACCGAGAGTAAGAACCGCACAGAGGTGCGAGAAATTACTTCGGTGCGTCTAGGCGGTGAGTTCGTCTTCTCAGAGGGAAGTCGACTAGAAGCTGAGCTGTTTACGTCAGAGGCTGAGCAAGATGACCGTGATCGACAGGCCCTAATCTTCCGAAGCGACAACCTAGGCGAGGCTTTCACTTAC
This sequence comes from Gammaproteobacteria bacterium, assembly GCA_038104835.1. Classification (GTDB taxonomy): domain Bacteria; phylum Pseudomonadota; class Gammaproteobacteria; order Pseudomonadales; family Pseudohongiellaceae; genus UBA9145. Next base: position 8,647 of record JAYOBL010000060.1, on the reverse strand, counting down.
AATAACTCGGATCCCCAGCAGCCGGTTGTTACTTTTCCGAGCGCTTTTTATGATGCCAGTAATTTCCCGCTTAAGGCGTTCGAGCGCGAGTTCGCTCTGAACACCGATGAGGACAACGGAGCAAGATTCGACTTCTATCAAGAATTCAATGATCAAACAGACATTCAATTCGGCGCAAAGATTCGCCAGAGAACCAAGACTAACGCATTCAATTTCTGTGAATACGAGCCCGTGAACGACATTCTTCTGTCGTCGGTTAATTTTGTGACTCCAGAAAGATTCCTGAATTCGACCGCTGGGCCCACTGCGTCTTTCGATCAGGTAACAGGTTTTATACCTCGACTCGGCACGGGCACTGTTGCACTGTCGGATGGAACAGTGTGTCCTTCACCAGGTCCCGACTTCGAGTTCGGTGGCGACGAAGAGGAAGAGTCTATTCCCGCTGACTGGGTAACCGAAGAGGATGTTCTAGCCGCTTACGCAATGGGAACAACCCGCTTAGACAACACGACGCTGATTTACGGCCTTCGGTATGAAGACACCGATACGAGCTACACGGGCAAGGCATTCGATGGCAGCTATTCCGGGGTGACGCAGTTCGAGAACAACTACGGATTCTTGGCCCCCTCGCTCAATATCAAGCACGACATCGATGAGAATCAGGTGCTGCGTCTAGGTATTTTTAGATCGATGGTGCGACCAGGCTTCCAAGAGTCTGCTGCCGGCGCGGTGGTAGATACTGAAGACAATGAGATCGAAGGGGGCAACCCAAGCCTAGACCCAACTAGTGCATGGAACTTCGATCTATCCTACGAGCTTTATCTTGGAAGCGGCACGTTCTTCGGTGCGGGGCTTTTCTACAAAGACTTGAAGGACACCATTGTTGCGGTTGAAGCCGAGGACGCTTCATTCCGTGGCTCGATCTATGACGTTGCCGGCACTTGGATCAATACTGACAACGCGGACATACTCGGCGCTGAGGTTTCTTTCCAGAAATCATGGGAAAGCGGATTGCTGTTCTCGGCTAACTACACGCTGTCGGACGGTGAAACTGCGCTTCCTTCGGAGTCGGTCTACGGAGACCGCACGATTCCTTTCTTCAAGCAGTCAAAGCACACCGGAAACGTAACCTTCGGCTATAACAAAGACGCTTGGGATGTTCGACTCACTGGCAACTACAGAAGTTCATACTTGGATGATATCGGTGACGATTCGCTGTCTGATCGCTACACCGATGATTTCTTCCAGCTGGACCTCACCGCTCGATACCAAGTGAGCGACGCGTTGCTACTCAGCGCGCAGGTCATGAACCTGAATGACGCGCCCGAGTACTACTACTTCGGCAACGAGTCTCGTCTCTCGCAATATGATGAGTACGGTACGACCATTCAGGCGGGAATCAGGTACAGCTTCGGCAACTAGGTACTTGACGCAAAACGGGTGAGAGCACTTTGCTCTCACCCGTTTTCAGTTTACTCCCCAATGGTTTGGCGGCTGGCAATGCCGAACCTTCCCCACTCAGTCTATAAACGACACACCATCAAACTCCCCGCTCACCGTTGCAGGAGCCTCGACGTTCAAGTGTTTTAGGATGGAAGGTAGGATGTCGACTATGCTCGGCTGGCTTTCAAAGCGTTCATTGGTGCGGGTGCTATTGGTAACTATCCAGGTGCTGCGTTCGCGGACACTCTGCTTGCCGTGATGTTTTCCAGTCTCAGCATCTCGGCCGTGATCGGTGGTGATCACAACTAGCCAGTCTTCGCCATGCTCTCTCTGTCTTGCCTGCACGGCGCTCCAAAGCTTACCGAGCTTGCTGTCTATTAGCTCAATCGCCTGGGTAAATTCTGGACTGTCTCCAAAACGATGCCCGATGTCATCGGTGTGCTGCAAATATACCCAGCTCAGTTCAGGGCCGCGACTTCGCAATACCCGGGCGGCGTCCTCGACTACAGCGCTGTCGATTTTCTCTATGTAGTCGCTGCTGTTGTCGTGCGGAAAGCGCTGCTCGTCGTTTTCAAGACCGTCGAAGGCGTAGTCGAGCTTGTGGCCTCCGGCTTCGGGAAGGCCGTCACCGAGAAGGCGTGTTCGGTTGTCTTCCCAAGTGGAAAAAAGCGCTGTCGATGCGCCGGGTCTGGCGTGTTTAAGAATGCGGAAGATGTCCCAGTAGGCGTAATTCGGGGCTTTAATAGAGTTGGTGTACACATTATGTTTGTTCGCCCAGGTGCCGGTAAGGAGGCTGTTGTAACCGACGGCGGAGATCGTTGGGCTTTCAGAAGCGGTGCCGATTTCACCTCCTACGGTCGATCTGGTATAACCTTTGGACGAGGCAATGGCATCTAAATTAGGTGTAAACGTGCTCTCAATGACGTCAGCGGAAATCCCGTCGACGATAACAAAGAGCGCTTTGCGAATTTGCGCGGGCCCGGCTTCCGCGAACGCGGAGTCCTGAGCCATGACGCTAGTGGTCAGCGCTGCAGCGATTATCATTAAGCGGAAAGAGTATTGTCTGCGTGTTGAGGAGCCTTTTTTGAGCATGTTTCTCACTCTTGTTTCCTTAGTCTGTGCCTAAGCGTGTAATCTGATAAAAGGGTAAGTGTCTTATCTTCTCTAACACTTCATGCGGCTCGATTGGCCGGTTAGCCGGAAAACCGAAGCGATGAAACTAGTTTTACAGCTTGCGGTTATTGCCGTTGTATTCAGCGTGTTTGGGATTCTGTTTCACTATGGTCGCCGCATACTGCACGGCAGCCATCCTACTAAGTTCTTCGCCTTCTTTGCCATCTTGTTCACCTCAGGCCTCGATGTTGGCTTGATCATGTTTCCGCTCACCGAGTTCCCACTCTATGAGGCCGATGCGGCCTATGGATTTACTAATCCATTGGCGATCGAGTTCGGTTTCTGGGGCTTCTTTATTTGGCTTTTTTATTTCCTCACCACTTTTTACTTTTGCCTTCTAGAGCCGAAGCTGCGCTTGTTCGAGATCCCCGCGATAAAAGCGATCAACAATGTCATTATCATTACCACCTGCTCATTCACCGGCTATCTCTTCCTGCAGTACTTACCCGACTATATCGAAGGAATTAGTGAGTTCTCTCGCTTTCTTATAGTGGGGCTCGTTCTGCTTGCGGCTGTGCTGTCGAGCACCGACGTGCGCTATATCAAGCTATTGAGCCTAGGATCGGCGGGCCTGTTCTTTGCCTTAATCGCAGTCATGGGGTTGTTTGGTGGCGTAAGCTTTACCGGACTCGGCGAGAACCTGCTACAGCTCGCAGACTACTTTCCTAATATTCACCGTTTCGTCGTGCCTTTCTCGGATTACCACGCGTTTTACCTCTTTTGGTGGTTTGCTTGGAGCATCATGATCGGCCAGTTCGTGGCTAAGTTTGTCGGCGGTCTGCGGACCTGGCAGCTACTACTCGCCTTACTCATCGTCCCGTCTATCCCTATCGCCGTTTGGTTCTCTGTGTTGTTCGCCATCTACGAGCAGGGTAGCAATGTGTCCGCACTGCTTAACGCGTGCATGATTGTGGTGGGCATCGTTTTCGTTATTAATTCACTGGACTCCCTCACGCGCCTCTATACCGATAGCCTTGAGCTCACTGCGCCCAAGCTCGGACTGGCGCGCTACGTGGTGGGTCACTGGGTGCTGCTGTTCATGCTGATCCTTATGTATCAGTTCACACCGCTGCAGATCGAGTGGATAGGCCTCGTCGTTATCCTGCTTTACTGTGTTATAGCCGTGTTGATAGCTAAGCATCGCCAGCGATTGGCAGAGAGCCCGCAGACTTCGACAATAGAAGATCAGATAGCCGCGCAGGCGGCCTCACGCGGCTAAAAATCAGTTATGAGAGAGCAGACAAGTGAAAGAATTTGACTATGTAATCGTCGGGGCCGGTTCAGCCGGCTGCGTGCTCGCGAATCGGCTTTCGGAGGACCCCACTATTCGGGTTCTACTGCTCGAGGCTGGCGGCAGTGACAAAAATCTCTTCGTCAAAATGCCTACTGCACTCGCTATTCCCATGGCAAGCAAGCGCTTCGACTGGGGCTACGATTCAGATCCGGAAGAGGAACTCGACGGCCGCCGCATAAGCTGTCCTCGGGGCAAAGGCTTGGGCGGTTCTTCGTCAATCAACGGCATGGTTTACGTGCGCGGTAATCCCCAAGACTATGAGGAATGGGAGTCTTCAGGCGCAAAGGGCTGGGGGTATCGTGATTGCCTGCCCTATTTTAAGAAGGCAGAGGCTTGGGTTGGTGGCGGCGATGCCTATCGCGGCGGCGACGGGCCATTAGGAGTCTGTGCAGGCAATGGAATGCGTCTCAATCCGCTCTATCGCGCCTTTATCGACGCAGGGGTTGAGGCGGGCTACCCAGAGACTCCCGACTACAACGGTGAGCATCAGGAAGGCTTCGGCCCTATGCACATGACCGTGCGCGGCGGCGTGCGTGAGTCCACCTCCCGTGCCTATCTCGACCCGGTGCGAAGCAGGCCCAACCTGAGTGTGCTCACACAGGCTCAGGCCTGCGAGCTGGACTTGGAGGGCTCGCGAGCGGCGGCCGTGATCTACGAGCGCAAGGGTCAGCGGCAGCGAGCGGTTGCGCGGCGTGAGGTGCTGCTTTGCGCCGGTGCTATAGCCTCGCCGGCACTACTACAGCGTTCGGGCATTGGCGATCCCGAGCAGCTTGCAAAGCTTGGAATCGACACACGGGTTCCGCTAACAGGCGTAGGCCGCAATCTGCAGGATCATTTAGAGGTGTACTTTCAGTTCCACTGCCTCGAGCCTGTGAGCCTCAACTCGCGGTTGAACTGGTTTAGCAAGGCGCTCATTGGCGCACGGTGGCTGTTGACTCGCCAAGGGCTTGGGGCGACTAACCACTTTGAGTCCTGCGCGTTTATTCGCTCGCGCGCGGGGCTCAAGGCGCCCGATATTCAGTATCATTTCTTGCCCGCGGCAATGCGCTATGACGGCACGCCTTCGATTAAAGGCCATGGCTTTCAAGTGCACGTGGGGCCCAACAAACCGCTAAGTCGAGGGCAGGTTCACATCGAGTCGAGCGATGCTTATGCCCGGCCGAGCATTCGCTTTAACTATCTGCAGGCTGCTGAGGATCGCGAAGCCTGGCGCGCCTGCATTCGGCTCACGCGCGAGATCATGGCGCAGCCGGCGATGGATCGATATCGCGGTGAGGAGCTGCAGCCTGGTCTGGATGTGATGAGCGACGACGAGATCGACGCTTGGGTAAAGGCCAATGTGGAGAGTGCCTACCACCCCGCAGGCACCTGCAAAATGGGTGCTGCAGAGAACGCAGCGAGCGTGGTGGACCTTGAGTGCAGGGAGCGCGGTGTCGAGAGCCTGCGGGTCGTCGATGCCTCAGTTTTCCCCACGCTGCCTAACGGCAATATCAATGCCCCTGTGATTATGGTGGCGGAGAAGGTCGCCGATGCGATTCTCGGGCGTCCAGCTCTGGCACCGGCACAGGTGACTGTTCCTGAGCCTGCAAATTGGCAGACCAGCCAGCGCGAAGGAACGCCGGCCCGCGCTTAACGGGCCTTACAGGAGCCCACGAAGGCGAGGGCGTTAAGCCCGTAGTCCATATAGACCAAAAGAAAATTGTGCTTGTCTGGGTGCAGGGAGAACGTCGCCTCGCCGTAGGCCGCATTGGTGTCCTTGCACACTAAGTAGCCCTTGTCTTCGCTACAAGCCCCTGCGAAGAACGAGACATCGCTTCGACGCCAGCCGCGCTGTGGATCGACGATCCAGCGCTGAGGCCGCGACACCACGGACTCCTCGTCTTTCTTAGTTTTCGCCTGCCCCCCTAAGTCCCCGCCGTCTTCGCGGCTCTCGCTCGTGAGCAGTGAATGCCTGTCTATCGCGACGCCCGATGCGTTCTCGCAAACGAACTCTGTCGCGTGCAGGGCGCTCGGCGTAAAGGCAGCGAAAAGACCTGCAGCCAAGAGTTGAAGCGCGGCGCGCGGCCGGCCAGTTTTCGAGAAAGCTGATTTCATGCCTCTAGAACGTCGACAGGCAAGCATGGGATCTCTGCGCGAACTTGATAGGGGTGCCGTCGAGTGGCCAAGAGCTCATCTGCACGGCGACGCGTTGGGCGTGAAACCGGCTTGGGCGACGCGATAGGCCTAGGCGCGTGTTAGACTGTGGGCTGAGAGCCAACCTGTTCCCATTACAACCACCACTTTCAGCAGAGCAAGAATGAGCCAAACACCTTCGCTTCTCGCGGGCCCAAGCTCGCATAACTATTTCTCCCAGCGCCTGCGACTTCACTACGTCGACTGGGGCAATCCAGACAAGCCGTCTCTGCTGCTGATCCACGGCGGGCGGGACCATTGCCGCAACTGGGACTGGGTCGCCGAGCGCTTTGCTAAGGACTACCACATCATCGCCCCCGATCTGCGCGGGCATGGCGATAGTCAGTGGGAGCAGGGCGGTACCTATAATCAAATCAGCTATGTTTACGATATTGCCGCGCTGATTGAGCAGCAGGGTATCGATAAGGTCACGATTATTGGCCACTCACTGGGTGGCGGGATCGCTCTGATGTATACCTCGCTGTTCCCTGAGAAGGTGGAGAAACTGATCGCGATTGAGGGAATGGGACCCTCGCCAACGCTGGCAAAAAAGCAGGCGCTCAAGCCGATGACCGAACGCGTCCGGGAGTGGATCGCCGAGTCGCGCAAGCTGTCGGGACGTCTGCCGCGTCGCTATCCGAGTCTTGATGATGCCCTTGCTCGCATGCGCGAAGAGAATCCACACCTTTCTGAAGAGCAGGCACGTCATCTCACGGTACACGGCGCACATCAGAACGAGGATTGCACTTACAGCTGGAAGTTCGACAACTATGTGCGCGTGTTCTCAATGAGCGGGCTGCCCAATGACGAAGTGAAAAAAATGTACGGCGAAATCACCTGTCCAACACTTCTCATGCGCGGGGAAGAATCTTGGGCGTCCGATCCCGTGGCGGACGGGCGCACGGCCTGTTTTAACTGCCGTTTGGAATATGAGCCGTTCGCCAATGCCGGCCATTGGCTGCACCATGACCAACTCGACAAGTTCGTCGCTCGGGTCAAAGATTTTTTTGCAAGCTAGCTAGGGACTAGCGCGAACAGGCCGCCAAGCGCCCCTCGAAGCTCTGCTCTTTAATGGGCCAGTGCAGTGCGGCGGCGGCGATCCCCAAGGCAATGCCGGACAGCCAGATGCCGTCATAGTTGCCAGTGGTCTCGTATAAGTAGCCGCCAAGCCAAACACCGCTGAAGCTGCCTAGCTGGTGGCTGAGGAAGACTAGCCCGTACAAATAGGGCATGTGCCTAACGCCGAAGAAGTGGGCGACTAGGCCGGAGGTGGGGGGGATTGTCGACAGCCAAAGGAAACCCATCGCGGCGCTGAAGCCCAGAATGCTGGCGAGTGACGGCGGCAGAATGAGGAAGACAGCGATGGCCAGCGCGCGAGCGGCATAGATTGCGCAGAGCATGGTGTGTTTGGGCCGCTTGCCACTGAGCACGCCAGAATAGTAGGCGCCCACGACATTGCACAGGCCAATAGCGGCGATGCTCCAAGCCCCTACTTGCGGGCTGAAACCCAGGTCCACTACATAGCCCGGCATGTGAACGGTGATGAAGGCTAAATGATAGCCGCAGACATAGAAGCCAATCAGCAGCAGGACGTAAGAGCGCACACCCAGGGCGCGTTTGGTGAGCTGCCAGAGGCTAATGTCGCTGTGCTGCTCGTCGCCACTCCCGGCCTCGGTACCATAGCGGGCAAGAGGAATGACACACAAAGCCATCGCGAAGGCGGCGATGCCCAGCAGCTGAAGTGCAGCTAGCCAGCCCAGCCAGTCGATGAGACTCTGCGCCGCTGGCACGACCAAGAACTGCCCTACGCTGCCAGCCGCGGTGCCTATGCCCAGCGCCCAGCCTTGGCGCTCTGGGGGCACGGCGCGAGCTATCGCTGGCAAGACTATTCCGAAGGAAGTACCGGCAATACCGGCACCAACGATGATCCCAGCCGTGAGATTGAGTGTGGCGGCGCTCGTGCTGTACGCCATCCCCACCGTCCCGAGCCCGTAGAGAGCAATGCCGCCGAGTAAAACCTTGGCGGTACCGAAGCGGTTGACTAGCCCGCCTGCGACGACAGCGCTTAGTCCCCAGGCTAGATTCTGTATAGCGAGTGCTAGCGCTAAGACATCGCGTCCCCAGTCGTTGGCGGCGCTCATGGGCTGCAGGAAGAGACCGAAGCCCGAGCGAATGCCAAAGGAGAGGATAAGCAAGAGGCAGGCACTGATCAGAACGGGCAGGTAGGCGCTGGGGGCGGAAGCGGGGCTGTTTTGGGCGGGTTTCATGGGCTAGATTAATCCGTAACTAATTTCTGCGCGTCCTAACTAAAAAATCTAGCTAAGCTGCAATCGCGCTAGAATGGGAATCAGAGTAACTGGTTTTTCGAAAAAGGCGAATTGATTTGTGCCTTGTCAGCAATGGTTTATTCTTAGCCCAGTTTCATTCTAACTCCACAGTCAAATCAATCAGGTGAAGGCATGGTAAAAGTACTTTTCAAAGATCATTCGGGTAATGAGCAAGCGGTTGAAGCGGCAGCGGGCACGTCGGTTATGCAGGCAGCAGTGAGTAACGGCGTCGCGGGCA
>JAYOBL010000152.1:0-2669 GCA_038104835.1 Gammaproteobacteria bacterium | reverse complement strand
TTATCTCGATCTTGTGAGACAAGTCTGTTCGCACCTTCTTGGTAATCGCGAACAGCGCCATACAATCCGCCTTATTGTAGGACAGCAAATCAATTGCGACCGCTTTCTGTTTGCTTTTCCAGTTACCCCACCTTTTATTCTTTTCCGCATACCTATCTATTCTGCGACAGCTCTCAGCGGGCCCGACTGCAGGTGTCTGCACTAACGGAGATTTTGGAGCGAGCACCTCAAGACACTGGTTCAAGAATTTTTTTTTAGATCGATCGCGCTCTAGCTTCTGCCTATTGACTCTTTTCTTCGCGGCTATCTTGACGTTCTCGCTAGACGACTCGAATGCAATCGTAAGCTCATCATCACCGAGTTCCTTTACTACCTCCAGCTCATGCTTCGACCAATAGTAGATAACAGCACCTTCAGATCTTGCCTCTGCGATTAAGTCCCATAGGAATTTCTCAAGCTGGATTATTTCGGTTTTGCAGCGTGCCCCATTTTTCACAGGGATCCACGCTTCGTTAAAAAGATATGCCATATACCCCCGATTGGGATGCTCTTTGTTCGAGCGGTAAACACCGGCCATGTGTGGCAGTGGACATGAATCGTCGCTCGATCCCACTCCCTCGAAGTCTAAAAAGATTCCGCGCTGACTGGGCGACGGAATGAGGCCATCAGAGGGTTTTGCAGGTTCGGAACCACGTCGGATAGAACTGAGCTCGTCTCTTAGTCCCTGCATTTCGATTTCCTTTACCTTGATTATCCGTGTCAGCCGACGAACGGCGTTCTTATATAAATGGGCCGCCAGCACTGGATCGTCCTGTTCAACTCGCAGCGCGGCAAACGCCAAGCTCATGGCGGCTTTGGTGTGCTTTCGAGGGAAATATTTTATCTCGGCAGTCATCGCTCTCTCCGTGCGCCCTTTTTTAGGAAGCGCCGAATTTCCTGTGACTGTCAAGTGTTTTCAGTTGCCGAGCAGATATACGCGCCAGCTAGAGCAATTCTCTAACGCACTTTGAAGGGCGAATTCATCCTAGAGGCTGCTGACGTGAAACGAACGCCTCACAGGGCTCAGCTGATGAAGCGAACTGCGATTACTGCGGCCACAACAACAACGCTAGTTGCAAAAACAAACAGGTTGCTCTGTGTCGCCTTTTTTTGGGTAAACGCCTGCAACTCGTTTATCAGGCCCTTCGTCTCGTCTACCTCTATGCTCAGAGCCTGGAGCTTGCCACTGGTCTCTCCAGATGACCGACCCAGCGCGCTCTTGATATCGTCCACCTCTATGCTTATCGCCTGAAGCTTGCCCCCAGTCTCTCCAGACAGGCGGTCTAGTGTTTCCGTGACTGACTTTAAGTCCGACTCGAGCTGTCCTACCTTTCCCACTAGCACCGCCAAGTCTGAGCCCTCGAGAACCCGAGCCAACTGCGCGAGTCGATCAGACAGGGACTTGAGCTCAGTCAGAGTTGGTGGGAATTGCCCTGAGGCGGACGACAGAGTTTGCGCAGCCTCGGCTAGAGCTTGATTAGCTTGCCCCAAATTTGTATTCAGGGCAGAGAGCTGCTGTAGCTCTTTTAGCTTGGCTTCAATTTTTGCAATTGAGTCCTGTATCTCTGCGCTCAGTTGTTGATCCATGTTCACCTCCTATAGTTTCAGGGCGTACTTGGACTGAGCATTCAGATCCAAGATTTCACTAAATGAGTTTTGTATCCCGTGCAGACTCTTCGCAACGGCAAAATTTCTAGCCTCTACGGGAAAAGCTTTAACCGTGCTGTCTATCTCCTGCGACAGATAGGTAGCTATCGCTGGTAGTTGGCTGGCGCTTGAATCCAGGCTCATAAGCAGGGGCTCGATGAGGGCCCCACATCGCATTCGCGCGTAATGCCGAAGCGCATCCAGCACCTTTTTAAAATCCGACTCAACTAAACCATAGCGGGTGACTCCCGAGGTGAACATCGCCTCGAGATCTTGCCTACACAGTGTTTGGTCAGGATCGGTGCACCCGAGCTCTGACATGGCTCGTATCAACAACAAGCCAGGGTGCTCAGGGAAGCTTTCCAAAAATCGAATCGCGCGACCCCGCAACTCTCCGGCTTCGGGAGCGTTGTGGACATTTGTGCCCAAGTCAAACCAAGTCTGTAACGAGATCGAGGAACTACTGAGAAGCTCCTCTATGTGCTGATCGCCCGCGCCTTCCTCGAGATAAGCGAGTAGGCGTGTCCGGAATGCTTCGGGAGTCGCATGCCCTGCCCGGGCAGCTTCTAACGCCTCACTAATAGCGCGTTTTCTAGCTTGAACAATGACCTCGTAGGCAAACCTTATGAGGTATTTACCAAGGGCAAGAATCTCGCTTTTCTCGGGCGTGCCTGTGATCTTTCTAACATCATCGGCGACCTGCTGGGCTCTCCCTGGCTGCGATCTGGCTACGTAGTCGATAATAGCGGCATGCGAAACATCCCGGTTGAAGGACTCCAACGTAAGGTTCATCGATTGAGCGCCGTAATCAATCGTGTAGTCTTTGACTAGCTTCAGCTGAAGCAGCCGGAACAGAGCTTTTTGTTTTTCCTTTGACGCCGCATCGTTACGCAAAGAAATTGTTACTTCAGACGGGCTTATCTGATCGGGCAGTTCATCCAACAGTTCTCGCAACCAGCCAGCCTCTTCGTCTACCCCTGGGT
>JAYOBL010000059.1:8832-14837 GCA_038104835.1 Gammaproteobacteria bacterium | reverse complement strand
CCTCTACGCGCAAGACCACGATCGCGACAGTAATGTGCTCGAAGTCTTCGTTCGGCGCCTGCGTCAAAAGCTCGACCCCGAAACCAGCCTGAAGCCGATAGAGACAGTACGAGGTCAAGGCTATCGATTCATCCTCTAAACCTAATTTCGAGAACCCACGCCGTACTGCTTATTCCTTGCGAGCAAGGATGCTGTTGGTTGTGAGTCTTGTCTTGCTCCTGTTCCTGGGTCTCACAGGCTTAGCGCTCGACCGGGCCTATCGCAGCAGTGTCGAATCCGGCGCTGCTGAGCGACTGCAAATTCATGTCTACCTCCTACTTGCCGCCCTGGAACGAGAGAACGGAGAATTTTTCGTGCTCGAAACGATCACGGACCCGCGTTTTCCACTACTCGACTCTGGGCTCTATGGCTTCGTGCATGACAGCGCTCAGCAGGAGCTCTGGCGGAGTGAGTCGGGGCGAATGCTGCCTCAGCTCGCAGGTCTGGCGGAGCCGGTGCTGCCGGCTTTGGGCGAAGCGGTTTTCGACTCGGTAATCGGGTCCGGTGATAGCGACCTGTTCCGGTTTACCTATGGTATTCAATGGGAGGGTGAGCCAACGCCCTACGCTGTAAGCGTGCTCGAGGTTGCGGAGCCTTACTATGTTCAGATTCGCAATTTTAGAACTAGCCTGGGGCGTTGGCTTGGCGGCGCGGCTGTGCTCCTTCTCGGTGTCTTATTACTGCTACTGGCTTGGGGGCTGCGTCCGATACTTGGTCTCGCGCAGCAAATAAGCCTTATTGAGAAAGGGGAGAGCGATAAGCTGAGAGGGAATTATCCCAAAGAGCTCGCAGGGGTTACGAATAATCTCAATCGCCTTATTGAAAGCGAGCGCAATCAGCGCGAGCGCTATAAGACAACTCTTGCGGATCTCGCTCACAGCTTAAAGACCCCGCTGTCAGTTGCTACCGGTGCGCTGCGATCTCTCCGTGCTAGTAGCAAGACTCAGGCCAGCGACGAATCCGCTGCAAGCGAAATTGCAGACATTGAGGAAGCGTTGCTGCGCATGGACAAAATCGTCGCGTACCAATTGCAGCGGGCCGTGGTTTCGCGCTCCAACTCGCTACTTGCTCGGCGCATTGGGATAAGGGCTGTAGCACAGGGTCTGCTCAATGCACTCGCCAAGGTCTATGCGCATCGTGAGATCGCGGTGGAAAACGGCATAGACACAGCTGTGTTTTTCCAAGGCGATGAGCGGGACCTTATGGAGGTGCTAGGAAATCTTTTGGATAACGCGTTTAAGTATGCGGACTCACGACTGCGCATTAGATCTACCGTTCATCATGACGAGCAATTCGGCGAGCAATTGAAGCTCGTTGTAGAGGACGATGGCGAAGGAGTCGCGCCAGAGCAGCGGCAGTTTGTCCTGCAGCGAGGTGCCCGCGCTGACACCTTGGCCGCCGGGCAGGGGATTGGGCTGGCGGTGGTTAGCGATATCGTGGCGAGCTATTCGGGGAGCATAGAAATCGACGCTAGCCCGACGCAGTCTCTCGGCGGCGCAAGGGTTACGCTTTGGCTCCCGCAGTTCTCTGCTCGGATTTAGAGCACCTACTTAGCCTGCGAAAAAGCCGCCGATTACCGCCATGAGTGTCATGGCGAACAGGAACCACTTAATGGCCTCTGGCGACGCTCTAACAGCTAACTTGACGGCAACCTGGGCGCCCGTCATCGAACCTACCGCGACAATGAGCCCCGGGATCCAGGCCACAAGATCGAAGACGATAAACACACACAGTGCGACGGCGGTAAAGGCAAGCGCGCAAACCGTCTTTAGTGCATTCGCGCGTAGCAGATCGTATCTTAGCCCCCCCGCCAGCGCGGCCAGCAGAATGAACCCCACACCAGCCTGAACGAAACCGCCGTAGAGTCCGGCTATAAACAATCCAATCCAACCGCTTCGGCTTTGGCTCGGTGAGAGAGCTTGGGTGCCGGGCGGATGCGCGATCATGCTCGGGCGCATGAGTATGACGATTGTCATGCAGAGAATCGTGCCTAGTAGCAGGGGTTTGAGAACCAGATTCGGAAGTAAAGCCGCGAGTACAGCGCCAAGGCCGCCCCCCAAGAGAGTCGGTACCAGAATTGGTCCAATGGCCGCCCGTTCTAGGCTGTCGTGCTTGTCATAGCCTCTAACGCCCACGAGGCACTGCAGCATCACTGCAACCCTATTTGTGCCATTGGCCAGATCTGCGGGCAAGCCCAACATCATGAGCACGGGAAGGGTGAGGTTTGAGCCCCCGCCGGCAACCGTATTAACTCCGCCTGCCACGAATCCCGTGAGGCACAGCAAAATCACGGTCGCTAAATTGATGTCCATTTCATGCTCTCTGTACTGTGCTGCGACCGCGTTCAAAGTTCTTACCGGCGCAGGTTTATCTGATAGGCGCAGCAGTATAGCGTAAGCGAGGGATTGGGTGCGCAGCGGAGATGGCCGCCACAAATGCAGAAAGAACCCACAAGCTTGGACGAAAAGTGGTGTTTTTCTGGTCTCGTATCCGTTGGGACCGCTCCATTAGATAGCAGATAAGAAAGGGCAGCGATGTGATGAATCAGTGTAAGCAGTCAAGGCGCGGACAAGCGGCATTTGCTCTATTCGAGGCGATGCTTGTCGCGGCTCTAGTATTGGTTTTAGTAACTCTCGGTGCGCCAAGTTTTCGAGGTTTGCAGATGGCGACCGGCCTCGATTCGCAATCTTCAGTGCTTCGCTCTACGCTAAGACTAGGCAGAGATGAAGCGATTCGTACGCAGGGCGATGTGGTGCTGTGTCCCAGCCGGGGTGGTTTGGATTGTGATAGTGCTGATTGGAATGATGGTTGGTTGCTGTTCGCGGATGTCCCTCCCTTCGCTTTTGCAACTGTGGGTAGTGATTCTGCAGGCGCGGGAGTGAGCGCTCAGGACACCGTCATTCGACACACAAGGCTGCCTAGCAATGAGGTTCAGCTACGCGCATCGACTCCGCTTGTGCGCTTTGACTCTCGTGGTCGCACACAGGCGGCCGTATTTCAGATCTGCGCGAGCACTGAACCCGCCCTTGCGGTTGGCAGCGATGAGCAAAGCTTAAGACTCAACTTGGCCGGCATGGTCAGTTATGTAACCAACGAGGGCTTGTGCGAATCGTGAAAAATCGAACCCGCTTAGCAGAACAAGCGGGCATCGGCCTGCTAGAAATCCTTGTAGCTGTGCTGGTCATTAGCGTGGGGCTATTGAGTTTTCTCGCGATGCAAATGCTCAGTTTGGAAGCTGATCGCAGCGCCTACCTGCGCACACAGGCCCTGCTTATCGGTGTCGATGCTTCGGAGCGCGTGCGGGCCAATCCGCAGGGCTTCGAATCTGGAGCGTATGGAAGCGCGGAGACCGAAGAGGGCAGCGAGTGCTATTCAGCGGGTGCTTGCACGGGGGCCGAACTCGCACAGGCTGAAGTTGCCGAGCTGCGCGAGCGTGTGCGGCAGCAGCTACCTCGCGGCGAGCTGCACGTTTGTCTTGACTCTACACCGAACGACGGCACGCCCACGGCAACGGCCTGCGATGGTTCGGGGCGAGCGCTTGCCGTCAAAGTGTGGTGGGACGAAGACCAAGACGGTACGGCAGAAACCTTGGTCGCAATTGGGGTGACACCGCGATGAATAAGATGAATCGCCATTCCACTAGGCAGCATGGTCTTTCGCTCATTGAACTGCTTATAGCGAGCGCGATCGGCTTGTTTTTGGTTCTTGGGGTCGTGGAGGTTTTCGTTAATGCGCGCGTCTTGCAGGCGGAGGTCAATGCACGTCAAGCCATGCAAGAAGGCGCAAGAGTAGCAATGAGTTTTATTGGCGACGAATTAAGGATGTCCGGCTACCTTGGCTGCTTTGGCTCGCTTGGCAATAGGCCACTCAATATCTTGCTCAGCTCTCCACCGGCAAGCTTCCAGCCTTGGTTCGGCGTGCAGGGCTGGGAAGCGTCGGGAACAGACTGGGGTGCTCACATTGATCCCACGGCGGACCTCGCGCTTGTTGACGTAGGTGCGGGAGGCTGGGAAGTAGCGCAGGCGGGCCATGTGTTGCCGAGCATGTCAGCACTTCCAACCAGCGACCTTATACGAACTTGGGCTGTCGCCGGAGTTCCCTCGCCGGTAGTGAGTGTGAGCACGCCACCCTTGGAGTATGCCGTAAGCAGCGTTACCGACATCCGCGCGGGAGATATGGTTCTCGTGAGCGACTGCGCTAGAGCAGACATAGTTCAAGCATGTGAGCTGCAAGCGATCCCCGACACTGAGCAAATGCTTTTGAGAGCCTCGCAAAGCTGCTCGCCGGGCAATCGCCGAGACGCAGTGCCGCTAACGACCGCATCAACCGCAGCCCCGGCTGAAGCGATACGCGTGCAGGCTACGCTTTTCTATGTGGGGCGCAGGGGGGGCGTCACGGCGAACCCGCCGGCTTTGTTTCGTAGAACACTCGATGACAGCGGCGGGCTCGCTGCGGCAGAGGAAATCATCGAGGGTGTGGAAAGCCTGCAGCTGCTCTACGGGGTGGATTCAGGTGCGGCGGCGTCCGGGCAGGTCGGGGCTTATTTAAGCGCTAGTGAGGTCACTGACTTCTCAAGGGTGGTAAGCGTCCGTGTCAATCTGCTGATGGTATCTGTGGGCTTCGCAAGCTCCGGTCTGCGCCATGACTATAACTACCATGGCGCTGAGTATTCGGGGGCGCTCAGTCCAAACGATGGCAGGCTAAGGCAATCATTTGAAATGACGTTTCATCTGCGCAATAGGGCTCTTGGCCTATGAGAGCTAGAGAATCAGGAGCTGTTCTCCTTATCTGCTTAATCCTGCTTGTGCCGCTGCTGATGCTAAGTTTATCGGCGGCTGAGACTGCGCTGCTCGGTGAGCGCATGGCTGCCGGCGCGGTGGATAGAAATCGCGCGTTTCAGTCGGCCGAAGCCGCGCTGGAGGCGGCTGAGAGCTGGCTCGCCGATCTGGCATCGCTTCCGCAGGCCTCAAGCGAAGTTGGCGGCCAAGTCTGGGCAGAGGGGGTGCTGAACTCGCCGAGCGCCGGTGCGCTTTGGTGGAGCGACAGTGATCGAGATATGGCTTGGTGGCGCTCTAACGCTGTGCCGGTCACTACCGTTCCCGATCTTGCTGAACCTGCGCATTATATTATCGAGCAGTATCGCTTTGTGCGTGACGGCGAATCCATAGAACTAGGCACGGGCCAGCAGCGGAGCCTAGTTGCCTATCACCGCATTACCGCATTGGGTGTAGGAAGGCGGAACTCAACTCGCGTCCTGTTGCAGACGACCTATGTGAGGGCATTCGATGAGTAAAAAACTATTGCGTTGGCACCGTGCTGTTATCCGCCGAGTTTGCTCGGCTTTGATAAAAGTCATCCTATTGGCAGTTAGCGGATATGCTATTGCCCAGGACTTGACGATTAACCAGTCTCCGCTTGTCCTGGGAGGCGGCGCTAGGCCCAATGTGTTTTTGATGATCGATGATTCCGAATCGATGGATCGTGAGTTTCAAACCGATAAACATAGCATTGCATCATTTTATTGGGTGCCCGAGTCAAGGCGGGAAGTGTGGGGGATAAAAGGGAGAAAGCCTTCGCCCCCTGGGCTAATGGAGGGCTATACGTTTGGCACGGGCTCATGTGGCGGGTCTCGAGTTATGACATTTGTGCACATGTTTAACTCCGACAATCGATCTGGAGGCGGCTGCAGCGTCGAACGCTCGCCCATCGCCGCACAGATCGATTGGCGCTTCTACAGCGCTAATCAGAATTTCCTCTACTACGATCCCAGCGTCGAGTATGAACCCTGGGACGGCTATCCGGCTGCAAGTTTTACCGCAGCTAGGGCGAATCCTGTTGCCGGCACTAGAGGGCACTCTTTGCTCAGGGATCTCAGTGGCTTTCAGTACGCGCAGTGGCAAGACACGCTGGGTTTCGAAGCCGATGAAAACGGGCAGCCTAAAGGCCCTGAGAGCGCAACCTTAGGT
>JAYOBL010000059.1:8246-8822 GCA_038104835.1 Gammaproteobacteria bacterium | reverse complement strand
GTGGATCTCTGGGACGATTACAATCAATATCGGGAAGACGCTAGTCAAATTGAGCTTACGCGAACCTTTCACGACTTCAACACTATTATTGCGGCGGGAGAATGCGTTCGCGGAGAAATACTAGCCAATCCGCCCTATCAAGACTGCTTCGGCGTAACGACTGAGGTCGAACTCATTACGGGCGATACTCGTGACTCGTATGGCCGCACTGTCGCCGAGACGCAGCAAAATATAGCCAACTGGTATCAGTATCATCGCCGCCGAATCTATGCCATGAAGAGTGCAATTAGCTGGGTGCTCGATCAGTCGGCCAATTACCAAGTCTCTTTCGATGTGCTCAATTCAGATTCGAGCCGCTTTTATCCGGCTCCCCCGGCGAATGCGAACCTGGCTGCACGAGTGGCACATAACTCCGAAATCAAACAGGCGTTTCTCGCCGATAACAAACTTATAAGAAGCACTCCGTTAAGACGGTCGCTCGAGCGTATAGGGAACTACTATCTTGGTGATCTCCCGGGCCATAACTCGCCGATCAGCAGTGCTTGCCAGCAAAATTTTGCTTTGTTATTTACCGAT
>JAYOBL010000059.1:0-8236 GCA_038104835.1 Gammaproteobacteria bacterium | reverse complement strand
GAACGGCAAGCCGCCGCGTAGCAGGCTGATTAGCGACAGCGATAAGGATGGGTCGCTAAATAGACTTGCCGATGTTGCAAGACACTTCTATGTCCGTGATCTAAGTGAACTTGAAGACCGTGTCCCTCCGACGTCTTTCAACCCTAATACTCATCAACACATGGTGACCTTTACTGTCTCGTTTGGGCAGACGGGCGATCTGATAGACACCAACGGCGACGGCTGGCCGAATCCGCCGCTCACCGAGAGCGACCCATGGCGCTTACCTGACAGCGATAGGGTTGCCAAGGCAATGGATGATTTATGGCACGCGGCCTACAACAGCCGCGGCGCCTACGTATCCGCCCGCAATCGGGGCGAGCTGATAGAAGGACTCGAACGCTTTATGGTGGTGATCGGTCAGGGATCAGGCTCGGTTGTTCCTCTTGCTGCGAGTTCGACATCGCTTCGTGAAGGGACGCTGCTGTTTCGTGCCAGTTTTGATAGCGAGAAATGGTCGGGTGAGCTGGATGCTTATGAGGTTGGTAGTTCCGGCACGGTGAGTGATCCGCCTAAATGGCGCGCATCTCAGGTTCTCAAAGGTCAGCACTTCAACCGTGGACGCACTATACTCACAGCGCGCCCGGATTCGGAAATTACTGGCGACGAGCCTTATTACAATCAGGGTATTGCTTTTCGTTTCCCCATAAACTTTCGCAGTCCTCTGTCCTCAGAGCTCACTGAGCAGGCGGCGCTGAGCCTTATGAGAGACGCACCTGCTGCAGCCGGTGCCGAGAGCGAATCAGAGCGAGATGAGCGTTATGAAGAGTTCGGAAGGAAAGTGTTGGCCTATGTGCGGGGCAAGGACGACGAAGAAGGCGAAGAGGGACTCTTTCGCGATCGTGAACACCCCCTTGGAGATATCGTTAATTCAAAAGCGCGGTATGTAGATAACGGCCCAAACAGTGGGGCTGTAAATACAAAAACTAGCTATATCGAGTTTTTGTCTACGATTAAAGATCGCGAGCCTATGGTTTATGTGGGTAGTAACGGCGGCTTCCTTCATGGATTTTCAGCGCTAACTGGACGTGAGCTGATCGCTTATATGCCCGCTAGCCTTATAAAAAAGGTCCCCGACCTTGCCTCTAAAACTTATAGCCACCGCTTTTACGTCGACGGTTCGCCTACGGTCGTAGATAGCGAAATTGCCTTGAGCCCCGGATCTGTGCCGCAGTGGCGTACGGTGTTGGCTTCGGGGCTCGGGGCGGGTGGGCGCGCGATTTTTGCGCTCGACATCACCAAGCCTGGCGAGTTCTCAGAGGCCACGGCAGAGGAGACGGTCCTGTGGGAGTTCTCGGAGCGTGACGATGCTGATATGGGTTATAGCTACTCGGCACCACAGATCGTGAAGCTCGAAAGCGGTCAGTGGGCTGCCGTATTCGGCAATGGTTTTGCGAGCAGAGAACCTGCTGCCGAGATTAAAGGATCTGGCGAAGCGACATTATTCGTCCTCGATCTCGCGACTGGCAAGCTGCTGCGCAAAATTAGCACGGGAGAGGGTGGGGCTGATCAGCCTAACGGGATGGCCACTCCCGTGCTGATCGATACCGACAGCAATGGCGCGGTCGACACAGCCTACGCCGGCGACCTGCAGGGAAATCTGTGGAAATTCGACCTCTCAGCAAGCGCACCCTCTGCTTGGCGAATAGAACAGGGCTCTACGACTAGGCCGCTTCCTCTGTTCGTCACCCAAGACGAGCAGCCTATTTCTAGCCAGCCAACAGTTGCCCAGCATCCTGAGGGCCTGGGCGGGGTTATGCTCTACTTTGGGACAGGTAAGTACGTAGAACTAGTCGACAGCGAGATAGATACCCAAAAGACCCAAGCGCTCTACGGTATCTGGGACAAGGACGTGGGTGAATCGAGCGTGATCGCGCAGGCGTCGCTTTTAAGTCAAGACATACTGACCCAAGAGATGAGCCGCTTGAGGGCGAGTGAGGGGCACATCGTTAGGACTGTGAGTAATCGGCCAATTGATTGGAGCAGACATCGCGGCTGGCGGCTCCCCCTGCTGCCAAAAACCATCGAAGGGCATGCCAATTCAAGTAACTTTGGTGAGCGCCAGATTAGCGCCCCCCAGCTACGGCAGGGACGTGTGTTCTTTTCAACCTTTCAGCCGCACTCAGATAGCTGTGGCAGCGTTGGTCGCAGTTTTTTGATGCAGCTGGATTACAGCAACGGCGGTCAACCGCAGGAACCTGTATTCGATCTGAACGGCGATGGAGAGTTTACAGATGAAGACGGTGTAGTGGCCGGTGTCGCCCAGGGCGGCGGTGCACTCGGCGCCGCGATCTTGTTGCGATCTGGGGAGGATCTGTCAGCGTTGGCGTCGGGCTGGGAGGAGGGGGTTCTGCAAACCCCTGTTAAATCGCGCCCGACTCTCTTTGGCCGGCAGTCTTGGAGGCAGCTTGAATAGCAATATTTGGAATTGGCCTGCTAGGTCCTCTCGTCTCAGGCAGGGAGCCTTCTCTCTGATTGAGCTGCTAATCGTTGTTTTTATTGCGGGGATTATCGCAGTAATCGCTGTGCCGAGTTACTTGGACAGCGTTCGAGCAGCTGGGCGGGCAGAGGCCCAAACGGGCTTTTTTGCCGTAGCGTCTGACCTGCAGCGCTATTTTTCGAACTTTAATACCTACATCGACGATGCGCAGCCGCTCAGCTCCCCTGCGGAGGCGGGTCGCCTGCGCCAGACTCAGACGGGACTCTACAGCATAGCCGTAACCGCGTGCGAGGGGGGCGTCATTCGAGATTGTTTTTTGGCCACTGCCACTCCTCAGGGGGCACAGGCGCTTGATGCCTGTTCTGAATTTAGTATGGACAGCCGCGGTCGGCGCATGGCCGAGTCAGAAACTCTCAGCGCCGATGAATGTTGGAACCGTTAGAGTCGATACCAGTTAGAGTCGGTAACAGTTAGTGAAAGTGAGTGAGAGTTCATAGTAGTTAGAAAGGGTCGTTGAAGATCAATAACAGCCGGTAAGGCCGGTAAGATCCGGTGAGAGCCATCAAGATCCAGTAAGGGCGGGTGAGAGCCAATAACGGCCAGCAAGAGTCGACCAATGATCACTCAGTATTGATCAGCGGTTGTGACAATAATCCTCGGGGTTTAAATGAAGCTCAACGCGGCTGCGAGCAGTTCTATTCACCACAAGCTTTGCGGCCAAGCCGTGCTCCGTATCGCTAGGGCAGTATAGGAAACTGCCGTTCTGCGCGATGACCACTCCGTCGTAGTGAAGGCGTAATTGTTTGCTGCTGCCGAAGGCGCGCCAAGTGACGCTACCATTAGTCCCCGTCATTTCCTGCCACCAGTGTGAGCCTGTTCTGGCCCCGTCCAACGTAGCTCCTTCGTTCTGCTGAGTTCTATTTCCATGCTCTTCGGCTTGTATGAGAATCCCCCTTTGCCATTCTCCGCCGCAGTGCAAGCCGTCGATTGATGGGCAAAGTATTTGTGCCTTGCCAGACGTGATAGCCCGCGATCGACCCAAATTGAGAGTGCGCTGGAGTCTCTGCATCGTAACCAGTGCCTCGGTGCTTCTCTGCAATGTGACGTAGCCTTGAAGGGTTGCAGTGCTGAAACCTACGACCAAGGCGAGACTCAAAACGAGCTCGAGCAAAGACAAACCTTCTATTTTTTTGCGGTTCAGCTTGGCTTTAGATCTTTGCATACAGGCCTCGTCAATTACTGCTATTGCTTAAACGCTCTCCCATGAGTCGAATTGGGTGTTAGTTGCCTCTCGAATACTCGGTAACATAAAGCAGTGCTCGCCAATCACTGCCCCTTTAGCGCTTTCTCCTCTCTCTACTGTAGTAAGAAACTGCCGGGTGCGCTAAATCCGATGTGAGACTGGGTCGGCTTTGAGATGCCGTTCTTCCGTTTTTGTGGCTGTTCTCTTCGCGGCAAGCCTATTTCAACTGGGCGTTGATCGCGCTGGCGGCGAAAACCGTTAGTCTTAGCAGCGGGGCTAAAGCGCGAACTAGATCGAGCTCGCGCTAAAACGGCGTTGTACGGCTGATCATTCAGTTAGCTTTGTAGGCTGGATGAGACGCTCGAATCACTGCTCCTTATTGCGCCAATTTTCGCTACAATCGCGCCCTGTCGAGAAAACATCAGAGTAAGAATTAATGACCCAAGGCCTTACAGTCTGCATCGCGCAGCTTAATCTCACAGTTGGAGCAATTGAGGCGAACGTCGAGCAAATGCTTCTGGCCGCTGAGCGTGCAGTAGAGAGTGACGGCGCCGATATTGTTGTCTTCCCCGAACTCGCGCTGACCGGCTACCCCCCTGAAGACCTCCTGCTAAGGCCAAGTCTGACCCATAGGGTGGAGACCGCGATTCAGCGCTTATGCGATGCTGCGCTGCCCGCTGCGCTTGTTTTTGGCTTTCCCCAGCAGGAGGGTGGTGAGCTTTTCAATGCGCTCGGAGTCGTCGAAAACGGAATTCTGAACAAGGCCTATCGAAAGCAATGTTTGCCTAATTATCAGGTCTTTGATGAGCGTCGCTATTTCAGTCCGGGAACGCAGGCAGGCGTGCTAGAAATTCGCGGCAAAGTGTTTGGCCTTGCGATTTGCGAAGATCTTTGGGAGGACAGTCCGAGTGAAAAGCTCGCCGCGGCTAATATCGAGGCCGTGATAAGCCTCAACGCATCGCCTTTTCACAAAGGTAAGTTGGCAGAGCGGCAGGCACTGTTAGCCAGGCGCGCAAAGCAGCTGGGCGTACCTCTAATTTATGCCAATCTCATTGGTGGGCAGGACGAATTAGTCTTCGATGGCGGCTCCTTCGCCGTGGATGGAACCGGTGAAGTTGTTGTTCAGCTGCCTCAGTTCAAAGAGGCTACAGCCTCGCTAAGCCTCGCTGAGGACGGGAGGGTGGTGCCGCGTCAACTCGAGCATACTCCACAACTCAGCGTGCCTGCCCAAGTTTATTCTGCTCTGGTTATAGGTGTGCGCGACTACGTGCAAAAGAACGGATTTAAAAGTGTGGTGCTCGGTCTGTCAGGGGGTATCGATTCCGCGCTAACCCTTGCGATCGCTGTTGATGCCCTGGGCTCTGAAGCCGTGAACGCGGTGATGATGCCTTACGAGTACACCTCACAGCTTAGCCTAGAAGCCGCGGCAGAGCAGGCCGCAACGCTCGGCGTGGCCTACCGCAGCATTCCAATTAAAGAGATGGTTGAAAGTTTCTCTGTCGCGCTGGCTGAGGAATTCGACGGCTATACTGCGGATGTCACCGAGCAGAACTTACAGGCTCGGTGTCGTGGTGTCTTGCTAATGGCGATCTCCAATAAGAAAGGTCACCTCGTTTTAACCACGGGAAATAAGAGCGAAATTGCGGTGGGTTACTCAACGCTTTACGGAGATATGGCTGGCGGCTTCGACGTACTAAAAGACGTCTCCAAAGGGCTCGTTTACCAGCTTTCGCGATACCGCAACGAAACGCATAAGCAAGCGGGTCTAGAAGGCGAGGCAATTCCCGTGGCTGTTATCGAGCGTCCGCCCTCAGCCGAACTCGCGCCGGGACAGGTTGATCAGGACAACCTGCCTGACTACGACACACTAGATAGAATTCTCGAGCTCTATATTGAGCAAGATGTCAGCGCACAGGGCATTATCGCGGCGGGCTTTGACGAGAATCAGGTGAAGCGGGTGCTCAGGCTCGTGGATGTTAATGAGTACAAGCGAAGACAGAGCGCTATTGGGCCTCGAATAACCCCTCGAGGATTTGGGCGTGACCGGCGCTACCCAATCACCAACGGTTGGACAATCGGCGACTAGACTGAGCAGGAGTCTTTACTAGGCGCTATTGGATTTATTTCGCTGCCCTCGTGCCTCTTTGTTTAGTGCTTAGCGTGATCGAAAGAGTTCCGTCATGCGCTGGCGCTAGAGCAAGAGCTAGAGCTAGAGCACTCCGAAGGTAATAATATCTAGCCAAGAGCGGCCTTCGTCTTCAACCTCGCCTTGATTGTCGATAATCTGCTGGCTTCCGGAGCTAAACGGTCGCTTAGTTGGCGCGAGTGGGGGTTCGATCCGATTGTCTCCCAGTAGGCCGAAACTCACGGTATACAGAACCGAGGGATTGGTAATCTCAGAGCGAACGGTAAACTCACCGTCAGCGTCGAAAGCCGCATGCTCCGGATAATTGTCGCGTAGCAGGGCCA
This sequence comes from Gammaproteobacteria bacterium, assembly GCA_038104835.1. Classification (GTDB taxonomy): domain Bacteria; phylum Pseudomonadota; class Gammaproteobacteria; order Pseudomonadales; family Pseudohongiellaceae; genus UBA9145. The sequence goes on along the minus strand of JAYOBL010000059.1, from coordinate 2,045 downwards.
GCGATGTATCCGCCAAGTCATTAAGCCCAAGGCGCAAATAGCACTCAACCATCACCGCTATGCCATCAGCCACCGCTGGGGTCTCTTGAAAATTCTCCACTACATACTGGCCTCGCCGCAATGCTGCGATATAGGCGCGGCGCTCCAGATAGTAATTCGCGACGTGTATTTCATAGGCTGCGAGATTGTTGCGAAGGAAAATCATTCTAGCGCGCGCGTCTGCGGCGTAGGGGCTGTCTGGGTACAGTGCAATTAGCTGGGCAAAGTCCGTGAATGATTCACGGGCGCGGCCGGGGTCGCGCTTAGTCTGGTCTATCGGCAGGAAGCGATTAAGGAAGCTGTTGTCCTGATTGAAGGATGATAAGCCCTTCATGTAGTACGCGTAGTCGATATTTTCGCTGTCTGGATGAAGGCGAATGAAGCGGTCGGCCGCTGCACGTGCCGCTTCCACGTCGCTATTGCGGTAGTAGGCGTAGACGATTTCAATCTGCGACTGTTCGGCGAACCTGCCAAAGGGGAAGCGGGACTCTAGCGCCTGATAGGTTGCAATGGCGCCTGAGAAATTTTGTGAATTTAGCTGATCGAGAGCGCGCCTATAAAACTGCTCTTCGTTTGTAAGTCCCGAAAACTGGTCTCTGTCCTCGCCGCGATCGAAGAAGCTGCAGCCGTTGAGGCTTGAGCCGAGAGCGCATAGGGCAAACAGCATGGAAAGGGTGCGTAATTTCATGAAGTGGGCTCGTCCTGTATCGATTTTGGTATTTAACCATAGCTCGCTTGGCTCAGCGAGTTTTCCCCTGCGTTAGCAGGTGATATCAAGTATTATGGTGCTTCCCATCTCCCAGAGTTCCCAGTCGTTAGTATGACCCATATTCAACTTTCCGCAGTTGTCCCCGATGACGCGGCCAACCAGCGCTTAGACCTCGTCGCAGCGATAATGTTTCCCGGCTACTCGCGGGCGAGGCTGCAGACCTGGATAAAAGAGGGTGTGCTACGAGTGAACGAGTCTGTCGCGCGGCCTCGCGATCAGGTCTATGCGGGGGACACGATTGCGATTGACGTGGTTCTTCAGCCCGAGCGCGAGTGGGAAGCCCAGGCGATGCCTATCGATATCGTCTATGAGGACGATCAGCTCATAGTGCTAAACAAGGCTACTGATGTCGTTGTTCACCCGGCGGCCGGCCATCGCGATGGCACTCTATTGAACGGCCTGCTGAGCCATTGCCCCGCGCTAAAAGAAGTCCCGCGCGCAGGGATCGTCCATCGACTGGATAAGGATACCACTGGCCTTATGATGGTCGCTAAGACCTTGGAGTCCCATGCCGCGCTCGTCGAACAGTTGCGCTTAAGGCAGGTCAAGCGAGAGTACGAGGCGGTCGCTCAGGGCGTGCTGACCGGAGGTGGCACGGTAGATGCGCCGCTGGGGCGTCATCCGGTTAACCGTAAGCGTCGCGCCGTTGTTGAGGACGGGCAAGAGGCTGTCACTCACTACCGAGTTATTCAGCGCTATCGTTCGCATACACATATTCACGTTCAGCTTGAGACGGGGCGTACGCATCAAATACGAGCGCATTTGGCTCATATCAATATTCCTTTGGTGGGCGACCCTCTCTATGCGGGTCGACTGCAACTGCCTGCCGCCTGTTCGCCGGATCTAGCGTCTTGCCTTCGCGGGTTTAAGCGCCAGGCGCTGCACGCTCGTCGTCTTACTCTTGAGCACCCTGTCTCCGGCGAGAGTTTGAGTTGGGAAGCACCACTGCCTGATGATTTTCTGTCGCTTCTGGCGGTGCTGGCCGAGGATGTGAGGCTTGACTGAATGACTGACGCCGCGGTCGAGCTAATTGAATCTCCATGGAATGTGGGCGGAGAAGTTTTCGCTGCGGTGAGCTGCAGGGGTAAGCTCGCTTGCAATAATTCGCATAGGCAGCCCGGTTTTGACGGTCTCAATCTCGCGCAGCACGTGGGTGATACGACTGCTCGAGTAGAAGCCAATCGCGAGAAGCTCGCCGCGCAGTTTCCGAGTCCTCTTGAGTGGCATTGGTTAGAGC
>JAYOBL010000151.1:0-2677 GCA_038104835.1 Gammaproteobacteria bacterium | reverse complement strand
GCTTTGGCGTAAATCGAAACCGAACAATCGGCTAAGAAGCAGGCCGCACAGAATGCCTAGGGCGTTGTGCAATATCACGGCAATCACAATGAGAAAGCCGACGCCGCTTAGCTGCGCAGCATTGAGTGCAACAACAATGGCGATGACAGCGAGGATCCCAGCTATGGACAGCGAAGGCAGCCAAGGTTGCAGTCGCAGGCTAAAACTAGGTAGCAGGAATCGACAGAGAAAGCCTGCAACTACGGGCAGTAGAACCATGATAACTAGGCTCTGCAGCATGGCCAGACGATCAAGGTCGATCTGCTCGGCAAGGTAGAACTGACAAAGAAGGGGAGTAGCGACAACTCCAATGAGAGTCGAGGTCATCGTCATACTCACCGATAGTGCGAGGTCGCCCCGCGCGAGGAAGCACATAACATTGGAGGCGGTGCCCCCTGCGCAGCTGCCAAGCAAAACCAGGCCGAAAGTCAGCTGAGTGGATAGCTGCAGCAGCTTGGCCAAAGTGAGCGCTAAGATGGGCATGAGTAGGAATTGCAGCGCGACACCGACGATAATCGGGCGTGGGTCTTTGAGGAGCGTTACGAGGTCCTCTTGCTGCAGGTTGAGCCCCATCATGAACATGATCCCCGCAAGCAGGGGCACGATGAAATCTTGCCCTGGCGTAAACAGCGCCGGGGCGAGCAGCGCAAAGCCTGATAGAAGAATGGCGAGAACCGGGAAAAAGCGCGAAAGCCTAGGCTGGGCAGTTGTTGTCTTCGGGACAGCGGAAGCGGTTTTGAGTTGTGACTGTGTCATAAACTAGATACTTGGCAATACTCGTCGATCGTTGTCGTGGCCCATGGCGCGCAGCGAACGGAGCTGATAATCAAAGGGGCATGAGCCGTAAGAGCGTGAGTCTACCACGCACCCTTTGACGGTGAGCCCTGTCACGCGAAAGCTGAGGCAGAAGCAAGGGTAGAGGTAAGGGCAGAGGTAAGGCCTGAGATGAGGGTTAAGGGTTTGTTCAGCCGCCAAAAGCTAGCCTTTTGATCATTAACGCAACACACAGGGTGTAACTTCTGCCTCTACGATGCGTTAGGTGAGTAGGCATCAATGCGCGAGGCTGTTTTCAGGGAGCGACTCGGCGGCAATCGTGTGGCCCGGGCTTTAGCGGCGATGCTACTAGGATCGAAAACAGGCACACAATTAGAAGCACAAACGGGAGCAAAGTCTTTGCACCCTGCGGCCGTTATAAACAGAGCTCTCTTACAACTACTAAGGACTACACCATGATCAGACTACTTTCTCTCGCGGCGCTTGCGCTTATCCTCAACGGCTGCTTGGTCACAGTCGAATCCGATACCGATTCCGTCGAGACCGTATGGAGCGACAGCGATGTCTCCCGGCTTGAGCTAGGCAGCAGCGACGAGCAGTGGGTGCGCAGTTCATTCGGAGAGCCCGCGTCGAAGCTTAGCTACGCAGACGGGAGTCAGGTTTGGAAGTACCGCAACATCTCCGAGCGGGATTTCGAACTCGGTGTCTTCCTCGTATTCTCTATAGATGTCGAGGAAGAGCGTGTGGAAACGCTGTCTATCGAGTTCCGCGAAGGCGTAGTGACGAACTACTGGATAGAACAAGACAGCTAGTCGGCGGTACTCGGGGCGGGGCGCTCTTTGAATGGGGCCCCGCCCATTCTAACGACCCGTTAAACTTAGTAATCGGGCCCCCTTCGCTTGCAGGCGTGCTGACCTGACTTAGTACGCACCGCGCGCCTCGCGTAGGAGGTTTCCACGGTCTTTTTTTCGATAGATGGCTCTTTGCTAGATCGTTTGCTAGATCGTTGTTCCATGAATCGGGCGCTCAGCGGTTTACTTCTGTCTTTTCTTATTTCACTCTCAGCCTTCTCTCAACCATTTGTAAGCCATCGCCCAACCTTCTTACTGCTACTGCCACTATAATCGCCTTCTATCGGCCAGATCCGCTGTTTCGCATGACTATTGCATCGTTCCGCAGCTTCTCCTTCGCGAACTGGCAGCTAGTGGGAGTTCTCCGTATGTTGAACGAGCTTTGCCAAGCCGCAAAACTAGACTGTAACTAATCCTACGCCGAGCCGTTTATCCACTATATGCAGATTGAATTCCAACAGGCCATACAGCAGCACCGACAGCGTGTAGTGACGTTAGCACGCTACAGCCTACGCTCTGCGGCCGACGCCGAGGACATCGCTCAGGAAGTGTTTGTGAAGCTGTGGCGTCACTGGCCTAGCGTAGAGGCAGACAAACGTCTCGCCTGGCTTATGCGAGTCACTCACAACGCGGTCATTGATCTAGTGCGCAGGCGTAAGACCAAGAATGCCCAGCTCGATGAAGCGGTCGACATCGAGGTGCTGCCTGACTCTGATTCGCAGTTGGCGAGCTGGGAAAACGATCAGCTGCGGCAAGAGCTCAGCGAGGCTATCAGCAAGCTCGACGATCCTTTCCGTTCTATTCTCGTGATGCGCGATATTCAGGGTCTTAGCTACGCCGACATCGAGGCGGCACTGGAAATGAATACGAGTCAGGTAAAGGTTTATCTGCATCGCGCACGCAGGAAGCTACGTGACAACGCGCAGCTGCGGCAGCAGTTTGAATCGCTAAGCGATGAATGAAAATCTAGCGAACGCGGTGCGGCCGGCAAGCACGAATAACACGTAGAGAAT
>JAYOBL010000058.1:10635-14894 GCA_038104835.1 Gammaproteobacteria bacterium | reverse complement strand
CTGCTATACACCGAGATGGTCACCAGTGCCGCACTCATACATGGCGACTCCAAGGCCTTACTTGAACATAGCAAAGAGGAATACCCGCTGGCACTGCAGCTAGGGGGCTCTGATCCCAAACAGCTCGCGGTTGCGTCTCGCATGGGCTCTGATGCGGGGTTTTGTGAGATTAACCTAAATATCGGCTGCCCTAGCGAGCGCGTTCAAAACGGAGCTTTCGGTGCCTGCCTCATGGCAGAACCAGAACTTGTCGCTGAATGCGTGAGCGCTATGCGCGCCGCTGTAGATATCCCCGTTACCGTTAAATGCCGCATTGGGATCGACGATCAAGACAGTGAAGAGGCCCTCCACCAGTTTGTTAAAACAGTAAAGGCCGGCGGCTGCCAGCTCTTTATCATTCACGCGCGCAAGGCCATTTTGAAGGGACTCAGCCCAAAACAAAACCGAGAGATTCCGCCGCTCGACTACCCCCGCGTATACCGCCTGAAAAAGCAATTTCCGGACCTGAAAATAGTCATCAACGGCGGCCTCACCGATTTACCTTCCGCACTCCAGCAACTACAACATGTTGACGGGGTTATGCTGGGGCGCGAGGCCTACCAAAACCCCTATATCCTTAGCGGCGTAGACTCTGCCTTTTACGGAGAGAACTTGACGCCTGTTAGCAGACAGCAAGCGTTGGCGCTTTATCTGCCCTACGTCGAGTCTGAACTCGCCAAGGGAACGCCGCTGCAGCACATATCGCGCCATCTGCTGGGTTTGTTTAAGGGCGAACGTGGAGGCAAGCAGTTTCGCCGCTACCTGAGCGAAAACGCGTATAAAGCCAGCGCAGGCATTGAAGTACTGACTCAGGCCTGCGCGCTTACCGACACCGCGCCGTACACCGAAGAGGCATAAAAGCCGAATTCCTCAGGCATTAGGAGAGAAACCATGATTGGCAAACTGAAAACACTATTCGAACAGATTGGCGCGAAGAATAAAGATGCAAGTATTACTAGTCCCATTTCAAAGAATCTAATCACTGCCGCCTTAATGATCGAGGTGATGCAGGCGGATTTCTCCTTGGACGAGCGCGAACAGCAAGCCTTTATCAGCGTGCTCAAGCAGTCGTTCGATCTCGATGAAAATGAGGTTATAGAGCTCGAAGAGCTCGCGCACGCCAAGGTCGAAGAAGCGACTTCGCTGTATGAGTTCACGCGTCAGATCAACGACAACTTCTCCGCCGGCGAGAAACTCGAGTTAATCAAAAATATGTGGAGAGTTGCTTTTGCTGACGGCGAAATAGATCGCTACGAAGACGGCGTAATTCGCCGCGTAGCCGAACTCATTTACGTTGCACACAGCGACTTCATCCGCATGAAGCTCGAAGTGAAGAACGCGCAAAGTTAAAAATCGCCGAAGGGATCCGCCACCATTCCGTCAGAGACAAGAAACTCTCGACGCTGGATATAGGCATCGCGCACGAAAAGATAGCGATCGCCGGTAATCAGCTCATCCAAAGCCAAAATACCCGAACGGGAGTCGGTTTCGTTGAGCACAAACACGCCGAGCCGCGTAGATGGGTCTTCTATGAATTGAATCGGATTGAGTAAAGTGTCCAAAACTAGGCCCACTGAGTCACGGGCGTTACTCGCGCCGAACACTGGCAGCATGACATAGGGACCAGACCCCACGCCCCAAGCAGCAAGCGTTTGGCCAAAGTCTTCCTCATTTTTTCGCAGTCCAACACTGCTAGCCACATCGAAGATGCCGGCAATCCCCAACGTACTATTCATCAGAAGCCGGCCGCCATCGTTGAGCGACGCTTGTCCCTTAAGCTGCAGAAGGTCGTTAACTAAAACATTGACATCATTGAGGTTGGAAAAGAAGTTGCCGACCCCCTGGCGTGCCGCGCGCGGCAGGAATGTGGTGTAGGCGAACGCGGCAGGACGAACCAGCAGCTGGTCGAAGTAATCATTCCATCGAAATACTGCGCGATTAATAGACTGCAAGGGATCTACGTCGACACGCTGCTGAGCGGCGCCTACATTACCGCATAGAGAAAGGAGTAGCGCGAGCCCAGCTGCTCTGGCGACAACGGCTAAGCCTTGAGGGGTTCTTGACAATTCAGCACTCATGGATTTCCTCCATTGCGGCGACTCATTGTTCATGATGTGCGAGCTTACGTTTCTACCGCCAGCTTCTCCGCAGCTTCGAAAGCCTTCTCGACACGCTTCGGCGATACGCTCACCTTAGTCTTTAGGTTTTGGGCAAATACTGAAACTCGATATTCCTCAAGCAGCCAACGCAAATCATCGAGTGCTCGTACGAGCTGCGGCGCTGGCCGCTCAGTCTGAGCGTGGAGGCTTTGCAGCCGGCATTGGCAACTCGCAAGCCACTGCGTTTCACTTTCATCCCTTGGCCCCATAAACGGCGCCTTAGAAAGCCTCAGCGTTATAGCCTCTAAATATCTAGGATACTCTCTCAGCCGAGAGAAACCGTGATTTCGAACAAAATTACCCCCAAATAACCCCGCCAACTGCCCCTCTACATCCCGCTGTAGGTATTCAGGCCCAGAGGATAGCCCCTGCAGTTGCTTTCTGAGTGTGAGCCGAGTCACCAAACACTGTTCAAGCAGCGCAGCGAGCCTGTCGCCAAGCGTAACGAGGCGGCTCTTCGCAGCTCTTAACTCTTCGTTAAAATCAGCCTCGCTTCGGCATTCAGCGCCCTCTCCTAACGCCTCCGAGTAGCAGGCGCTAAGACAGTCATCAACGAAATCTGGACTGTCGGCAATAAGGCTCAGGGCGTGGGCGTTGGCAAAGCGAGTGAAAGACTTACGTAAAGCGTTGCGCTGCTGAACACTATTGAGCATTGCCAAACGCCTTACCCCAAGCCGATGAGAGGCGAGAGCCTGCTCGCGCTCGGGGAAAAGACGCACCGCAACAGAATCTATATCGTCGACCAGCGCAGGGTAGCGGATCAGCCGTACTGACCCATCACCAACTTCAGTCTTCTCAGGTAATCTTTCGTTGGGGAAAAGCTTAAGCCCTCGCTGCTCCAAGGGGTGACTGGCTTCTTGCTCCGTAGCTGCCTCAGGGCCCGCATCGGGTCGTTGTCCGCTGAGAAACTGGTTCTTCAGAGAAGTAAGAGAAGTCTCTAGGCCGAGCTCAGCCCCCTCAGCGCTGAGCACTCGTATCTTGATGTTCAAGTGCGGCAGAAGCGCGATATTCGTGAAATCCGACCGACTAAGGGCGACCTTCCTTAACTGCGAGATCGCACTGCAGAGGCTATCTATTAGATCCTTCGAGCCTGGCGTGAGCAGTGGCATCAACTCATTTACGAAGGCATTGACGGGAATAAGCTGTTTACGAGTTGCTTTGGGCAAGCCTTTGATCAACGCCGTGCATTTCTCTCGCACTATGCCCGGAACCGCCCAATCGATATCAGCAGGAGTCAACTGCGCAAGCAACGCTAAAGGTACATCAATAGTGGCTCCGTCAGACTGCTTGCTAGGATCAAAGAGATAGTTGATCTGTAGCTCGTTGCGCTGAATGGCCGCAGAATCTGGAAACTGCTCGACGAGCTGCGAGGCCTCGTCGGAGAGTAAGAGATCTTCTTCCTTCATCTCTAAGCAGGCGCCATGCCTATCACCCTGCTTCGTCAGCCAATTTTTGAGCGTCTTCGTTGAGCAGACGCTACTAGGCAAACGCTGCTCATAGAACTCAACAATAGCTGCTTCGCTCACGAGGACGTCGGGTCTGCGAAGTTTGTCCTCAAGCTTCTCCATGCGCTCGATCAAAGCGGTGTTCCGCTTAACGCAAAGCAGGTCTCGCGCCGCCTCACCTGTCACGAGACCGTGACGAATAAACAGTGCGCGCGCCGCATCGGGGTCTATTGGTGCAAAGCGAACTAGAGCCCTGTCTATGAGGGTTAGCCCAAAAAGATGAACCTTCTCATAAGCCATTATCTCTTGGCGCTTGCGGCTCCAGTACGGATCAAAGGACTCCCGCTTGACCATGTGCATGGCGACTTCTTCTATCCACTCAGGATTTATCTTGGCAGCCTGAGTAGCAAATACTTGCGAAGTCTCAATTTGATCGCCCGTCATAATCCACTTGGCAGAGGATCGGGATAGCACCGACGAACCGAACAGCGTGAACTTTTTATTACGCGTGCCCAAATAGCTTCGTTCTTCCGATTTACGGGCAAGCTGATTGAGAGACCCCGCTATAAGACTCTTGTGGATCTTGGCGTAATCCTCGTCGTCCTGCTGTAATCCG
>JAYOBL010000058.1:8303-10625 GCA_038104835.1 Gammaproteobacteria bacterium | reverse complement strand
TGTAATCCGCGCAGTCCGAGCCCTTCGCACGCAAGTCTTAGCTGGCGGTGAACCTCTCGCCATTCACGCATACGCATGAATGATAGAAGCTGCTTCTTACAATATTTACGCAAACTCGACTGTGACAGCGTCTGTCTTTGATCTTCAAAGCTCCGCCACAGCAGGAGGAAAGACATAAAGTCCGAATCGGGGTGCTTGTACTGCGCATGCCGTTCAGCGGCGAGTTGGCGGTTATCAGCATAGCTTTCGCGGGGATCCTGAATACTTAGTCCGCTGACAATCGTGATCACGCTCCCTAACACACCGAGCCTATCGGCCTCGATCAGCATGCGCGAATAGCGGGGATCGCTCGGCAACCGCGCCATTTTCTTTCCAATGGCTGTTAATTTCCGCTCTGTGGTAATCGCATTGAGTTCTAAAAGAAGTTTATGACCCTCATTAACCGCTTTACGCGGCGGCGTCTCGAGAAACGGAAAATCCTCTATAGAGCCGAGATTCAAGGACAGCATGCGCAGGATCACTGCGGCCAAATTAGTACGAAGTATCTCTGGGTCAGTGAATTCGGGTCGTGATTCAAAGTCTTGCTCTGAATACAACCTAATGCAGAGGCCCTTCGCCACTCGGCCACAGCGGCCTTTGCGCTGATTGGCACTCGCCTGCGAAATAGACTCAATAGGTAAGCGCTGCACTTTGTTCTGCAAAGAGTAGCGACTTATGCGTGCGGTGCCTGTATCGATAACGTAGTTCACACCGGGCACAGTAATAGAGGTTTCGGCAACATTTGTGGCCAAGACAACCCTGCGCTTGCTATGAGAGGCAAAGATCTTCTCTTGCTCAGCGTGCTGCAACCTGCCGTAGAGGGGCATGATATCTAGTGAAGCGAGTTTCGCCTTACGCAGGTAAGTCGCCGTATCACGAATTTCTCGCTCGCTAGGCAAAAAAACTAAGATGTCGCCGCTGCTGTGCCCCTGTGACTTATCGAAACTCAAAATTTCTCTAACGGATTCCGCAATAGCAGCTGCCTGTGGATCTTCTTGTCGCCCGCCCTCGTCGTCAACTTCGATAGGTTTATACCGAACATCAACCGGAAAGGTTCGACCTTCTACTGTAACTATGGGGGCATTGTTGAAGTGTGCTGAGAACTTATCGACATCAATGGTTGCCGAGGTAATAAGGATTTTTAAGTCATCGCGCCGGTCAATGAGCTGGCGCAGGAAGCCCAGCAGAAAATCAATATTGAGGGAGCGTTCGTGTGCTTCATCAATGATTAAAGTGTCATAGGCGCGCAGCAGTGGATCGCTTTGAATTTCGGCAAGCAGTATGCCGTCGGTCATGAGCTTTAAGAAGGTCTCCGGCCGGGTACGGTCATCGAAGCGTACTTGAGAACCCACTCCGCGCGCAGCGTCTGGCCCCACCTCATGCGCAATACGCGTTGCAACCGCACGCGCGGCAAGTCGACGCGGCTGAGTATGCCCAATAATTCCTGCTCTTCCGCGCCCGGCCTGCAAACAGATTTTAGGGAGTTGAGTCGTCTTTCCCGAGCCGGTGTCACCTGCAACGATTACGACCTGATGTGATCGGATTAGCTCGCACAGCTCGCCGGCCTTAGCGCTAACAGGAAGCGCCTCAGGATAATTGAGGGTGCTTGGAATACAGCTCTGACGCGCTAACTCCCGCGAAATGTGCGGCGTTGAAGCGCTGTTCTTGGGTCGAATCACAGGCCTCTGTCTACCTCAGTTCCCTGCGTAGGACCTTACCGATGATCGATTTAGGCAAGTCTGATACGAAAACAACTTCCTTTGGCACTTTGTAGGCGGCTAAACCGGAGCGGCAGTGCGCTAGGACCTCATCAATTTGCAGGTCTGCCTCTTGAGCGACAACAAACAGCTTCACTGCTTCACCAGTCTTCTCATTAGCAACTGCGATCGCAGCGCTCTCTAACACCTTCGGATGACGGTCAACCCAATTCTCAATTTCATGAGGGAACACATTAAAGCCTGAGACGAGGATCATATCTTTCTTTCGATCTACTATCGTGACATAGCCGTCGGCAGCGATCTCCGCGTAATCGCCGCTTTTAAACCAGCCGTCACTAGTAATTGCCTCAGCTGTAGCCTCAGGGTTCTTCCAATATCCCGCCATGACCTGCGGACCCCTTATCCAAAGCTCCCCTCTTTCGCCCTCTGCAAGGCGATTGCCTGATTCGTCAACCGTACATAGCTCGGTCTCTGGCATGGCGATACCTACAGATCCGGGACGCACGGCATTCGGAAGATTGACGGTCACTGCGGGTGAGCACTCAGTCAGACCGTAGCCCTCGAT
>JAYOBL010000058.1:0-8293 GCA_038104835.1 Gammaproteobacteria bacterium | reverse complement strand
CCCTCGATAATTTCGCAGGAGGTTCGCTCTAGCCATTCTTCGGCTACCGAGGAACTCATAGCCATGCCGCCAGCGCCACAGAATTTCAACGTCCCCTTTTCCAATTTGGCGAAGGAAGGATGACGCATAATAGCTAGATAAAGCGTATTGATTCCCACGAAGCCACTGACTTTGTAGCGTTTTAGCGCCTTGATAAGCGCGGGGATATCGCGCGGGTTAGGAATCAAGACATTGTGATTGCCAGCGTAGGGCATGGCGAAACAGTGCATTAAGAACGCATAGCTGTGATACAGCGGGAGCGGCGCGGCAACGTTTTCCATGCGATCTTGCATAGCGAGAACCGAGCGTGCGCGAAATTGCATCATGTTCGAGAGCAGATTGCCGTGACTTAGCATCGCTCCTTTAGCAACACCGGTCGTACCCCCTGTATAGAGAAGTACCGCAAGGTCTTGTCTGCTTTGATTAACTTCAACCCGCGGCTTTCTTGGGGCTCCTATGCAATCAGTGAAATAGTGAGCTTCGGGAATATGCCAAGCGGGCACCAATTTTTTAATATGTTTTGCGGCGAAATTAAGCACAAACGCCCGCGGTGCAGGCTGCATGTCACCAAGCTTTGACACGATAACCGTTCGGATCTGTGTGCGCGGCAGAACAGATGCCACTTTCGACGCGAAGGCCTCAAGAGTGATAACCGCACTCGCCTCTGAGTCCTTGAATTGATGCTCCAATTCCTGCTCGGTATAGAGCGGGTTCGTACTTACCACTACAAGCCCAGCTCTGAGCGCTCCGTAAAGGGCGATGGGGAACTGCAGCACATTGGGCAACTGAATAGCGATGCGATCACCGGGCACAAGATCTGTTTCGCGCTGCAAATAAGCCGCAAAATTAGAGCTCAGGCGATCGACGTCGGCATAACTCAGCGTTTTACCAAAACAGCTGAACCCAGGCATGTCGCCGTGAGTCTTGAGACTCCAATCAATGAGTTCGGTCAGCGTAGCGAAGCGGTCAAGGCTTAGCTCTAGCGGCAGTTTTTCCATCCTTGTTTTTCTATCCTGGTTTTCCATTCCGGTTCTCGATCCTCGTCGTTGCATGGCTTGCGGCTAAACTATTTCGTTAAAAGTTTCATAGCCTCTTCAAGTCCCTTAACTGACAGAGGGTACATCCGATCCTCGGTAAGCTCTTTCGCCACCTCAATTGAATAGCTGTGCTCCCAGTACTCTTTTGGAGTCGGATTAATCCATACGAGATTCTCAAAATGGTCGCTGAGTCGTTTAAACCAGGTTGAACCCGCTTCCTCGTTATAGTGCTCAATGCTGCCGCCTACATGAGTGATCTCGTAGGGCGCCATAGTCGCATCGCCGACAAATATGACCTTATAGTCTTTGGCAAATTTGTTGATGATATCGAATGTCGATGTCGTCTCCGCATGGCGGCGATGGCTCTTAGTCCACACGGACTCATAAACAAAATTATGAAAGTAATAGTACTTGAGATGTTTAAACTCGCTCCTAGCCGCGGAAAACAGCTCCTCACAGAGTTTTACATGCGGATCCATGGAGCCGCCGACATCAAAGAAAATTAGCACTTTCACAGAGTTATGCCGCTCCGGCACCATTTTGATGTCAAGAAGCCCGGCATTCCTCGCGGTAGATGATATCGTATCGCTAATGTCTAGCTCATCGGCTGCACCGGTTCGCGCAAACTTTCTAAGACGCCTAAGCGCCATCTTGATATTACGCGTGCCGATTTCGACTGAGTCGTCTAGGTCGCGGTATTTGCGCTTATCCCAAACCTTCGCCGCTCGGGAGTGGCGCCCTTCTTCCTGACCGATGCGAATGCCCTGCGGATTGTAGCCATGGGCGCCAAAAGGCGATGTCCCACCCGTTCCGATCCACTTGTTTCCGCCCTGATGGCGCTTCTCCTGCTCGTTCAAACGCTTCTTAAACTCTTCCATGAGTTTCTCGAGGCCGCCGAGCGCTTCGATCTGCGCCTTTTCTTCCTCACTAAGCATCGACTCCAGTTCCTTGCGAAGCCAGTCACTCGGAATTTCGGCTGTCGCAAGATCATCTAGCGCTTCGATCTTTTCGAAATATTTCGCGAAAGCCCTGTCGAACTTATCAAAGTTCTTCTCGTCTTTAACGAAGCACATCCGCGCAAGCAGATAGAAATCGTCTATTGAGCAGAATACTATGTTGCGCTTAAGGCATTCGAGCAGCGTAAAGAGCTCGGTGAACGACACCGGCAGCCGCTCCTTGCGCAGCATCATGAAAAAATCGATGAGCATTAGCTCTTCGCCCTGTGCATGAAGGCCAGCTTCTCAAGCAGATGAACGTCCTGCTCGTTCTTAAGGAGCGCGCCATACAGTGGCGGTATCGCCGTTTTGCCATCGCGGTTTTTCAAAATATCTTCAGGAATATCATCGGCCATAAGCAGCTTAAGCCAGTCGATTAGTTCAGAGGTCGATGGCTTCTTCTTGAGGCCGGGCATTTTGCGGACGTCGAAGAATACGTCCATCGCCTGGCGAACCAAGTCATTCTTAATGTTCGGGTAGTGCACATCGACGATCTTCTCCATCGTCTGGGGGCTCGGGAATTCAATGTAATGAAAGAAGCAACGGCGCAAAAAGGCATCGGGCAATTCTTTCTCATTGTTACTTGTGATAATCACGATAGGACGCGTGGTCGCCTTTACTAACTCTTTCGTCTCGTAGACAAAGAACTCCATCTTGTCGAGTTCGAGTAACAGGTCATTGGGAAACTCAATATCCGCCTTGTCGATTTCATCAATCAGTAGCACCGATTGCTTCTCAGCCGCGAACGCTTCCCACAATTTGCCCTTTACGATGTAGTTGGAAATATCTTTGACTTTTTCGTCTCCGAGCTGAGAATCCCGCAGCCTCGACACCGCGTCGTATTCGTAGAGTCCCTGCTGAGCCTTGGTAGTGGATTTGATATGCCACTGGATAAGCGGCATGTCGAGGGCAGCCGAGATCTGCTCAGCGAGCATCGTTTTTCCCGTGCCCGGCTCTCCCTTGATCAATAGCGGCTTCTCAAGCGCGATCGCCGAATTGACTGCCAATTGCAACTCATCGGTTGCTACGTATTCTTTTGTGCCTTTGAATTGCATGTCTACTCTCTTCTATTTTCCAAACAAATTTAGGGTCGTGCTGGCTGATTTCTCAGCCGTTCTGCGCTCACTTCGTCTTACGCTCAGCGCCTACGCTTAGGCCACTATTCGTGAGCTGCGCTTGGTTTTCTGCGATTGCGCAGCCAAAGGATGAATGCGACAAGTTGCGCTAGCAGTAGGGCCACAAACAGCGGTACGAAAGCCCTGACTCCCGCTTGCGCGCCTAGTGTAATCGTGTCCAGCGTCATTACCATGAGCGCCGGTGCAAGAAAAGGGTCGCTAGTATTCGCAGTCCATGGAGTCAGCATGAGGGCCGCAAAAAAGCCGCGTACACAGTAGTTCAATAGCGGTCGACCAGGCAACGCCGAGTAGCGCCAAAGCAGTGTTAGGAACACAACCGCGGCGAATAAATAGACGAGCCAGAACGCCGTGTAATTAGCCAAAAAAAGCCCTCCTGCAACTTAAAATTTCCTTGAGCATACTAGACCTGAACCCAGCGTAGAATGTGCTCATCATAGCCGTCAGGATGCACGTAGTCCTCGTTGATAGCCGCCCCGGCGAGCGCAATGCCGGCATCGATCATCGCTTCGCGATCGCCCGCAATGAGAGGATGCCACGACTCCAAAGGCTTCCCTTCGTATCGTAGCCGATACGCACAGGTCTCAGGCATCCATGGTGCCGAGCCTATATCCATTGTGCCAACGTCGAGGCAGTCTGGAACAAGTTCCTGGCGCTTGTTGTAGGAACCGCAGGCACCGGACCCTTGATCGTGATGCCGGCACACTACTCTTGTTATCGCGATTTCCCCTGACGACTCGTCCTCTAAGCTTTTCAGACAGCACTGACCACACCCGTCACACAGGCTTTCCCACTCTTCACGACTGAGCTCTGTGAGCGGTTTTTCCCAAAATTTTTCCACCATCACTCCAACTCTAAATCAATGTTGGGCAGAGAGCGCGTCTAACAAAGCACGTTCTAAAAGCGGACGCTTCCACACCGCTAGTTCCTGCGGCCAATCGCCCTTTGTCGAATGCTCCATGAATGCAAGGAGGTGCTTCTTACGCGCCAGCACTTCCGCCCCGATACTATGCTGCTCGGCGACTTGCAGCACCGCCGACTGCAATCGTTTAAGTGTTTTTCGCTGTACCTGATCCAATGGCTTTGCTGGCGCAGGAATCGCCTCGGCGCCAGGATTTGCCGCCTCTGCTAGCAGTCTATCGAGGGCCTTTTCGTTACGTTCTACAAAGCGCCTATCAATGGCTTGCCTATCTTTCCCGTTAAGCAGCTCCGCTATTGAGTCAGAAGCCCGCGGGTCCTTGCGTGTTCGGTCATAGGCTTCGGCGAGCCCTAGTAGATCCGAATCTTTAGCCACCCAGCTCTTAGGTTTGTTCCGGCGGCGCGACTCGGATTCTCTCCACGCGCAGAGATTTTTCAGAAGCACCAAGGCCGCGGGACCAAGCTTCCATGCGCCGCTCAGATTTAGGTAAGCTGATTTCCATACCTGTTCGGACTCGATCGCAACGGCTGTGCTTAACAGCTGCTCGCACTCGAGCGTAAAGAAATGATCGAGCTGTGCGGTTTTTAGGCGCGCGATGAGGGCGGCCTTAATGGGGAGTAAATAGGCAACATCTAGAGCCGCGTAGCGCAGCTGTTCGGGGTCTAGAGGTCTTTTCAGCCAATCGGTGCGCGTTGCGCCTTTGTCGACGCTGACCTGAAGCTCGTTCATTACTAGGGCCGCGTAACTCAAGCTCGCCCCCTCTCCTAAAAAAGCAGCAGCAAGCTGGGTGTCGAAAAGTCGCTTGGGGAGATAGCCGAAGTGTGAAAGCAGCACGCTTAGGTCTTCGCTACAGCTGTGAAAGACGAATACCGTGTCTGACTCGCAGAGACGCCTAAATCCCTCCCAATGCTCGATAGCGAGTGGGTCGACTAGGAAAGCTCTCTCGCCATCGCTTATCTGCAGCAGCCCTAGCTTTGCATAAAAAGTATTGGTTCGCATGAACTCGGTATCGACTGCAACCGCGTCTAGGGAAGACCATTGATCGCACAACTCGTTCAGCCGCGAAGCACTGCTTACATATTCATGCACACCATCAGTCATATCGAATAGCTTTGACAATTAGCGCTCCATCATCGGCTTACGGCCCGCGAAGGCATGACTTAGCGTACCGCTGTCGACATACTCGAGTTCCCCACCGACAGGGACGCCGTGCGCTATGCGGGTCACAATAACGTTTTCATCCTGTAATGAATCAGCGATGTAATAAGCCGTGGCATCGCCCTCGACAGTCGGATTGCAAGCGATAATGAGTTCACGGATTTCTCCCTGCTCGACACGAGTGAAAAGATTCTCTAAGCCGAGCTGCTCGGGACCAATTCCATCGATAGGCGACAAGTGCCCCATCAAGACAAAATAGCGGCCCCGATAGCTTCCCGCCTGCTCTATCGCAAATATGTCAGCAGGGGATTCGACCACGCAGCAGAGCGCGGAGTCGCGGTGACTACTCGCACATAGGCGGCAGAGCTTTTCTTCCGTCAGGGTTCTGCAGGAGGCGCAATGCCCCACCGACGCAAGCGCTGAGCTCAAGGCCCTACTCAACCGCTCCCCTCCCGCTTTATTGCGCTCGAGTATTTGCAGCGCCATCCGCTGTGCCGATTTCGGCCCTACCCCAGGAAGACAGCGCAACGCGTCGACTAGCTCATCTATAGCTGGACTTAAATTCACTTTCTTCTTCTCTTAAGCTTTTATGCGCTACGTTTGCAATTTTTAAACGCAAGGAAACACCCGCGCAAATGGATTTAGAACGGCATCTTAAAGCCTTCAGGCAATTTGATCCCGCCGGCGAGATCACCAAGGGAACTGCGGGCATTCTCGTCCACCTTTTGCGCAGCAGCATTGACTCCGGCAGCTAGAAGATCCTCAACCACTGCGAGGTCTTCGTTCAAAAGAGCAGGATCAATCTTAATGCTTTGCACCTGATGCTTGCCGTTCATCACAACGCGAACAAGCCCCGCGCCAGCCTGTCCTTCTACCGTTGCGAGTGCCGCCTCCTGTTGCGCCGCCTGCAGCTTTTCTTGCATCTGTTTAGCTTGCTTCATTAGTTCTGAAATATCTGTCATAAGTTCACCTTCCAGTTATTCGTAGCGGCTGAGCCTCAAGGCTTAGGCCTCGGTTATGCTGTCGACGACTATGCGCCCGCCGAGACGTTCGCAAATTTCCGCTACCAAAGGATCTTTCTCAAAAGCCGCTACCCGTTCAGCCTGCAATTCGGCTAAACGTCGAATCTTCGCTTGAGCGGGAGTCTCGTCATTCGTTTCCCCCACAGTCACCGACACACTGATCGGCCGCTCAAAGTATGCGGAAAAGATTGGCTCGACTTTACTAACAAGCTCTTCGCTAAACACGGCGCTGTGTTCTTGTCCTAGCGTAAAAGCGAAGGACGATTCAATCTCTTGGTTTAGTTCGCAGTTTGCCATGATGTTGGCTGCTATGCCTGCAAGCGGCAACTCTGCATAGAGCTTACACCAGCGTCGGGCAAGAGCTGATTGCCCTGATGAGCGCGCCGTGGGAGCAGGCGCTTCAAGAACGTCTCTGCTTGTCAAAGTCTCAGCAACCGCACTTTGCGTATCGAGCTTCGGCGTAGAGCGCACATCCGCCTTTTCACTGCTCGCTGAGATCGGAGCCGAAGCCTGTGTCGCTGTACCTTCTGCTAAGCTTTCCTCGTTTTTGGACGGCCCGGGAGTGTCGGAGCTCGCAGCCGATTGCTGCGCTGGCTGCAGCGCGTTATCACCACCTGAAGGGCTTTGGCCAGTAGGCGCAGGCTCTGCTGAATCGGAGTGCGAACTTCGACGGAAATTCGAATTAATCTCCTCCCGCTCGGGCTCGAGACCCGAGTCAGTGGGAGCTAAGGTCTTTTTTTTTTGCTCCGCGTCTGCGCCTTCAGCGGCGCCGAGGGGAACGAACTGGGGCGAGAATACCAGCATGCGCAGAAGGACCATCTCGAAAGCGCTGCGCATCTCTACTGCAAGACGCAGATCTTCTCGTCCTTTCAGGCCCATTTGATAGTAAAGCTGGACATCTTCTGCGCTGAACTTAGCTGCGAGTTCACTGACCTGAGCTTGATCTCCGGCGCTGTCGTCAACGCTGCCCGGCACAGCCTGCTGAAGTGCGATTCGATGGAGCATGGACAGCAAGGCGTCGAGGGAATGCTGATAGTCCGGTGTCGCTTCGCCTATCTCTTTGATCAAACTCATCACGTCTGCGATATCTCGAGTCGCCATCGCCTCTAACAATCGGGCAATCTGCTGCTGCGGTGGGACACCGAGCATTTCTGTCACACCTGCAGTCAGGACACGGCCTTCGCAGTAGGCGATAGCTTGATCCGTCAGTGTGAGCGCGTCTCGCATGCTGCCCGCCGCTGCCATAGCTATCTGCCAGAGCGCGTCACGCTCACTGTCGACGCCTTCAGAGTCGAGGATTTGAGCAATAAACTCGGCGATAAGCTGTGGCGACAAGTTTTTTAATGAGAATTGCAGGCAGCGCGACAGCACCGTGATGGGTAGTTTCTGCGGATCAGTTGTCGCCAGCAGAAACTTCACGTGCTCGGGAGGCTCTTCAAGGGTTTTTAACAAGGCGTTAAAGCTATGCTGCGACAGCATATGCACTTCGTCGATCAAGTAGACCTTGTAGCGCCCGCGGGTAGGCAGATACTGCACGTTCTCAAGTAACTCTCGAGTATCTTCGACCTTAGTGCGGGAAGCGGCATCCACTTCGATCAGGTCAACGAATCGCCCTTCGCTGATCTCTAGGCAGGCTGAGCAGCTGCCACAGGGAGTCGAGCTCACGCCTGCTTCGCAGTTAAGACAGCGTGCAAGAATTCTTGCGAGTGTGGTTTTCCCTACTCCACGGGTGCCTGTAAAAAGATAGGCATGGTGAAGACGCTGATTATCTAATGCGTTGATCAGCGACTTTAGCACGTGAGACTGTCCCGCGACGTCGGCGAACACGGTAGGACGGTACTTTCGCGCTAGGACTTGATAACTCACAGACTTGATTACTCAGAAAGGGACGGCCATCGATCGGATGAAATGAGTAGAGGTAACTCCTGCCAGCCACACCACGGCACATGAGTCAGCTACTACCGTTGCTCCCTTCCGGGCCTGGCGGGGT
>JAYOBL010000057.1:0-14903 GCA_038104835.1 Gammaproteobacteria bacterium | reverse complement strand
GAGTCCTTTTGACGACATTACTTCAGCGAGACCGGTAGACAACGAGATATCTTTCCTCTATTTCTGACGATGGCGAGCAAATACGGCTTGGGATATTCGGGAAGAGCCAGTAAGACGGGATATTTCGGCCTCCTTAAAGCCCATGCTCTCCAATCATGAACTGCTGCCACGCACAGAAACTTTCACGTATCATGTTCAGCTGAATTTTATCTAGTTGAACACCCATTCACGGTGACGCAAAAGCCAGGAATGGGCATTAACTGCTCTCTTTAGCAGCAGTTCACCCCCTAGGCGCTTCGCAGCAATGACCGACATCTCAGCACTCAAGAACAGATTGCAGAAGAACCTGCGCGTGCTCGGCAAGTGGGCGGGACAGCAGGGAATTGAGTGCTATCGGCTGTATGACGCTGACCTGCCCGAGTTCGCTTTTGCGGTCGACCTTTACGACGATCGTGTCCATATTGCCGAATACCAGGCGCCTGCGAAGATAGATCCGGCTAAGGTCGAGGCGCGCCGCGAGGGCATGCTGCTGGCGCTGCAGGAGGTGCTTGGGGTTCCGGCGCGGGCGCTGAGTATCAAGTCGCGAGAGCGCCAGCGCGGCAACAAGCAGTACACGGTGGAGGACGATCTCGGCAAGTTCTTCACGGTGCGCGAGGGGCGCGCGAAGCTGTACGTAAACCTAACCGACTATCTCGACACCGGGCTGTTCCTCGATCATCGGGCGATTCGCCGCTTTATTTTCGAGCGCGCGCGGGGCAAGCGTTTCCTCAATCTGTTCTGCTATACCGGCAGCGCAACGGTGCACGCGGCTTTAGGGGGCGCCACGTCTAGCCTAAGCGTGGATCTGTCTAACACCTACCTCGAATGGGCACGGCGCAATTTTCAAGAGAACAAGATTGGCGGCAAGC
Source organism: Gammaproteobacteria bacterium (assembly GCA_038104835.1). Taxonomy (GTDB): domain Bacteria; phylum Pseudomonadota; class Gammaproteobacteria; order Pseudomonadales; family Pseudohongiellaceae; genus UBA9145. Next base: position 13,995 of record JAYOBL010000057.1, on the reverse strand, counting down.
GCCACCGACTCAAGCGCGCAGACTGTGTGGCCTTTCTCGAAACGCTGGTCGATCGCCGGCCGCCGAGTCTGGACAGCAATGACGAAGATGCAGAGAAAGGACTTTTCGATCTCATTTTCCTCGACCCGCCCACATTTTCTAACTCGAAGAAGACAGACAATGTGCTGGATATTCAGCGCGACCATGGCAAGCTCATTACCGGCTGCATGGCGCGGTTGGCCTCGGGCGGGCTATTGATCTTCTCGAACAACTTCCGCGGCTTTCGCATGGATGAAGACATAAAGACACGCTACAAGGTGACCGACTTCACCAAGCAGAGCTTGGACCGGGACTTTCACGGCAATCCGAAGATTCATCAGACGTATTTGATCGAGGCATGATGCTCGCCATAGTTGGATGCATTAGAGCGGAAACGGCTCTGATTGCAGCACAGACTTGACCCGCTTAGGTAAGCCAGTAAAAGTGGCAATAGCACCGATATTCTGACCCTAGCTTGAATACAAGCTCAACTTATATAAACCGACACTCCGGACTCTTAGGCTTTACTCGGCCTTGGCAGCGAATGTGAGAAACCCATGACAACACTGCGATACCAAACCTCAGCGCCAAAGCGCTGTCTCTTTGCCCGCACAGCTCGCGCTCTGTGCGCTACGGTTTTGCTGGCAGTCAGCGCTCTCGCCGGGGCAAGCACCCTGCTGCGAGTTTCGGTTGATGAGCTCACGCAGCGCGCCGAGTTTGTGTTTGAGGGCGAAGTGGTCAGCGTACAAGCGCAGCGCAGTGGCGCGCGTGGCATGATCAGCACCTTTGTGACGTTTAACGTAATCGACACGATTAAGGGGAGCGCTAGCGTCGAAAGTATCGAGCTCAAGTTTCTTGGCGGGAACTTAGAAGGCGAACGTCTAGAGGTTAACGGCTCGCGTATTCCCGCGCTGGGCGAACGCGGGGTTTATTTTGTCGAATCTCTCACTCAAGATCTTATCAATCCCCTTTTAGGCTGGTCGCAGGGGCAGTACCTCATTCAGGCAGAAGACGGTGTAGAGCAGGTTACCAGCGTTAACGCGCGGCCGATTGTCTCTGTCGCAGCACCTAGATCTGCTGCGGCCGCTGCTTCGGGCCCCGCCACCGCGCGCAGCGCAGCCCGACTGCGGGTAGCTGCTGAGCCTACCGTGGCCGAAGGGTTGAATGCGGGAGTCAGAGGCTCAGATGAGGGTCTTAGCCCTCGGGCCTTCAAACAGCAAATACGGGCGCTCTTGCCTTAGCAATTGCCGACGCGGGCTTTCTCATCAGACTTTCTAGCCAGGCTTTCTAATCAGATTTCCAAAGTGGGAATTCGATTCTCTCTTGCGGGTCTGTCTGCATCAGCTTGGAGCCGAGCGTTTCCACCCACCGGCTCGGGCCACATGCCCCTACCAGTAATGGAGCAAGTCCTTGGCCACATCGGCGACTCAAGGCGGCTGAGAACGTAAACCGCAGCCACAAAAAAGCCCCCGCTCTTTCGAGAGGAGGCTTCTGCTGTGCGAACGGCTTTTACTTGGGCATGCGTGCCGCGCGAATCTCGATCTCCACTAGCCAGCCCTCAACTACTAGGCCCGCAATCTGCACGAAAGAGCGAACAGGTTTCATAGGATTCTCGTCGGTACCAAAGAACTGCTGATAGCCGGCATTAAAGCCTGCGAAATCCAGCTCGCCGTAGGGGCCCGCTACTGCAAACGCGCGCACCTGCACGATGTCTTCCATCGACCAGCCCTGTGACTCTAGCGTCTCTTTAAACCGGTTAAAGGTGTCTACTGTCTGCTGCTCCATATCGCCCCAGCTGCCGTCTTCCATGGGGCGTGCACCGGAACCGCTGAGGTAGAGTGTCTCGGCGCCGGCTGGAATAGAGATATTATTGTAGAAGTTACGGCCTTCACCTGTGCGGACAATCTCGTCTGCGGTAGCTACTGCGCCGAAACCACAGCTTGCAAGCAGTGCGGCAGCAGCGAGTGTTTTGAATCTTGTAAGCATAGTTCTATTCCCTTTTATCTTGCGTGTTTGTCCATGTCTGACGGGTTTCTTCTTCCAGTCTAACCCGAGCGTCGTCCCGATTGAAGCCTCAGGACTGCGCTGCGGCATCCCCCAGCTCTTTATCGCCGAGCACCTTGGAGGTCACTATTCCAGCGGTAATAGAGCCGTTTACGTTGAGCGCGGTGCGCGCCATATCGATCAGCGGCTCAATAGAAATAAGCAGCGCGGCAATCGTTACGGGAAAGCCCATGGCAGGCAGAACAACCAGTGCCGCGTTGGTGGCGCCACCGCCGACGCCGGCAATGCCGAAGGAGCCAATGGCGACAATGATGAGCAGCTGCACAATAAAGGCGATATTTATCTCAACACCCATAGAAGGCGCCACCATAGCCGCGAGCATTGCGGGGTAGATACCCGCGCAGCCGTTCTGGCCGATCGTCGCACCAAAGGAAGCGGCGATATTGGCGATTGGTGCCGGAACATTGAGCTCTTCGATCTGTGCGCGAATGGTCAGCGGGATTGTGGCTGCGGAGCTGCGAGTCACGAACGCAAAGGTAAGCACGGGCCATACCTTTTCGAAATAGCGCTTCACGTTGCCGCCGAGTGCACCGATCATCGCACCGTGTACCAAGAACATGATGCCAATGGCGATGTAGGACGCCACAACGAAACTAATGAGATTGATGATAGCGCCGCCGTCGGTTGTCGCTATCACTCGCGTCATGAGCGCCAGCACGCCGTAGGGCGTGAGAGAAATCACGAGCTTCACCAGACGCATAATGACCGCCTGAGTGGTTTCGACAAAGCTGCGAATCGCCGTGCCGCGCTCTGGATTTTCCTCAGCCACCAGCGCCGACGCGATGCCGAACAGCAGGCCGAACACAACGACACCAATAATGGCTAGGGGGCGCTGGCCTGCAAGGTCTGAGAAGATGTTTTGCGGGACAAGGCTGCTAAGCGTGCCAATCACGCTGTAGTCTGCCCCCGCAGCACGGCGGGCCTCGAGGACCTCTGCGCGCGCGAGTTCACGAGCGCCGCCTGTGAGATCGCTCGCGTCTAAGTTGAAGAGCAGCGCCATACCGATACCAATCAGCGCGGCTATTACAGTGGTCACGATTAGCACCGAAACCACGGTGCCACCGATCTTACCCAGGGTCTTGATTTCATCGACCTTGAGCACCGCGGCGATCATCGTAATCAGGATGAGCGGCATGATGATCATCCGCAGCAGCGAGACATAGGAGGAGCCCACGATATTTGTCCACTCGAGGGTCGAATCTAAAATCGGCTGATTACCGCCATAGATCGCGGTGAGCAGGAAGCCGAAGCCGGTGCCCAAGACAAGCCCGAGCAGGACGCGGCGCGAGAGCGTCCACTGCTCACGTTTGCCTAGCTGGTAGAGCATGCTCAATAACCCTGCAAAGAGCACGAGATTGAGTAGAGCGAGAATTGGCATAGGGATCTCCCGGGTGGCGTCGTCGCGCCCTTTTATCGTTTTGGCCTGAATTCGACCACCGAGTATAGCCTTTGGCCCCGGGGAGTGACAGCCGCAGACGGGCGGTGCGAGGCTCGCCGCACTAGACCGCTTTGATCTATGCTTAGACTGTCACTAGCTCGCATCCACGGAGAAATTCATGTCCTCGGATAACACTGTTTACCCAGACCTAATCAACGCCCTGCCCGAGTACGAAGGCCGATTCGATGCCCGACGCTTAAAGGCAGAGAACTGCGAGGTGCTGTTTGCGAACTATCCTGCGGGGACGCACATCGAGGCGCACAGGCACGACACGGAGAACGTGGGAATCATTACCCACGGCGAGCTTCTGCTCACGATGAATGGTGAGACCCGGCGCATTGGTCCGGGCGAGTGGTACCACGTGCCTGCGAATGCCGAGCACGAGGCCGAGTTTCCTACAGCGACCGCCGAGATCGAATTCTGGTTCGCAGCGAGGGGCTAGCGCGCCGCGGGGATGCGCGCATTCCTAGTCTGTCTAAGGACGCAGCCGGTAGCCCGTGCGAAACATGCCGTATACCGCCGCTAAACACAGGACCAGGAACACGCTGACACCCGCCAGGCTTACCCAGACATTGACCTCCGAGATCTCATAGAAGCTCCAGCGTAGACCTCTCACCAAATACAGCACCGGATTCATAAGCGAGATAGACTGCCAAAGCGGCGGCAGCATGTCGGTGGAATAGAAGCTGCCGCCAAGAAACACGAGCGGCGTAATGACGAGGGCGGGTACGATGGAAAGCTTCTCGAAGTTGTCCGCCCATATCCCCAGAATAAAGCCGAAGAGGCTGAAGGACAGCGCGGTAAGCACGATGAACAGCAGCATAATAATTGGATGAGCGATTCGCAGCTCGATGAAAAATGCCGCAGTGACGAGAATGATTAGACCCAGAATGATCGCCTTGCTCGCCGCCGCGCCAACATAGCCGAGCACTACCTCGAGCGTGGAAACAGGCGCCGACAGCACTTCGTAGATCGTGCCGGAAAATTTCGGGAAGTAGATTCCAAAAGAAGCGTTGCTAATGCTGTTGGTCAGCAGGCTCAGCATAATCAGCCCCGGGACGATAAACGCGCCATAGGCTACGCCCCCCACCTCTTGAATGCGCGAGCCGATCGCCGCTCCGAACACGATGAAGTACAGCGACGTTGTGAGCACCGGCGTGACGATGCTTTGCAGCAGTGTGCGCCGCATGCGCGCCATCTCGAACTTGTAAATCGCCAGCACCGCATAAATATTCATCCGACTAATTCCTGTGGATTGTTCTGCTGATTGAGCGCGGGTGTGCTGTGGCGCATGGCTTGGCTCTTTGCTCATGAGGCACTCTCCGAGGCCGACTCTTCAGCGGTCTGATCCAACAAGCTCACAAATATCTCCTCTAGCGAGCTTTGCGAAGTATGCAGGTCTCTAAATGCGATACCCTCGGCTCGCAGCGCGTCTAACAGGGTAGCTATGGCATTATCGCCCGACTGCGAAACTTTGAAGGTATAGCGCAGGGTTAGACCTTCGTTTGCGAGCTCCAAGTTAAAGCCTGCGAGGGAATCTGGCACCTGCTTAAGTGTCTCGAAGAGCTCGAGTTCGAGCAGCTTCTCGCCGAGTTTAGCCATGAGCGTGCGCTTCTCTTCAACTAAGATGAGCTCGCCGTGGTTAATCACGCCGATGCGATCAGCGATCTCCTCGGCCTCTTCAATGTAGTGAGTGGTCAGAATAATGGTCACACCGCTCGCCCGCAGCTCGTTCACGATTGCCCACATATCTTTGCGCAGTGCGACATCAACACCCGCTGTTGGCTCGTCCAAAAACAGAACCCGCGGCTCATGAGAGAGCGCCTTAGCAATGAGCACGCGCCGCTTCATACCCCCAGAGAGCGTGCGCAGCATATTGTCCTTTTTATCCCACAGAGAAAGGGAGCGCAGCACTTTCTCAATGTGCGCGGGATCGGGCGCTTTGCCGAACAGGCCGCGGGAAAACGACACGGTATTCCACACGGTTTCGAAAGAGTCTGTGGTCAGCTCCTGTGGCACGAGGCCGATGAGCGAGCGCGTTATCCTATAGTCTTTCGTTATGTCGTGTCCGGCGACGAGCACGCGCCCAGCACTCGGCTGTACGAGCCCGCAGATTGTAGAAATCAGCGTCGTCTTGCCCGCGCCGTTAGGGCCCAGCAGCGCGATGATCTCGCCCGCTTTGATGTCCAAACTAACGCTCTTTAGTGCCTCGAAACCGCCAGCGTAGCGCTTGCTGAGCTCCTGAATACTGAGGATGGTAGAACCCGTAGCGGGCGTGTCGATGCACATAGAAACTTCCCAAATGGTGGCCGCGGTGGCGCTGCGCCGTGACGCAAAACCCCTGACATGATAGCTTTCGCTCATCATACGCGATTAAGAGCGCTAAGCGGTGATCCCGTTTAGCGCCAAAGCCTTCTTTACGGATACCCCTCTATGAGCAGATCAACCTCAGCAGCGGCTCGCCAGCCAGCTCGCCACTTCACTTCTAAACCCACGCTGCGCTCAGCAGTGCACAAACTCGCAGGTGTGGCTTTCGCCGCGGGCCTGAGCCTATTCGCCGCGCCGAGTTTCGCGCAGCAGGCGGCTGTCGAAGCCCCTCTTAGCGCGCAGGAGCAGGAGGTTATCGATTGGCTTAGCGACAAAGAGGACGAGATGGTCGCCCTTCTAGAGCGGCTGACGAATATCAACACCGGCACACTCAACAAAGCAGGCGTTGCCGAGGTCATCACCTTGCTCAGCGCGGAGCTACGCGAATTGGGATTCACCTCGCGCGCGCTGCCAGGCGATGTCATCGAGATGCCTAGCTGTCCTGGAAGTGAGTATCAGATCGACGTGGCTGACCATCTGCTCGCGAGCAAACAGGGAAGCGGCAAGCGCCTTCTAATGATTGGCCATGTAGATACCGTATTCCCCCTAGACAGCCCATTCCAGCGCTTCAGTCGCGAGGGCGACACGGCATTCGGCCCCGGGGTTTCGGACATGAAGGGCGGCCTAGTTGTCATGCTCTACGCACTCAAGGCGCTTAATGAGTTCGGCCAGCTAGAGGACAAAGCAATAAGTCTAATGCTTAACAGCGACGAGGAAATCGGCTCGCTTAGCTCGCGCAAGTACATCGAAGAGCAGGCTCCGCTGCACGACTACGGTCTTGTCTATGAATCCTCTGGCAATAATCGCCTCACGCGTGCGCGCAAGGGCTTGGGCCAAGCCCGTTTCGTAGTGAACGGCCGCGCGTCACACGCTGGCGGAGCCCACCAACAGGGGCGCTCGGCCATTAAAGAGCTCGCCTATAAGATTGTCGAAATCGAAAACATGACCGACTACGAAAGCGGCGTTACGGTGAACGTTGGCGTCGTGAACGGTGGCGAAGCCCGCAACACCATCGCTCCCTGCGCCGAAGCGCTTGTGGATCTTCGCTACCCGCTGCCACAGCAAGGACTTGACGCAGCAAAGCGCTGGGAAGAAATTTTTGGCAGCGTCTACAGCTATCCGGTGGACTCCGGCGAAATCAGCACCAACAGCTGGATAAGCCTGCATCGTCCGCCTAAAATTCCGACCCAAGAGTCCGATGCACTGCTCAACAAAACCCTGTCGATTGGCAAACTGCTCGGTCAAGAACTCACCGTGGCCGATGCAGGCGGCGGCACCGACGGGTCGCTAACCCAAGCGATGGGACTGCCGACACTAGACTCCTTAGGTAGCGACGGCACCGGCGCCCACTCTAAGCGCGAACAGGGACGCATTAGCTCGCTAGTCGAACGCGCGCAGCTGAGTGTTGTATTAATTGGCCGCCTAAGCCAAGGTTTGTAGTGCGCTCTCAACGCTTTTCCTTAGAGACACTCACCCGCGGGCCGCGGCCCTAAGTCCAAATTTGCCAACCCGTCAGCGAAGCTCACTGCTCGCTGACGATGGACTCGCTTACACACGTAATTAGCTTGGGGTGGCATCCTCTGCCAGACGTTAAGCTGTCGAGGTCTCTTCGTTAGCTGTAATGCCGGCCTAGCACCTTGTCCATTCAGAGTGTGTATTCGGCACACTGTGTAATTCCTGCCCGCCTTGAACAAAACCGGTGAACTTTGAGGCACCGGAGCTTCGGCTCCATCTACTGAGAGCGTGGGGCGCCCGCTGAGCGATAAGACCAGCTGGTCGCTAAATGTCGTGTTAGTCAGCACGTATTCAAGATCGTTCATTGGCTTCTTACCTTTTTCCCTCATCCTTGTTATTCCTTATCTTGCTAATCTTCTTCACGACTCTTCTTTGTTAGCATTCATTTGCTTTCTCACATGGGTTAGCAAGACAACAAAAGACCCGACCTCTTTCTTCAGTATAGAAACTAAAGGAGGGCTATCAAGTAAATAAGGGAAATAGTCTTAGGCACGGCTGTGAGGCGAGCGATCCGCGCCGATAATAAAAAGGAAGTGCAGGAGGAAAAGGAAAGAGGCCGCGCCTTAACGGGCCTTCGGACGCGGCGCCTAGAGCGCGTCCAAAGCCTCGGAAATTTTATTGATGCCGATTATTTCCATGCCTTCGATAGGTGTCTTTGGCTTATTGGCTTTTGGAACGATGGCACGCTTAAAACCGTGCTTTGCCGCTTCTCTTAAGCGCTCTTGCCCACCCGGTACAGGTCGAATCTCACCCGCAAGGCCGACCTCGCCAAACACCACGAGCTCGCGTGGCAAGGGCTGATCGCGGAAGCTCGAAACCACCGCCAGAAGTAGCGCGAGATCTGCGCTGGTTTCAGTGACCTTAACGCCACCCACCACGTTCACGAAGACGTCTTGGTCAGCCATGTACAGGCCGCCGTGGCGGTGCAGCACCGCGAGCAGCATGGCAAGGCGATTCTGATCCAATCCCACGGTAACGCGCCGAGGGTTACCGAGCTGCGTCGCATCGACCAGCGCTTGTATCTCAACCAAAAGTGGACGCGTGCCTTCCCACAGCACCATCACCAGAGAACCCGGCGATTCTTCTTCGGTGCGGGCTAGGAATATGGCTGAGGGGTTTTTAACCTCTTTAAGCCCAAGCTCGGTCATGCCAAACACGCCAAGCTCGTTAACCGCGCCAAAACGATTTTTCTGCCCGCGCAGCACGCGGTACTTCGACTCGCTGCCGCCTTCGAGCATGATGAAACAGTCGATCATATGTTCGAGCACTTTCGGGCCGGCGAGATTGCCGTCTTTAGTAACATGCCCCACTAGAAATAAGACGGTGTTGGTCTGCTTGGCATACTGAATAAGATAGGCAGCCGACTCTCGCACCTGCGAGACACTGCCGGGCGCAGAGGCAACATCTGCGGAATGCATCACCTGAATGGAGTCGACTACGAGCAGCGCCGGCTGATGCGACTGGGCTGCTTTGGTAATGGTCTCGACGTTAGTCTCGGCGAGCAGTTTGAGATTGTCCTCTGGAAGCTGCAAACGCTTTGCCCGCATGCCAACCTGCTGCAGGGATTCTTCACCGGTGACATACAGCGCAGGCTTGCCCGAGTGGGCGAGCGCGCACATCACCTGCAGCAGCAGGGTACTCTTGCCCGCGCCGGGATTACCGCCAATCAACACCACCGAGCCGGGCACCAAGCCGCCGCCTAGCACGCGATCGAGCTCACCGATGGTCGTGGTAAATCTGGGCAAGGACTCGAGATCGATGTCGCTTAGATTAAGCACGTCGCTGACGTCGCCCGCGTAGCCGCCCTGCTTGCGAAAATCTGCTTTCACCGCGGGCGAACTGCTTGCACCCAGATTAATTTGCGACAGCGTGTTCCACGCTTTGCAGCTCATGCACTGACCCTGCCACTGCCCATGCTCACTACCGCAGTCGGTGCAAACATAGGCAACTTTGGACTTAGCTTTAGCCACTCTCGGCTCCTTTCACGATGCGCGGCACGCGGGGCGTAACCTGGCAAAAAAGTTCGTAGGCGATAGTACCGCAGAGCTCGGCGATTTCATCTGCGGGCAGCCCTTCGCCCCAGAGAACTACGGTATCGTCTATTGCGGCAGAAATGTCTGTTAAGTCTATCGTGATCATGTCCATCGACACGCGCCCCACCAGCTGCGAGCGCACGGGGCCGTTTTGTGTGTGGACTAACACCGGCGTGCCCGTTGGCGCCTTGCGGGGATAACCGTCGCCATAGCCGATTGAAACAATACCAAGGCGCATGGCTTTATCGGCGGTAAAGGTTGCGCCGTAGCCCACCGTGTCGCCTTGGTTTATAGAATTGATAGCTAGCAATCGCGAGCGTAGTGTCATCACCGGTTTTAGACCCAGGCTGTGCGCGCTTCGCTCAGCAAAGGGCGAGCTGCCGTAGAGCATGATGCCGGGACGCGCAATATCGTAATGGGTCTCGGGCCAAGCGAGTACGCCGCCGGAAGCGGCAAGACTGCGCGGGGTCTTGATCGTGGAGCCGGCGAGCAGTGTTTCGAAACTGGCCTGCTGCTTTCGCGTCATCGAAGATTCAAGCTCGTCAGCGCAGGCAAGATGAGACATCGCGACTATCTCGATATCAACACGCTGAAGCTGCTCATAGGCGCTGAGCCAGTCTTCGGGGTTGAGACCCAAGCGGTTCATTCCCGTGTTGGCTTTAAGCCACACGCGCACGGGCTGCGGGCCCTGCCCATTATTGGACGCAAGAACCAGATCAAGCTGATAAAGAGAATGCACGATGGGGTCTAGCAACAGTTCACTGCCTTGCTCGCACTCCTTCGCCGTCACATAACCCGGCAGAAGCACAATGGGCTGTGTCCAATCGTTTTCTCTAAGCTGCCGCGCTTCGGCAAGGCTCGCGACGGCGACGCCTGTAAGTGGCACATCGATACAGCCACGTAGCGCGCGGGCAAGCGTCTCGAGGCCATGGCCGTAGCCGTTAGCCTTAATAACGGGAAGAAGCCAGTCGCCACTGTGCAGCGACGCTGCAAGCTTTAGATTCGAAATGAATGCCGCGACATCGACCTCTGCCAGCGCACGGCTACTCGTGCATGTAGTCATCGTAGCGCGGTCCTGCGTAGTTCTCGAAGCGAGTAAATTGGCCTACGAAGCTGAGCCTCACTGTACCGATAGGTCCATTTCTTTGCTTGCCAATAATTACCTCGGCAACGCCCTTGTCCGGCGAGTCTTCGTTGTAAACCTCGTCGCGGTAGATAAACGCAATCACGTCGGCGTCTTGTTCGATCGCGCCGGATTCACGCAGGTCAGACATAACAGGGCGCTTATTGGGTCGCTGCTCTAGGCTGCGGTTGAGCTGCGAAAGCGCGATCACTGGGCATTCAAACTCACGTGCCAGCATCTTTAGTGAGCGCGAAATCTCGGAGATCTCTCCCACTCGGTTCTCGCTGCTGCCTTTGATTTGCATGAGCTGAAGGTAGTCGATCACCACCATGCCCAGCGGACCGTGCTCGCGCACGACGCGCCTCGCTCGTGCGCGCATCTCGGTGGGACTCAGTCCTGCACTGTCGTCAATAAACAGCGGCGTGTCTTTCAGGCGGCCAACGGCATTATTGAAGCCCGGCCAATCTTCTTCACCCAGCTGCCCACTTCGCATGCGTGTTTGGTCGACACGGCCGATAGACGACAGCATACGAAAGATCAGACTTTCAGCCGGCATCTCTAGGCTGAAAACCAGAATGGGTTTCGGGTTATTTAGCACAGCGTGCTCGACCAAATTCATAGCAAAGGCGGTCTTACCCATCGAGGGTCGACCCGCAACAATCACAAGATCTGATTTTTGCCAGCCCGAGGTCATCTCATCGAGGTCGGTATAGCCGGTTGATAAGCCCGTGAGGCCACCGTCCATCGCAGACAGCTCGTCTATGCGATCCACCGCGCTCGCGAGCAAGGGATTAACCGCCACGGGGCCTGCGTCTTTCGGACGCTCATCGGCGATATTAAATATGCGCTGTTCGGCCTCGTCGAGAATGTCCTCTACCCGCTTGCCACCGGTGCTATAGCCGGTGTCGGCAATAGAATTAGCCGTGGAGATAATGCGGCGAAGAATCGCTCGATCGCGAATGATGTCTGCGTAATGCACTATGTTTGCGGTGCCTCGAGCGTTACCAGACAGCTCGCTTAAATACTCTAAACCGCCAGCCGCCTCGAGCTGCTCAAGGGAGCTCAGCGCTTCGAGCAGCGTCACCACGTCGATCGGTTTATTCGCCTCGCTTTGAGTCGACATCACCGCGAATATCAGCTGATGCTCGGCGCGGTAGAAGTCCTCCGGCATAAGAACATCGGCCAGATTATCCCACTCGGTATTGTCGAGCATCAGACCGCCCAGCACCGCCTGCTCGGCTTCTATAGAGTGCGGGGGGACTTTTAGTGCCGAAACTTGGCGCTGCGAAGTGTCGGATTCAGATCCGTAGCCTGCATAGTCACTGTAGTCACTCGCCTCGCTTGAGCTGGCGTAGTCGGCGGCGCTCTGCGCATCGCTCTCGTAGGAATCGTTCATGCCTTGTGGATCTCTTTCTTTGCGTTGAACTCTGTCTTAGTAGGGCAACTAGCGAGGGTGTTGAGCTGAAACAAGCAGCTTCTGCTGTCGCTTTACTGAACCTTGATCTTACGCGAAGCCGCAGCAGAGTTCTCGCTCTAATCGCTGCACTCGGTTGGGACTGTTTGCGAATTGGATACCAAGCGCTGAGTCTGCCCCGAACATAAAAAAACACCGGCGCCAAAGGCAACCGGTGTTTCGTCGCCTATCACTAGGCATAGCGCGGCCTTTGGGGCTGCGTCTTACTCAGCAGGCGCTTCGTCTTCGGCGTCGGCTGCAGCAGCTTCAGCATCGATCTCGTCGATGAGGCTGCCGTCTGCGCTTACGTCGTCAGTCGCGCCAATGGCAACAACGGCCAGCTTGATTGACGCGCCCACTTCGAAGCCCAGGTCCAAAGCCACTTCGTAGTGACCGAGGTCGCGGATAGCGCCATTCGGCAGAAGCACTTCGGCTTTAGTCAGCTCGCTGCCAACCTGTGCGTTAACCGCATCGGCAATCTCGCGTGTGCCGATGGAGCCAAATAGACGGCCTTCATCGCTAGAGTTCACTTCCATGCGCAGCTCAACGCCGTTGACCTTCTCTGCACGCTTTTGCGCGGCAGCGACATTAGCGTCGTGTGCAGCCATGAGCTCGGCGCGGCGGCCTTCAAACTCTTCCATGTTTTGCTTAGTGGCTGGGATCGCTTTGCCCTGTGGGAACAGGAAGTTGCGCGCGAAGCCCGCTTTCACATCTGCCTGATCGCCGATGCCACCGAGGTTGCCCATCTTTTCTAGCAATATTACGTTCATGTGTGTGTCCTCAAGCTAAATTCTTGCACTTAAACTTTGTCGACGCCGGCAGCCTATCTGCCGCGTCCTCTTCTAATCTTGTATTCCCTGCCTGCTCTCCGCAGCCGAAGGAGTAGGTCAGTCTTTCGGCCCTAGGCGCTGAAGCCGTCCGCGAAAGTCATACCAGCTGTCCAGCAGGGCCATCAGCACAACGCCCTGTAAAGCGATTGGCAGCAGAAGCACTGCGTAAAACACTGCAAGCACCGAACCCGACATCTGCCGCAGTGCCACCACGCCGTGGACTAGCGCCGCACCCGCGAACAGCAGCGGGATAGTGCTGTAAACCGTCCAGCTCTGCGGCAGCACACCCATGCTCGCTCCGAGCGTAATGGCGACCAGCAGCAGCGCGACCTTCTTGCTAATGCGCAGGCCATGAAACTCTTGCCTAAAACCGCCAGGTTTGTAGAGCGCAGCCTGCAGCCAGCGCGCGAGTATTAGTAGCAGCGCTGCCAATGCCCCGTAAGTCGCGGCCAAAAAGCTTGTCAATGACTGCCGCAACGTATCGACAGGCATGCCTTCGATTCCGTTCGCTGCCATGTAGGCATCGAGCTGCTGAAACAAGAGATCTAGCAGTTCGGGCCTGAGTATCAGATAAGTCTCTACAGAGAGACCCACGAGCACCGCACCGAGGAGACTAAATTCCCAAGACTGCGTCTGTCGCAGGATGGCCGCCAAGGTGACCACACCAAGTAGTAATATCAGGGGTATAACATCACCGACGTATGCGTAGGCACCCATTGGCAACAGTGCCCAAAACAGAACGGCTAGTGCTTCGTTACTCCCTTTGCGCAGTAATATCAGGCCAACAACGACCGGACTGAGCAGATTCACCAGCGGCAACAGCCCTAACAGGAGCACCGCTATGATGGCGTTCCTGCGCTCCTTCATTACGAATTCGGCTAGGGCGCGCATGGCAAATCGTCTCTTACTTCGCTATTTCTCGCGTTATACCTGATGGCTATCCGTGTACGGGATCAGGGCTAGGTAGCGCGCGCGCTTAATAGCTGTCGCGAGCTGACGCTGGTAGCGAGCCTTAGTTCCTGTGATGCGGCTAGGCACAATTTTGCCAGTTTCAGACACGTAAGCCTTTAGCGTTTCGATGTCTTTGTAATCAATGCGTTCAGTGCCTTCGGCAGTGAACTTGCAGAACTTGCGTCGACGAAAATATCGAGCCA
>JAYOBL010000056.1:13787-15021 GCA_038104835.1 Gammaproteobacteria bacterium | reverse complement strand
GTATCACGTGGAAGACAACAAGGTCTCGCTCGGGCTTATTGTCGATCTCGGCTACAAGAATCCTCACATAAGCCCCTTCGACGAATTCCAAAAGTTCAAGCATCACCCGGTGATCGAAAAGACACTACAGGGCGGTAAGCGCATTAGCTACGGCGCCCGTGCACTTATCAAAGGCGGTTTGAATTCGCTGCCGAAGATGACCTTTCCTGGCGGTTTAATAGTTGGCTGCGACGCCGGCACGCTGAATGCGGCGAAGATTAAAGGCAGCCACACGGCGATGAAATCCGGCATGCTTGCCGCAGAATCGCTTTTCGCCGCTCTGTCATCGGAAGCCCCGAAGCAGGAGCTCAGCGATTACAGTGAACGTTTCAAGAAGTCCGACCTCTATGCCGAACTCCACAAGACGCGTAATTTTAGTTCCGGTTTCCACAAGTTCGGTTTCTGGATTGGAAGCGCTCTCACGTTCATCGAACAAAATAATTTGTTTGGCAAGTCGCCCATTACTATCCATGATAAGACGCATGACCACGCGCAGCTCATGGATGCCGCTGCGGCGCCTAAGATCGACTATCCCAAGCCGGATGGGAAAATTTCCTTCGATAAGCTTTCTTCGGTTTTCCTGTCGAATACCAATCATGCAGAGGATCAGCCTTGTCACCTAAAGCTAAAAGACCCGTCGATCCCTATCGCGGTCAATCTGCCGAAATTCGATGAGCCTGCTCAGCGATACTGTCCAGCAGGAGTGTATGAGGTAGTCGACGAGGCTGATGGCTCGAAACGCTTCCAAATCAACTCTCAGAACTGCGTCCACTGTAAGACCTGCGATATTAAGGACCCTTCGCAAAATATTCAGTGGGTAGTGCCAGAGGGCGCGGGCGGCCCGAACTATCCGGGTATGTAGTTCTACTGCGATATAGCTGATTCGATCTAAAAGGGGCTGCGGCCCCTTTTTGCTGTGTGCAGTGCTCGCTTTTCCCGTCATATTCTCTTTATGGAATCCGAGCCAACTTAGGTTTAATCTGATGCTCACCTATTGGGAGGATTCGCGGTGAAGAGTTTAAGAACTCGCAGGGTCTTGAGCAGGGGAGCTTGGACGGCATTGTCTCGTTGCTGTTTGCTTTCTCTTAGCGCGCTCGTAGGCTGCTCGGTCATCGATGTCGAGAGCGAGTTCGCCCTAGATGCCAGGCTCCAGGCGAGCATCCTCGATCAATCTGAAGATCGCTATGCCCATATC
>JAYOBL010000056.1:0-13764 GCA_038104835.1 Gammaproteobacteria bacterium | reverse complement strand
ACACGCATCGAGCGGCTGCAGTCGTTCATGTATGACGAAGAGCAGCTTGGCATCATCTATTCAGGTGAGAAAACCCACACCGCGATGGAGCTGCTGGCCAGTCGCTCGGGCAACTGCCTGTCGGCGATGCATCTCTATGTTGCCCTAGCTCGCTATCTTGGCGTCGAGGCGCGCTTTCAGCGAGTAGACGTCCAGCCTAGTTGGGACAAGCGCGGCAATTTGCTGGTGTTAAGTCAGCATATTAATGCCACGGGGCGTTTCGATACGACGGTGCGCTACGTCGCCGATTTCACGCCTGAGATAGCGCTGCAGCAGTTAACTTCCGTTGTCTTGACCGATGTCGAGGCGCGCTCGCTGTATTTCAATAATTTGGGGGTAGAAGCTCTAATCGCGGGAGACTATCCGGGTGCAGTGAGTTACCTCAAGAATTCTCTTTTCCTGAACAACGAGAATTCTATCGCTTGGAACAATATCGGCGCCGCTTATAACCGCCTCGGTGAGGGCGATCTCGCTGAGTATAGCTACCGAACCTCGTTCGAGCTCGACGCGAATAGCTCAACGGCGGTGGGCAATTTGGCAAAATTCTATCGAGCAAGGGGGGAGCTTAAGCGCGCTGCGGAATTCGAGCTGGCGATAGAGCGATTCAACAAGAAAAATCCCTACTATCATTTCGCACAAGGGCATTTGGCCTACGATCAAGGTGATCTGCTTGCTGCGCAGAAGTCCTTTGAGCAGGCCATCGAGCTCAAGGAAGAAGAGCCCGATTTCTACTTGGCGCTGCGTCAGGTTTACTTCGATCAGGGCGACCTCTCTAAGGCGAGCGAGCTGCGGCGCCAGGCACTGGCGCTCGTTAACTCTTTTGCAGAGATCTATCGTCCCAGCGATGAGCGACTGAGGGTCCTGGACTCGCACATCCCGCAGCGCGGAGAAAGCGATGTTCGCCGTCGCCTCATAATGCCGGAGTAACGCTAGCTGACATCGCTGGCGAAAATGTAATTCTTAACCAGCTCTTTTATTTCAGGGATTTGTGCCTTGTCCTGAGACTCTATTTTGATAACTAGGCCGCGTTTTTTCTCATTCTCACTACTCACAGTGGCAGCAATATTCGCCCCTGCGAGCAGGCCGTTAACGACCTCTTCACCGATACGCTGACGAAGCGCAGGACGGAAGATCTTGCCTACCGCCGTCAGCGGCATCTCGTCTATGAAATCTATGCGTTTGGGAACCGCAGCGCGTTCAGAAATGCGTTCGGCGGCGTAGTCGATTAGCGCCTGCTCATCGAGCGTACTGTCTTTGACCTTAACCACATAGGCCATAGGCAACTCGCCGGTGTAGGCGTCGGGCAGACCAATTGCGATAGAGGTCACGACGTCTGGATGGGAGTTAATCGGCTCTTCGATTAGCTCGGGGTCTATGTTGTGACCGCTGCGAATAATGAGATCTTTGGCGCGCCCAGAGAGATAGAGGCAATCGTTCTCGTCGAGATACCCAAGGTCGCCGGTGTTAAACCAGCCGTCTTCGATCCACGCATTATTGTTATCAGCCTCCACTTTGTAGCCTGCAAAAACCTGTGGTCCTTTAACGAGAATTACGCCGCTTTCACCTACCTCGCAATTTTTCTCTACTCGCGCGCCGTCAAGATGGACGATACGTATTTGCGAGTAAGGGACACGCATACCGACGCTACCGGGGGGCTGCTCTATTGGAGCGCGGCTTATGAGTGCAGTGGTTTCGGTCATGCCGTAACCGTTACCGATCTCGACGTTGAATCTCTCCTCGAAGCTAAGCTCGAAGGGATGAGAGAGGGGGGCAGCGCCTGAGTTGATGTTGGTTAGGCTCGAGATGTCGGCATCGCCCACGGGAATCTCCGACAGCGCCATAAGCACGGTAGGAACCGCCGATATTTGTTTGACTTTGAAGCGTTCAATCAGCTTCCAGATATTCGGCATTGCAGTCGTGGAACGAAAGCCGACTGGGGTCATCAGTAGAATGCGGTAGCCGACGGCGAATGACGCAACGCCCTGAATAATGCAGCCGTAGATGTGGAATAGAGGCAGGCCGCAGAGCACGGTGTGGTGCTCCATATGTGCAGTGTAAACCTGCATCAGCTGGCCTAGGAAAGCCATGTTGCCGTGCGTTAGCTGAGCGAGTTTGGGGCGCCCGGTAGTGCCGCCAGTGTGGAAGTAGGCGGCGATTTCGCCGCTGCTGAATTGACGCCCGCTATCGAGAGCCTGCCCATTCATTCCGGCGATAGCTCTATCGAAATCGTGCAGAGTGAGCGAGGAGCCGTCGGGCAGCGAGGCGCTAGGGTCGCACATGCCGGCCACATTTACTGCAACCACGTGAGCGACCGACTCTACCTGCTCGGCTGCGGCGAGTGTCTTCTCCCAAATATCCGCTGCAGGCGACTGGCCTAGGCAGATGACCACCTTAGAGTTGGCCGCTGAGATGATCTCCGCCATATGCTCGGTTTCGAGCAGAGGGTTTATCGGATTGGAGATTCCCGCTGCCTGTGCGCCCCAGATGGCGAAATGAGTTTGCGGCAGCACGGGCAATACTATAGATACCGAATCCCCCGCGGCGATGCCTAGCGAGTGAAGAAAATTCGCAGCGCGAGTAGTCTGTGCTCCGAGTTCAGTGAACGAGGTCGTCTGTGCAGGTTCTTCGGGGAGTCCTTGGAGGAGGAATTCGAGAGCGGCTGCGTCGTTGAACTCTTTAGCTGCCTGCATGATGAGCTCATAGCTGTTGGTGAACGGGAATTGCTCGCTGAGTGGCGTCTTTTCGAATTCTTGTACGCTGGCGAGGGTTTCCATCACGGGCTCGGGGAATGGGCGTTGAGTCAAATCAATCACGTTGCTCTCTCTTATCGTTTCTAGTGTTTTTATTGGCCTCAAGCTTGGCTCAGATGGCTAGTGCAAGGGCGTTTAAACCGCGTCTTTTGCCGGTGGGGCAGTGGAGCTGTGAGGCGGTGGGCGCGGGCTCGTTGATGAGCGTTGTGAAGGGTTATAGCACGTTCGTTTAAGCGGCATCTATAGGCGGGCTAGATGCCGGCGAATATCATTTTTATCGTGATTTAGGCGCCGGCTTTGGCCCAAGCCCTCTGCGGGAAGGGGCGAGAGAGAGGGCGGAAGAGAGGGCAGAGCGGTACGATGCTGCGCTGGAAATAGAGAAGGACGGTTTGAGCTTAGGTTGATCGCGCGACAGAGAAGGCGCTTAGCGTTTGCAGTGCGTCGAGGCAGGCAAGAGCCTTGCCTGCCTGCTCCTGTGCTTTGCTGCGGGTGTAGTCCAGAGAGCCGGTGGCGCTCACAATCGTAATGACACGCTGCAGGGTGTCCGCTGTCAGCGGTGCCTGGCTTTTCAGGCACTCGCGAATGAGCTGCGCGTCGTCATCGCTGCACTGAGTCATTGCGTGGAGGAGTGGCAGGGTTGGCTTGCCCTCGGCCAGATCATCACCCACGTTCTTGCCCAGACTCGCCGCATCGCCGTCATAGTCCAGCGCGTCGTCGATGAGCTGGAAGGCTATGCCGATATGCATTCCGTAGCTTTTAAGTGCGTCTTGAGCGGCGGTGTCGGCGCCCGCCAAGATCGCGCCGCAGTGAGCGGCAGCCTCGAACAGAATTGCGGTCTTATTATGAATGACCTGCATATAGCTGTGTTCTGTGGACGCGGGATTGTTCTTATTGATCAGCTGCAGAACCTCGCCCTCGGCGATTTTATTAGTGGTATCCGCCATGATCTCCATAATGCGCATATCGCCTATTTCGACCAGCAGCTGGAATGCTCGCGAATAGATGAAATCTCCGACCAGAACGCTGGACGGGTTGTTCCACTCGGCATTCACTGTTGGGCGGCCGCGGCGCAGTTCCGACATATCGACCACGTCGTCGTGTAACAGAGTTGCGGTGTGGATAAATTCGATTACCGCCGCAAGGGCTACTGGAGCGTCTAGTTTCGAGCCGCAGCAACGTGCCGCGAGCAAGACGAGTATGGGGCGTAGGCGCTTGCCGCCAGCGTCTACAATGTAGTGGCCGATGTTCTCTACCAGCGGCACTTGCGAATGTAGCTGCTGCACAATATACGAATCAACGGCGTCCATATCGGCGCTGACGACTGAGCGGATGTCTTGGTACATGATGGCCCTTCTGGATAGGCGCTGACGGAGAGAATTCGAGGGCAGCATGCTAGGGAGAGGGGCGAACCCTGTCAAGAGAGCCGCCTTGCCGCGAGAGCCCGGATTGGCGATGTTTTAGCCTGTTTCAGCCTTTTGTGAAGCAAAACGGGGTTTCTCTGGCCGCTGTGCCGCGCTCATGCGGCCGCGGCGCGGCATTTAGAGAGTTATTAGTGCTTTAGCCCTTGCCTAGCCCGCAAGACTTCCGTAAAATCCCCGCCCCTATATGGAATGGGTCCAATATCCATTCGCAGCGGTTTCGGAGAGAACTATGTACGCGGTAATAGTAAGTGGCGGTAAGCAGCACAGGGTCAAGGAAGGCGAGACTCTGAAGCTCGAGAAGTTGGAAGTCGCCACGGGCGAAGTCGTCCAATTCGACAAGGTCCTCATGGTTGGCGAAGGCGAATCAGTTAAGATCGGCGCGCCTTATGTGGAAGGGGGTCAGGTCACTGCAGAGGTGACGGCTCAGGGCCGTGCGAAGAAGGTTCAAATCATCAAGTTCAACCGCCGCAAGCACTTCCGCAAGCAGCAGGGACACAGGCAGTGGTTCACGGAAGTGAAGATCACTGGCATAAAAGGTTAAGTAGGAGTTAAACGATGGCGCATAAGAAAGCAGGCGGTAGTACTAATAACGGCCGCGATTCCATATCCAAACGCCTCGGCGTGAAGCTCTTCGGCGGCCAAGCGGCTCGTGCGGGCAACATTATTGTGCGTCAGCGCGGCACACGCTTCCACCCGGGAGAGAACGTAGGCTGTGGTAAAGACCACACGCTCTTCGCGAAGGCTGATGGCGTTGTTAAGTTCGTGACCAAAGGGCCACACAACCGCAAGTTCGTGACTATCGAAGCGGTTTAAGACTCCCGGCCTCTAGGGCCTCAGGAGTTTAGCTAAGAAGCCTCGTCACCGGACGGGGCTTTTTTGTTTTTAGAGCAGTCCAATGGCGCGATGCGCCGTACCCCAGGCGGGATAATGAAATTCGTAGACGAAGCAGAGATCGTAGTAGAGGCGGGCAACGGCGGCAGCGGTGCTCTGAGCTTTCGTCGCGAGAAATATATCGAGCGCGGGGGTCCCGACGGAGGTGATGGCGGACACGGCGGGAGTGTTTTCCTGCAGGCCGATGCCAGCCTCAACACTCTAGTGGATTTCCGCTTCCAGCCGCGCTACCGAGCCCAACCAGGAGCACCCGGCGCGGGGCGCAACTGCACCGGCCGCGGTGGCGACGACCTCATCGTAAAAGTGCCAATCGGCACGACTGTAATCGATGTCGATACCGAGGAATTAATCGCCGACCTGCGTGAAGCCGACGCGCCGGTTATGGTGGCGAAAGGCGGCTTCCATGGGCTTGGTAATACGCGGTTTAAGTCGAGCACCAACCGCGCTCCTAGAAAGACCACAAAGGGTTCGCCGGGGGAGGTTAGAAAGCTGCAGCTGCAGCTGCGCCTCGTCGCCGACGTAGGCCTGCTCGGCCTGCCCAATGCCGGCAAGTCTACGCTCATCCGTTCGGTTTCAGCGGCAACTCCCAAGGTTGCGAACTACCCCTTCACGACGCTCGTGCCTAGCTTAGGAGTGGTAAGCCTTGGCATGGAACGAAGCTTTGTTATGGCGGACATTCCGGGCGTGATTGAAGGCGCTTCGGAAGGCGCTGGGCTCGGCTTTCGATTCCTCAAGCACCTTTCGCGCACGCGCCTGCTTTTGCATCTCGTCGATGTGCTGCCCATGGATCAGGAAGATCCGGTCGAAACCGCTGTGAAAATTGCGGCCGAGATCGGCAAATTCAGCCCGACGCTTGCGGCGAAAGACCGCTGGCTAGTGCTCAATAAAATAGATCTGATCGAACCCGAAGCTCTGGCCGAAATAAAGCAGCGCATTCGCGAAGCGCTAAATTGGGAAGGTCAGATCTACGAAATATCAGGCATCAACGGGCTTGGCTGCGATGAGCTGTGTAACGCCTTAATGGATGAGATTATCATTCACCGTGAGCGCCTCGTAGAAGACGAAGACTATGCCGCAGCGCAGGAGTCGCTTGAGGCTGAGATGGCCTTTGAGATACGACGTACTATAGAGAGCAGCAAGGCTGCCCGTCGAGCCCTGCGTGAGCAGCAGGAAGCTGATGCGGATGACTTCGACGATTTTGATGATTTCGAAGAGTGGGACGACGAAGACTAGCGGGCAGCCTCGCAGAGCGAGCCGTTAAGCGGACAGAGTAATTAGAGAGCAATGAGAGAGCAAATTAGCAGGGCGCAGCGCTGGGTTGTGAAAGTAGGCAGCTCGCTCGTTACCAACGAGGGACTCGGCTTAGATCTCGCTGCCATAGAAACTTGGGCCTCACAGCTGGTTGCTTTGCGCGCCCAGGGCGTGCAGATTGTTTTAGTGTCCTCGGGCGCGGTAGCCGAAGGCGTGGTTCGGCTTGGGTTTGCCGAGCGCCCAACTCAGGTGCATTTGCAGCAAGCCGCAGCTGCTGTCGGACAGATGGGCTTGGTTCAGGCCTATGAGAGCTGCTTCGATCGTTTCGATGTCCGCGCAGCACAAATCCTTCTTACCCACGAAGACCTTGCCGATAGAACACGCTATCTCAATGCCCGATCGACGCTGTCTACTCTCTTGGAGCTAGGAGTCGTTCCGGTAGTAAATGAGAATGACACGGTCGCAACTGCCGAGCTGTGTCTCGGCGACAACGATACCTTAGCTGGACTCGTTGCGAATCTCGTGAACGCCGATGCCATGGTCTTGCTCACGGACCAAGATGGGCTCTACAGCGCCGATCCTCGCTCCGATGCCAGCGCCGAGCTTATCGGACTGGGCTCCGCCGTTGATCCTGCGCTTATGGCTATGGCCGGCGGCGGTGGCAGCCTCGGCCGTGGCGGCATGCGTACCAAGCTCTCTGCTGCGCGCTTGGCGGCACGCTCGGGAACTAACACCGTCATAGCTAACGGCCGCGAGGCGGAAATTCTGCTGCGCCTGCATGCGGGCGAAGAGCTTGGAACGCTCCTTGCGGCTGACTGCGAGCCGGTTGCCGCACGTAAGCAGTGGATAGCGAGCCAGCTCACGACACAGGGCGAACTCGTGTTGGATGCCGGGGCGGCGAAAGTCCTACGCGAATCGGGCCGCAGCTTGCTCGCTGTCGGGATAGTGGCGGTTAAAGGGCGGTTCAATCGAGGAGATGTCGTTCTCTGCCGCGACTCCGAGGGCTACGAAGTAGCGCGAGGTTTGGTGAACTACGCCTCGGGCGAGGTTGATAGCTTGAGGGGGCTGGCTAGCGATAAAATTGTTGAAGTGCTCGGCTACGACGGTGATGATGAGATAATTCATAGAGACAATCTCATTCTTGTCGAATGAGAGCTTGGCTGCA
The DNA here is from genome assembly GCA_038104835.1 of Gammaproteobacteria bacterium. Taxonomy (GTDB): domain Bacteria; phylum Pseudomonadota; class Gammaproteobacteria; order Pseudomonadales; family Pseudohongiellaceae; genus UBA9145. The sequence goes on along the minus strand of JAYOBL010000056.1, from coordinate 6,247 downwards.
ATTCGGGTCGGTCACCAAACGCTCTAAATCTAGTGCACTAAACCAAACGCAAAAAGCCGGCTAGAAGCCGGCTTTTTATTGCGCTGTTATGTTAACCCGCGCGCCTTACGAAACAGCTTAAGCCTTAAGGGCCTTTACCGCCGTGTTCAAACGGCTCTTGTGACGAGCCGCCTTGTTCTTATGAATGATGCCGCGATCGGCCATGCGGTCGAGGACCGGCACTGCCGTGTTGTAAGCAGCTACGGCTTCAGCGTGGTCGCCTCCAACAATGGCTGCGTCGACCTTCTTGATGTAGGTGCGAACCATTGAACGGAAAGATGCGTTGTGACGGCGACGGACTTCGCTTTGCTTAGCGCGCTTACGAGCTTGTGCAGAATTGGCCAATTGTGACTCCTCGAATTCTTAAAACTTTGTTTTTAATAACAAAAATACTTATTCAGCGTGGCTGCCTGTCCGGCTGGCCGCACTTTAGCGGGATTTCACATCGCGCCAATTTGGGAGCGCGACACTATGCCGCTTGGTAGCCTCTATGTCAAGCGAGGATGCCAAGTGTGACGGGGGCTCCGGCCGCTCAAGCACATACGGAGTATCTAGGCCGGCGCCAGTCCTCCCGGCATAAGCACGCTTTTTAAGTGGTGGCGTTAAAGACTCAACTCGCGACTGGAGTTCTCCGCCGTGCTGCACGATAAAGAAGGATGGACAATAACAAAGACAGCCCTGAAGACGCCGGGCTGGAATCAAGTTTGAATAATTCGCCGCAGGAGCAGTCTCAAAGCGGGTCTGATACCGGTCGCAGCCTCTTAGGGGCGAGTAGCGTAACGGGTTCGATGACACTCGTCTCTAGATTCTTAGGTCTCGCCCGCGATATTGTTATCGCGCGTCTATTTGGCACTAGCGACGCGGCCGATGCATTCTTTCTGGCCAATAAGATTCCCAATTTCCTCCGTCGTCTGTTTGCTGAGGGCGCATTCAATCAAGCCTTCGTTCCTGTTTTGTCGGAGTACCGCAGCCGCAAAAGCCATGCGCAGGTGAGGCAGCTCATAGCTGCGGTTGCAGCGAGCCTTGGTGCTGTCATCACGCTGATTAGCGTTGTGGTTATCGTAGCGGCACCGCTCATTGCGGTTCCCTTGGCTTACGGTTTCGCTGACGTGCCCGGAAAAATGGCGTTGTTCGTCGACATGCTGCGCATAACCTTTCCCTATTTGCTGCTTATCTCCCTGACCGCGCTCTGCGGCGCCGTACTCAACAGCTATGGGCGCTTCGCCGCGCCAGCCATCACGCCTGCGCTACTCAATTTGTGCCTTATTGGCAGTGCGTTCCTGTTGGCGCCGTATCTCGACACTCCGGAGCTCGCGCTAGCCTGGGGCGTGCTGATTGCGGGTGTTGCGCAGCTGCTGTTTCAGCTGCCTTTCCTCGCACAGCTCAGGCTTCTCCCCATGCCGCGACGCAGCGCCGGTCACGAAGGCGTCGCGCGAATCAAGAAGCTCATGCTGCCTGCGCTGTTCGGCGTGTCGGTTAATCAAATTAACTTGCTAATCGACTCCTTCATCGCGTCGCTCTTAGTTTCGGGCAGCGTGTCGTGGCTCTATTTCTCCGATCGCCTCATGGAGCTGCCTCTGGGAACCTTCGGCGTGGCACTAGCGATAGTGGTGCTGCCGAACCTGTCGCGCAAGCATGCCGAGCAGTCGATGAAAGAGTTCAAAGCGGTCCTCGACTGGGCGTTACGATTGGTGCTTCTGATAGCGATGCCGGCGAGTCTCGCGCTGGTTCTGTTGGCGAAGCCTCTTCTTATCACGCTCTTCTTCAATGACAACTTCAGCGTGGTCGATGTTGAGCAGGCCGCGGGCAGTCTCAGCGCCTACGCACTTGGGCTTTTGGGGTTTATGGCGGTTAAGGTTTTTGCGCCTGGGTTTTACGCGCGGCAGGATACGCGGACTCCTGTGCGCATAGCCGTAGTTGCGCTGAGCGTAAACATGCTGCTGAACGTGCTGTTCTATGTTCTCGGCTTTGCTCATATTGGGCTCGCAGCAGCGACCAGCATCGCTGCCTGTGTAAACGCGATACTGCTGCTGCGCGGTCTGATCAAAGAGGACGCATTCCAGTTTGCCAGCGGCTGGGGGCTGTGGATTCTGCGTCTTGTGCTTGCCAATGCGGCTATGGGGCTTTTCCTTTATTCGCAGGCAGGACCCTGGCAGAGTTGGCTGGAGTGGAGCTCAGGCGCGCAGATTTTGCAGATGGCTTGGTTGGTCATCGGCGGCGCCGCGCTTTATTTCGCCGTGCTCTTTGCGGCTGGAATGCGCTGGCGGGATGTTTACCGCTAGTGTCTTACGAGCTCGCATCAGGTCGAGGGTGGGTTCGGGTTTATACGGCCGATACGCCCGCCGAAGCTTGGCATATTCGCAATGTGTTGGAGCAGCATTCCATTGAGGCGCGGCTGCGCAATGAGACGCTTTTCGGCGCGACGGGCGAGGTTCCTGTACTGGAATCTCTGCCGGAGGTGTGGGTGCGTGTCGAGGCTCAGGTTGAGGCTGCGCAGCTTATTAAAGAGATCCGCTCTCGGCCAGCGCGGGGTGCTCAGTGGCGATGTCGAAACTGTGGTGAAGTCAGTGAGGCGGTGTTTGCGGTTTGCTGGCAATGTGGTGTCGCAGAGGGTGAGTAGCTCGAGCGCGGCGCTTGCTCGGGCTACTCCTCGCTTAGGCTCGGGACATAAACTTCCCTGTCACCGTATTCACTTTTATGGTCTCGCCGGTCGCTAGGTACTCTGGCACCTGTACCTCGAGTCCCGTTGAGAGTCGCGCTGTCTTACTGCGGTTCGTTGCCGACGAGCCCGTTACCGCCGGTGGTGTGTCTTCGACGACTAAGTTGACCGACTGCGGCAATTCTATCCCCAAGAGCACGCCGTCCATTAGAAGGGCGATAATGTCCTCTTGCTGTTCTACTAAGTATTCGCTTTGCCCCTCCAGCTGATCGGCGTCAACCGCGTATTGACTATAGTCTTCGAGGTTCATAAAAACATAGCTGTCACCGTCCATATAGGAATACTGGACATGCACGCGCTGGCAGTCTGCCTCTTTTAGCAGATCGTCGCCCTTGAATGAGGAGTCGAGTTTTTGCCGAGTCTTAAGGTTATTAAAGCGCACTTTATAGAGGGTGGCAGCGCCGCGGGAGGAAGGGCTTTTACTCTCGAATTGACGAACAACGTGAGGCACGCCGTCGATTTCCACGATCATACCGCGTTTTAGTTCGCTCGCTTTGGGCATTACACAGGCTCCTTGGGGTTGTGGGCTTTAATGAGTTGTGGGCTTTGATAAAAGGCTGCGCAAAGGTACCCAAAGCCTGCGGCACTGTAAACCAAGTCGCTTTCGGGCTCGTGTCGCAGCGGTGCGCTTTGAGTTAGTCATCGCGATCGCGCATAATCGGGCCTCGCCGAATTTAAGAGAAGCCAAAACATGGTCGAGCGCGTCAAGGAAATTGATAATTTGCATATCGTGAAACAGGAGGAGCTGCCGTCTCCGCAGGAGCTCAAAGCCGAGCTTGTCTTGGAGGGCGGGGCGCTCGCGACTGTGCTTGAGGGGCATCGCGCCGTTAAGGCCGTGCTTGACAGAGAAGACCCGCGTCTAATCGTCGTGGTGGGCCCCTGTTCTATTCACAATCCTTCCGAGGCACTGGAGTATGCGCGTCGGCTTAAGCCGCTGGCGGATGAGCTGGCAGATAGCCTACTGATTGTTATGCGCGTTTACTTTGAGAAGCCTCGCACCTCGGTCGGCTGGGAAGGGCTTATTTACGATCCGCATCTCGATGGCACTCACCGTATCGAACAGGGGCTGCGCATTGGCCGCCGACTCATGCTCGATATCGCTGAAATTGGCCTGCCCATTGGTATCGAAGCCTTGGATTTGATTTCGCCGCAGTATCTTCAGGATCTCGTGACCTGGACTGCTGTAGGCGCTCGCACGACCGAATCGCCAACGCACCGTAAGTTGGCCAGCGGCATCTCCTCAGCTGTAGGGTTTAAAAACAATATCGACGGCAGTCTGACCGTTGCGGTGAATGCGATCCGCTCGGCTGCGGCGAACAACAGCTTTATCAGCATCACCGATGAGGGCAAGGTTGCAGTGTTCCGCACCGATGGCAATCCCCATTGCCACGTTATTCTGCGAGGCGGCAAAGAACCGAACTATGACAGCGAGAACGTCGCCGCCTGCGAAGCGGAGCTCGCAAAAGCCGGACTTGTAGACAACCTGATGATCGACTGTAGCCATGGAAATTCGCGCAAGGATCCACAGAATCAGCCTGCTGTGCTGCGCGACATTGCTCAGCAGATCGCGAGCGGCAATCGGTCTATTATGGGCGTCATGCTGGAAAGCAATCTTGAGGCAGGGAATCAGTCGATCCCCGATGACTTAGCGGATCTAAAACCCGGGGTCTCGATCACCGACGCCTGTATAGACTGGTCGACAACCGAGGCGCTGCTGCGAGAATTCGCCGCAGAGGTAAAGCCGGCCCTCGCGGGCCGACGTTCGTAGCTTACGCCCGCGCTAGCCTTTGAGTACTTTGGCGAGGCTGTCGGCCATGTACTCGACATTGGCGTCGTTAATACCAGCGACGTTAATGCGGCTAGAGTCGACTAGATAAATGCTGTAATCCTTAACCAGCGTTTGTACCTGCTCGACGCTCACTCCTAGGAACGAGAACATCCCTTTCTCGTTCTCGATGAAACCAAAGTCTCTATCGATGCCGGCGGTCCGCGTTTGCGCCACGAGCTTAGCGCGCAAGCCGTTAATACGATCGCGCATCGCGGTCAGTTCGGCGTCCCACTCGCTGCGCAGCTCAGGATCGTTCAGGATAAGCTGAACGACCTCGGCGCCGTGGTCGGGCGGCATAGAGTACATAGCACGGGCAGCGGCGGCGATCAGAGTGGTCGCCGTTTTAGTTTCAGCGTCCGACTGCGTGATCAGTGTCATCGCGCCGGTGCGTTCCCGGTAGAGCCCAAAATTCTTCGAGCACGAACTTACGACAACAAGTTCGGGTAGCGAAGCCGCCATGAGTCTTGTGCCGGCCATGTCCTCTTCCAAACCATCTCCGAGGCCTTGGTAGGCGAGGTCGATCAACACCGTAAAGCCCTGGGCGAGCGCCAAATCGCGTACAGCTTCCCATTGAGCGAGGCTTAGATCGGCGCCGCAGGGATTGTGGCAGCAACCGTGTAAGAGGACGATGTCCCCCTTGGGCACCTGCTTTAAACAGCTGAGCATTTCATCGAAGCGGACGCTGTGGGTGTCGTAGTCGTAATACGGATACTTGCTGATGCGCAGGCCCGCAGCAGACATAAGAGGAATGTGGTTGGCCCAGGTAGGGTCGCTTACCCAAACCGTGGCCTCTGGGCTTGCGAGTTTTAAAAATTCCGCCGCGAGTCGCAGCCCGCCGCAGCCGCCGGGAGCTTGAACGGTCACTCGGCGGCCACCGAGTGAGCTATTAAGCTGTGTGCCAAATAAAAGTTCGGCGACCGCCGCGTTGTAGCTCGGTGAGCCCGTTGGGCCAACATATTTTTTTGAGTTCTGAGTTTCGAGTATGCGCTGCTCGGCCTTTTTAACGGCGGTCATAACCGGAGTGTCGCCGTTCTCGTCTTTGTAAATGCCAATGCCCAAATCGATCTTGTTGGGATTGTTGTCTGCCTGATACTCCGCAACGAGGCGCAGAATGGGGTCGGCGGGTAGGGCGCTTAAAGACTCAAACATAGTGTTTACTCTTCTCTAGGTTCTCAACGGATGAGGATGGTGTTGTTGCAACTGAAGCGCTAAGTCACGCGCCTAAAAATGGGTGCTTCTCTCTTGCGTGGCTACCTGGCGTTCGCGAGGTTAGCCTTTAACGTGTTTTGTAGCAGCGACGCCCTTGTCATAGGCCCCACGCCTCCGGTGACATAGGTGATGTAAGAGCATTTATCCTTGACGCCATCGAAGTCGACATCACCGACGTTTCTGAAACCGTTTTTCTTGCTGTCATCGGGGACACGGGTCTGGCCTACGTCGATTACAACTGCGCCTTCTTTCACCATATCGGCGGTCACGAACTCGGTTTTGCCAATGGCTACGATAAGGATGTCTGCGCTGGCGCACAGTTCTTTGAGATTCTGCGTACGGCTGTGAGCGATGGTTACTGTTGCATTGCCTGGATTAGTGTTGCGCGACATGAGCACGGCCATCGGTGTGCCGACAATGTTGCTGCGTCCGAGCACGACGCAGTGCTTACC
>JAYOBL010000055.1:12044-15473 GCA_038104835.1 Gammaproteobacteria bacterium | reverse complement strand
GCGATGTCGAGTACATCGTGCAGGACAAACGCATCGTGCTGATTGACGAGCACACGGGGCGAACAATGGAGGGCCGCCGTCTCTCAGAGGGGCTGCACCAGGCGCTGGAGGCGAAAGAGGGCGTTGAGATTCAGAGCGAGAGCCAAACCCTTGCTTCGACAACCTTCCAAAACTATTTCCGTCTCTACAATAAGCTGTCAGGAATGACCGGAACGGCTGACACCGAGGCTTTCGAGTTTAGTCAGATCTATGGACTTGACGTGATTGTTGTTCCGACTAATCAGCCAATGGTGCGTGTGGATGCGAACGATCTAATTTTCCTCAGCATGGAAGAGAAGCTCGAAGCGATCGTGGCCGACATCACAGAGGTGAGCGCCGCAGGTGCTCCTGTTCTCGTAGGCACCGCCTCTATTGAAACCTCGGAGGCAATCTCTGCGTTCCTCACTAAAAACAAAATTAAGCACGAAGTGCTCAACGCAAAGTTCCATGAGCGCGAGGCACAGATCATTGCCCAAGCGGGTAGGCCGGGCGCTGTCACCATCGCGACCAACATGGCGGGTCGCGGCACGGATATCGTGCTGGGCGGTAACTGGGAGGTAGAAGCTGCTGAGCTGAAAGACCCGACGCCCGAAAAAATTGAAGAGATAAAGGCCGCTTGGCAGGAGCGCCACGAGCAGGTGCTCGCCGCGGGTGGTCTTCACATTATCGGTACCGAACGTCACGAGTCTCGACGTATCGACAATCAGCTGCGTGGCCGCGCTGGGCGTCAGGGTGACCCGGGCTACTCGCGCTTCTATCTGTCGATGGAGGATAATCTGCTACGCATCTTCGCTAACGAATCGGTGAAAAACTTCATGCAGAAGTTAGGGATGGAGCGCGGTGAGGCGATAGAGCACGGCATGGTGACTCGCGCTATCGAGAAGGCACAGCGTAAGGTTGAAGGGCGCAATTTCGATATCCGCAAGCAGCTGCTTGAATACGACAATGTAGCCAACGATCAGAGAACCATCGTCTATCGCCAGCGTAATGAGCTAATGGCAAGCGATGATATCTCCGAACTGCTTACTGATATGCGTGGGGAAGTGGTAGAGCAGCTAGTCGACAGCTTTATTCCGCCGCAGAGCGTGCCTGAGCAGTGGGATATCGAGGGCCTAGAGCTGGCATTAAAGACAGAGTTCGCCAGCGAGCTGCCTGTTCAGGCGTGGTTAGACGCCGACGAGAAACTCTACGAAGAGGAAATCAAGGCCAAGGTGCTAGAAAGCCTCACGGCCGACTATCAGCAGAAGAGCGCGAGCGTTGGCGAGAAAATGCGCGCTTTCGAAAAACAGATTACGCTGCAGATACTCGACGGGCTTTGGAAAGAACACCTCGCAACAATGGATCATCTGCGGCAGGGTATTTTCCTGCGCAGCTACGGCGGTAAAAACCCCAAGCAAGAATACAAGCGTGAGGCCTTCGCGCTTTTCCAAGACCTGATGACGAATCTACAGCAGGAAGTCATTAAGGTGCTAAGCCACGTTAAGATTCGCCAGGAAGATGAGGCCGACGAGATCGAGCGCCGCAGAGCTGAAGAGCTCACAGCGCAGAAGCTTAATATGCAGCATCAGCAAGCATCGGCGCTTTCTGATCAGAGGCCTCCTTCAACCGAAGCGCAGAGCGCGACAGTGCCTGTGGGTGGGCGTCGCCGTGAAGCCGCGCCCTTCGTTAGGGAAATGCCGAAGGTGGGGCGCAATGAGGCTTGCCCGTGCGGTTCAGGCAAGAAGTACAAGGCTTGTCATGGCAAGATCGCCTAGCTACAAGCCGCTACTGCGAGAAAGGTAATGGAACTACCAATAGAAAAAGCTTCAATTGAAGAGCTGGCCATTGAAGGTGTGCGCTTCAGTTCAGTCGAGAGCGGGATTCGCTATGCGAATCGCCGAGACTTAGTGCTCGTTGAACTCGCGGATGGTTCTCATACCGCGGGGGTGTTCACCAAAAATGCGTTTTGCGCGGCTCCGGTTGTTGTGGCGCGCGAGCATATGCTTGCGTGTACTCCTCGCTATTTTCTAATCAATACCGGCAACGCAAATGCGGGCACCGGTGCGCAGGGCTTAAAAGATGCGCGTGAGAGTTGCCAGGCGCTAGCGTCGATCGCGGGCATTGATGAGCGTGAAGTTTTACCGTTTTCGACAGGTGTTATCGGAGAACCCCTGCCGCTTGCCAAGCTTGTAGACGGCTTGCCTGTAGCACATGCGCAGCTTGGTCAACACGCCCTCACGTCCGCCGCGCTCGGCATTATGACGACGGATACGAGGCCGAAGACTAGCGCGCGTCAGGTCGAGATTGGGGGCGCAAAGGTCAGTATTGCAGGAATGGCTAAGGGCGCCGGCATGATTAAACCCAATATGGCGACCATGCTGGCCTATGTATTCACCGATGCGGCGCTGTCAAAGGCGACGCTTGAGTCATTGCTCAAATCACAGGTGAATAAGAGTTTCAATCGCATCACCGTGGACGGCGACACCTCCACCAATGACTGCTGCCTCTTGTCTGCTACCGGGCGCTCGGCTGCCCTGGTGGAAAACGAGTCAGGTGAATGCGATCCGCTGTTTGAAAAGGCGTTGAGCGAAGTGTTCCAAGAGCTCGCTATGGAAGTTATCCGCGATGCAGAGGGCGCAACTAAGTTTGTAACTGTACAGGTGTCCGGCGCGGCTAGCGTTGAGGAGTGTCTGGCTGTGGCGTACACGGTTGCAGAGTCGCCGCTGGTAAAAACCGCACTCTTTGCTAGCGATCCGAACTGGGGACGCATCCTTGCGGCTATCGGTAGGGCCGGCGTAAATGGACTCATGATTGACGAGGTGACAATCCGCCTAGGCGACACGCTCATAGTCGAAGGCGGCGCTCGTGCCGCCAGCTATACCGAGGAAGCCGGTCAGCGCGAGATGGACAAGCAGGATATTCTTATTGCGATTGATCTGCAGCGCGGCAGCGTCTGCGAGACGATTTATACCTCCGACCTGTCCCACGACTATGTGAGCATCAATGCAGACTACCGCAGCTAAGGCTGGGCAGGCGAAGCTGCGTTTTTTGCATGTGGCCGTTGGCGTTGTAGAAGACGGACGCGGGCAAGTGCTTATAGCGCGACGCCGGCCAGAAAAACATCAGGGCGGACTATGGGAATTCCCAGGCGGCAAATTGGAAGCAGGGGAGTCGGCCGAGAGCGCGCTAGCGCGGGAACTCAAGGAAGAGATTGGGATTACCGTCGACGCGGCGCAGGCATTCATGCAGCTCGAGCATGAGTACAGCGATGGCACGACTGAGAGTGTTTGCTTCTTCGTCGCCTTCTGATGCTTGCGGAATGAGTCGAGTGAGCCACTTAAAAGCCATCCGATCTCCTTAAGTTGTCGAACTCGTTAAAGTCTATATTCTGTTGCCTAGCGGTTTTATCTT
>JAYOBL010000055.1:8943-12034 GCA_038104835.1 Gammaproteobacteria bacterium | reverse complement strand
TGTAACTGTGCTGTTGGATGTTTGGCGCGTGACCCAGTTTCGAGGCGAGCCACAGGCTCTCGAAGGACAGCCGCTGCGCTGGGCCGCGTTGGGTGATTTAGACCCGGCAGAGTTTCCCGAAGCTAATCAGGAAATCCTCGAAGCGCTGCGCAGAGGCGCGCCATCAGCAGAGGTAGAAGACTAGGAAGTTTCGCTGCGGCCGCTCTTGCCAGTACGCCGCTTTTTCTGTGCCCGCAGTGCCAGCAGTGGCCTTACTGTGCACACTGAAAGGCACAGTACTACTTATTCTCTAATTGAATGCTAGCCAAACACGCGGATTGCCTGCACAGAGCTCAAATCAGAGGTCCTTGGGCGCGAGGCTACTGAGTAGGCTCTCGTCGAATTCGTCGGAGTAGTCGGGCTCACCGGCTATTGCATGTCGCTCGTTCGCCCAGTCACCAAAATCGACAAGGCGACAGCGCTCGCTGCAAAATGGCCGCGACTCGTTTTCTTCACGCCATTCAACTTCTTTCTGACAGTTTGGGCAGTTAACCGATCTCATGCTGTTGTCTCGCTCAATTGCAGGTAGCGCGCGTGCTGCTGGTCTACGGCCCGGGCTAAGTCTTCGAGAGTTCCTTGATTGCTAATAATATCATCGGCTCGCGCGAGGCGTTCTTCGCGGCTAATCTGACTGTCGATAATGGCTTCGACGGTCGCCTGACTGCTGCCGTCGCGCCGAAGGGTACGCTGCAACTGGCCCTGCCTGTCGATATCGATGACCAAGATGCGATCGACATGCGCGGCTTGTTCGGTTTCGAGCAGCAATGGCGAGACGAGCAGACAGTAGGAACCTTGGAAGCTCGCCAGCCTGCTGCGCAGGAGCTCGTTGATCAGCGGGTGCAAAAGGGCTTCGAGCCAGTCTTTTTCAGCGGGCTGTGCGAAAACGATCGCCCTCAATTTTGCCCTGTCGAGTCCGCCGTCTGCGCCGAGTATTTCATCGCCAAAGTGCTCGGCAATGGCGGCGAGGGCTGGCGTGCCCGGCTCAACAACCTCCCGTGCAAGCACGTCGGTATCGACGAGCTCTACGCCTTTGGCTGCGAAGAGATCAGCTGCAGCACTCTTGCCGCTGCCAATGCCACCTGTGAGTCCGACTATCACGAATCAAATCCTCTCTTAACTTCAATAAGGCTCGCGCCTGTCTGTCTTCAAACGCCGAGTAGCCGAGCGTAGGTTTGTAGCAGGCTCGGTCCCCAGATCAGCATGATAAAACCCGCGCTGGCGAGGAACGGGCCAAAGGGCATGGCTGCTGAGCGTGAGTGCCCCTTGATGAGGATAAGCCCGATGCCGACCACAGAACCGCCAAGCGAGGCGAGCAATAGCACGGGTAAGAGGGCCTGCCAGCCAAGCCAAGCACCTAATGCGGCTAGCAGCTTAAAGTCTCCATAGCCCAGGCCCTGCTTGCCCGTTGCGAGCAGGAAAACCCAATACAGGCACCATAAAGACAGGTAGCCGGCTGCTGCACCAGCGACCGAGTCGACCAAGATTACGCCCGGCACGCCCATATTCGCCGCCGTAAGCAGCAGCCCCATCCACATTAGAGGCAAACTGATGTCGTCGGGGATTAGTTTATGGTCGAAGTCTATCAGGCTAGCGGTAAGCAGCGCCCAGGTAAATACGAGCAAGCCGAGCATGCTTTGTGTCGGGCCGAACTCGTTGGCAACGACGATGGCTAGTACGGCAGCAGTCACCTCGACGAGTGGGTAGCGCACCGAGATGGGTGTTTGACACACACTGCAGCGCCGCCTGAGGAGTAGGTAGCTGATGACGGGAATGTTCTCCCAGGCTGCGAGTTTGTGTTCACACTTAGGGCAATGGGAGCCAGGTACTGCTAGATTAAATGCCTTTGCAGACGCCGTCGTCTCTGCCGGCGCAGCGGGCACTTCGGGAGCTGACGTCTCTTGCGGCGCCGTGGGCACTCCAGCCGCTGTGGGCACTCCAGCCGCCGTCGCCGCCTCCTGCTGGGCCGCGTCGGCCTCCTCGGCGAAGCGCTGCCATTCGCGCTCGAGCATGATGGGAAGCCGATGGACAACGACGTTCAGAAAGCTCCCTACCAGCAGGCCCAGAAGGCCAATGGCCACGGGGAGAAAGAGGGGGTAGGCATCGATAATGCTTAGCACAGCTTGCAAGCGAGAGCTCCGTCAGCGGCGAGTGGCGCGAGGCTTAAATGATTGAGCCGAGCTGGAAAATTGGGAGGTACATGGCGATTACCAAACCGCCTACGATCGTACCAATGACCACAATGATGGCAGGTTCTAGCAGCGATGTCAGGCTCTCGACCGCCTCCTCTACCTGATCCTCGAAGTAGCTCGCGCTGCGCTCCAGTAGGCTGTCTAAAGAACCCGATTCTTCGCCGATGCTACTCATCTGCACGAGCATAGACGGGAACAGGGCGGTGTCTTTGATCGACTGGTGCAGCGGCTGCCCCCCCGACACAGCGGTTGCGATGTCATGGATGGCATCCTCGAAAACCGCGTTGCCCGTTGCGCCTGCGACCGAATGTAAGGCCTCGACAAGGGGGACTCCAGCGGCATAGGTGGTTGCGAGGGTCCGCGCGAAGCGGGCATGGCAGGAGGTGCGGGCGATCTTGCCGAAAATGGGTAGGGCTAGCATTACGCGGTCCAGCCCGCTGCGCAGCCGCCGAGAAGCTCTTAGACCCCGGGGGACGAGCAGCGCGAAAAGCGCGGCGCTGGCCAAGCAGATCCACCAGGTTTCGATGACCCAGTCGGAGAGGCCGATTACGAACTGTGTAAATACCGGGAGCTCGGCGCCAAATCCGGCAAAGGTTTGAGCGAGCGTGGGCACCATCTTGACGAGCAGGATGCCGGTGACAATGACTGCGACAGCCACAATAGCCATTGGATAGTACATAGCTTTGCGGACCTTGCTGCGCAGCGCGGCGGACTTTTCCCTGAAGGTCGCCAGCCGGTCGAGCATCTCCTCAAGCGCACCTGAGTTTTCCCCCACCTCGACCAAATTGCAGTACAGCTCGTCGAAAGCCTGCGGATAGCGCCTTAGGCTGCTGGCGAGCCGGTTGCCCGCGGCGATGTCACTG
>JAYOBL010000055.1:0-8933 GCA_038104835.1 Gammaproteobacteria bacterium | reverse complement strand
TATGGCGCTTGTCATTGTTTTCAGCCCGCGCTGCTCGAGCCCTTGAATCACGATATCGAGCGCCTGAACTAGGGGTATGCCGGCGCGCATCATGGTCGCGAGTTGGCGCGTGAAAAGTGCAATATGAGCAGCTTTGACGCGGTCCCCAAAGGCGCGGGCGAAATCCCCAGACTGACGCTTAAGCCGCGTATTGCGCATGCCCATTTTCGCGAGCTTGTGCTGCGCGAGCTGCTTGGTGTTAGCGTTGATCTCTCCGCGGCGGCGATTGCCTAGGCTGTCTGTCCCTTGCCAGGAGTATCGCTGCTGTTCCGACAGGGCCATACAAACCCCTTGTTTGGTTGAAGGCTTATGCCTGTGTGTCAGTTAATGATGCGATGCTGAGTGCAACCCATAGCCGCAAGCCAAGTGCTTAGGTGCGAGGCCGAGTGGGCAAGCACGAGTGGGAAGCAAGCCAGTTGTCGATGCGGCGGCGAGGCCGCCACACCGTGTTCATCATCCTAATCAGCTAGCAGACATTTTGTACTAAGCAGGTGCCTCCAACAGTCCAATCTATGGGGGGGACTACGCCGTTGGGAGTTAGGGTATAGGTGACGGCGTCCAAGTTGGTCCCGTCATCGCGCCAGGTCATCGTGATAACCCCGTCTGCCACGGTCGATCCGTGCGCAGCGACAGCGGCCGCCACGGTCGCAGGAATACCCAGCGCCCCACTATCGAGAGTTTCGATATCGGTCACCCCGCGCGTCTGCACCGCGAGTTCGACGCTCTGGCGTATGGGGGCTGCTGCCTGTATGAGTTCGGTAAATGTCGCTCTGCGGGTGAAGTCGAGATACTGAGGTACGGCGATAACCGCCAGAATGCCTACGATCGCGATCGCAACCAGCACTTCGATAAGGGTAAATCCGCTTTCACTACCTCTGACTAGCTTGCGGGCGATGGGAGTGGCTATTCGCCTCGCTTCGCGCCTGCCCAATCGAGAGATCTGATCAGCGGAGCTTGTTTCGAGGCTATTCGATGCGCAGTGCGCATCGGCTGAAATGTCGGTAAAAGTCGTTATCGTTTGGCTACTGGCGTTCACTGTTTGCATTATCGTGTCTCCATCGATGAGCTAGGTCTGAATGCCCGGACTAGCTTTTACACGAGCCAGAGCAGTGGGGCGGTATCAGTTAAGGCTGAAACGGGTCTCCCAACCCTACAAGAACGGATTGTAGGGGGATTTCTGACAAAGAATTTCGGGCAATTTCCGTTTCGAGTGAGGGCTCGCATTGCTGCTGTGCGCTATTTCTCTTTTTTGCAAAGTTGACAGCATGTGAGCGCATTCATGTCCGGTTCATTCTTCTAAGGTAGCCTAAACATGCGCTTATGGCGTTTTATTCACTGATATAGCCGATAAGCCAACTTGATTGCGCGCCGTAGGTGGTTTATGTTTTGCGGCCTCAATTAACGCGTTAGCCGCTTCCGCCTCTGCCGAAAATCACGCCAGTTTTCGAGCTGACCGAAGGCAGGGTGCCACGGCTGCTCAAGGCTTGTTAGCCCGAGCTCCCGTGGAGCGTGCGAGAAATTAGACTCGATAGAATTAACTGATGAAGAGGAACGTTATGCACAACGTCGCGAGAAGTACGATGACCCAGTCGATCATAACGACGGCCAAGGCGATAGGATTCGCCGCGGTGGTAGCCTTTGCCCCTTCGGCATTTGCCGAGGCAAAGACAATCAAGGATGGCGTTTTTACTCAGGCTCAAGTCGACTCGGGCGAGGCGACTTACAACAGCTCATGCAAGGCTTGTCACGATATGCGCTTCTACCGAAACACGCTGAAGTCATGGGATGGACAGCCCGTGCTTTGGATGTGGGAGTCTATTCTAGGAACCATGCCCGCGGATAACCCTGGCTCGCTGATGCTCGACGAGTACACCGACGTGGTGGCCTACATTCTTTCGGAAAACGGCTTTCCAACGGGGGAGACTGCACTAGACCCCGACGTCAACATGGCAGATATCTCCATCGTAGCACCATAACTCGATGGCGGCTTTTTTGGCCTAAACCTAAAGCGTACGGCGAGACCCGCTGCATTTAGCGGCCCTCGCCGTATTAGCTTGCGCGGATTGACGCGCAGTCTTGTGGGCCTGTGAATACTAGCGCCGGCAGTCCGCCGCACCGCGCTCTCTAGCTCTCAAACTCTTAAGCTCACACCTGTTCGTTTCATTCCCGCTAATTTCTAACACGTTTGCCCGCACTCGCTCGGCCCCGCGACCATGCATTCTCGTTTTTCCTGTTTACTGCTCTCGCTGGGCCTGCCCGCCGGACGAGAATCAGTATCTGACAAACTCGCGCGAACTTGCCTTCAATTAAAAGGCTCGGCGGATAGTCACCGCTAGCTACTGGTCCTCATTAGAAACAGGCTGGTCGCCCACGCAATTGGCTTCGATTCTTGTCAGCGCGCTGGTGTCGCGAGTATCTAGCTGCAAATCATATTTTGCGGCGAGCCCACGCCAGAGCCCGGCGTACTCGCACTGAAATTCCTCCCGCGGCAAGAAACCGTCGGGTCCGCGCCCGCGCTTGCGGCGTATCTGGCGTCTTTCAACGAGCATGAGATTTAGCGGGTCGTTGGCGAACTCCAGTTTCTTGCCCGCAGGCCAACGGTCGCCTCCGTGGGTATGCGCATAGAGCAGCGGGATCACGTGATCGAGATCTAGCTTTGTGGCAACTTGGTACAACTCGCCGGTGTATTCGTCTAACCACTCGCCAATCCGAACGACGCAGTTGCGCGGGTTGGTGAAGCGCGGCGGGACGCGGCTAGTCAGGATGAGCATTTCTTGTCGAGTGGACTGACAGTCGTTGTCGAAGTCTTCTTCGAAAGACCAATCGTCAGGGTTAAAAAATTTTTCGCGGCTGCGGCGATCGAGCAGCAGGCTGTCGCGCCCGCGCCGAGTGAAGGTATCGGGACTCTCGCAGCCGTTCATATGGCAGTGGTAGGAGTTGCCAAAATAGTGGCCACCGTTAGGGTCCAGGCTGCCTGGGTGGGCGTTGGCCGCAGTGGCCAGAAGGCCCGCGCAAAGCGCTGCGGCGCGCGGTACAAATTGAAGTGCGTGAACAAAACTCGGCGTCATTTTTTGGCCCTCTTTTATTCTTTCATTGAGTACTCTGTTGGCTAGTCCTGGGGTTATAGCCCTTGCTGAAGCGGTCCGTCTATTCTGCCCTGCATCATTCAAGCAGCAGCGAAAGATCTAGTGCTCGGCAGTGCTTGGTGAGTGCCCCGATCGAAATATAGTCGACGCCGGTTTCCGCGATGCGTACGAGTCGAGCGTCGTCGATGTTTCCCGACGCTTCGAGTTTGACGCGTCCGGCGGTGTGTAAGACCGCCGCTGCAGTCTGCGTAAGATCGAAATTATCTAGCATAACGGTGTCGGCTTCGGCGGCAATGGCTTCATCTAGCTCGGCCATGGTTTGCACCTCAACCTCGATCGGCAGCTCGGGATCTAGCGTCCTCGCACGCTGCACCGCTGCTGCTATGCCACCGCAGGCAGCGATGTGATTCTCTTTAATCAGAAAGGCGTCAAAAAGCCCCACCCGGTGGTTGTGGCAGCCGCCTATCTTCACCGCATATTTCTGCGCCAGACGCAGGGCAGGGAGGGTCTTGCGGGTATCGAGGAGTTTTACCCTTGTATGCGCAACTAGCTGTGCATAGCGGCGGCTAACCGTTGCCGTCGCGCTTAGGGTCTGTAATAGGTTGAGCGCGCAGCGCTCGCCGGTAAGGATGCTGCGGGCGGTGCCTTGGAGTGTCGCGATAACTGTATTGGGCTCTACCGAGTCGCCATCGCGCACCTGCCAGTCGAGAGTCACGCCGCCGGAAATCTCCTTGAGTTGGGCGAACACCTCGTCGACCCAAGGGCGCCCGCAGATTACACCCGCCTCGCGACTGGTTATTGTTGCAGTCACTGCGCGGCCGGCCGGGATGAGCGCGGCGGTTTTATCGCCGCTGCCGAGGTCCTCGGCGAGGGTGGCGCGAACTAGTTCGTGAATCGCTTCAGGGATCGGAGGAGTTGCTGCTGCGGGCTGTGTCATTGGTCATCCTGCGGGGCAGCGAGCTATGGCTGGCTGCGTATTGAGAGTTGATTAAAGTATGGCGTATGGTGAAGGGAATGAAAACTTAGGGCTGCCGTCCTTCGAGCAGGTTCCCGCTAATTCTTGATCTAGAATTCGCTCAACATGCAGTTAACTAGGTATGGATTTCTCTATTGCTAACGGTTGGCTTGAACAGGCAAGGCAGTGCGAGTCGCCTAATTTTGGTGAGCGTCCGCCCGGGTCTGAAATCGACCTACTAGTCTTGCACAGTATTAGTTTGCCCCCCGGTCAATATGGAGGAGGCGAGGTTGAGCGTTTCTTCTGTAATACGCTTGATCCGGCCGAGCATGCTTATTTTGCGACGATCGCCGAGCTCAAAGTCTCCGCTCACCTGTTTATCGATCGGCAGGGGGAGGTCGTGCAGTTCGTCGATTTCGATAAGCGCGCGTGGCATGCAGGACGTTCAAGCTATCAAGGTCGCGAAGAGTGTAACGACTTCTCCATAGGGATCGAGTTAGAGGGTACCGATACCGACACGTTCGAACCGGCGCAGTACGAGACCTTGGCGGCAGTCTGTGCAGCGCTCATGCGCAGCTACCCCGCACTCAGTGCAGATCGAATTGCCGGGCACAGCGAAGTGGCGCCAGGGCGCAAGTTTGACCCCGGAGTGGGCTTTGATTGGGATAAATTTAGGCAGCTTATGAGCGCCCGTCTTGTTATGAGCGAGCGTCTATAGGGCTGGCTCGCATTGGAGAAACTAGCATGAGCTTTCTTGTCATTGTGCTGAGCTTGGTTATCACGGCGACTTGGCTGCAGGGCTTCGACCGCTTCGACGACACCTGGTTTAGCCGCTATCAGCGCGGGCTACGCAGTCTCACGCTGCGTTTGGTGGGCGCCACTTCGAGCAGCGAGAACTCCGCGGCTGCGGCAGTTATTCCTGTTTACCTGCTGCTTTTGTTGGCTGTGTGGCTGCTGCAATCTCTGGTTGAGGGCGTTCTTTACGGCTTAGCTACCATGGTGCTGCACGTGCTGGTGCTACTGTTCGCCATGGATAGGACGCAGCCTAGTTTGCTAATTCGGGATTTTTTCGACCTTTGGCAGTCTGGAGACGAGGGCGTTTGTGAGAGCTATCTTCGGGACGAATTGAATCTTGAAGAGTCGGTGCCTCTGGCCCCACCGCAGGCTCTAGTCGCTCAGTTTAAGCGATTGCTGATCTACCGCAGCTTCGAGCGCATGTTCATGATGTATACCCTGTATATGCTGCTAGGCCCTAGCGGTGTCGTGCTGGGCTACGTCAGCTATCAGCTTCGATTCGATCTCAAGGCAGAGGGCGAGAGGGAGCTTGCTGCTCGAGTTGGAGTGCTGATCCACTGGCTGGAATGGCTGCCGCTGCGCCTGCTCGCCCTTACCTTTGCGTTAGTAGGTGATTTTAATCAGTGTTACGGGGAGCTTCGGCGCGGCCTCTGGGCCACTGAGACCGATCAGCCGAATTCCGAGCGGCTGCTGGAATGGGCGCAGCACGCCGTGTGTGATCCAGCGCTTGGTGCGGGCGACCTGCAGGCTGAGCCCTTAGGCAGTGAGCAGGCGGAGCGAGCAACCGAGGCAATCCAAAGCGCGGCGAACGAGGAGGTTCAAGCGCTCAGGGGGCTTCTCGAGCGTAGCCAGTTGGTGTGGCTCGTGGTATTCGCGCTGCTAACCATTGTTGGCTAGCGATAAGCGTATTGGGCACAATGGCGGGCTTGAAAATGTAGTTTTGCTACAATTTTGGCGCTTTAATCTGGCTAGAAGGCTTCATAAAGACTAATATCACAGTCAGTTGTAATTGTATTACAGTTATTTAATAAACAAATAACTTTATAAATTAAGCAGGGTAGGATAAAACGAATGAGTGAATATCAAGATATCAACCCCGAAGAAACCAAAGAATGGCTAGACGCACTGCATTCAGTCATCGACGAGGAGGGCGCTGAGCGAGCGCACTACCTGCTTAACAAACTCAGCGCCCGCACCTCGGCAATCGATCCGCGAGAGGATCTAGCCACCGTTCACACCCCCTACAAAAACACCATTGCCCCGGCCAGCGAAGACCGGATGCCGGGTGATATGTTCATGGAGCGGGAGATCCGCGGGATCGTGCGCTGGAACGCGATGGCGATGGTGATGCGCGCCAATATGCGCAATGCCAGCATTGGCGGTCATATATCCACCTTTTCCTCGGCGGCCACGCTTTACGATGTCGGGTTCAATTATTTCTTTCGCGGCCCAAACGAGCACGACGAAGGAGACCTCATTTACTTTCAAGGCCACTCTTCCCCCGGCGTTTACGCGCGCTCCTTCCTCGAGGGTCGCATCAGTGAGGAGCAGCTCGATAATTTCCGTCAAGAGGTCGACGGCAACGGCCTGTCCTCCTACCCACACCCTTGGCTAATGCCCGACTACTGGCAGTTCCCAACGGTTTCAATGGGGCTCGGGCCTATTCAGGCGATTTATCAGGCGCACCTTCTTAAGTATCAAACGAGCCGCGGGCTTACCGATAACTCTAGGCGCAAGATATGGGCCTTCCTCGGCGACGGCGAAACCGACGAGCCGGAATCGCTCGGTGCGATCAGCAAGGCGGGGCGCGAAAAGCTGGATAACCTGATCTTCGTAATCAACTGTAATCTGCAGCGCTTAGACGGCCCCGTACGAGGCAATGGCAAAATCATTCAGGAGCTCGAAGGAGTCTTCCGCGGTGCCGGATGGAACGTCATAAAGGTCGTTTGGGGTCGTCACTGGGATCCACTGCTACAAGCAGACAAAGACGGCATTCTGCAGGCACGCATGAATGAAGTCGTCGACGGCGAGTATCAAAACTACGTCGCCCGTGGTGGTGCTTACACGCGGGAGAACTTCTTCGGGAAGAGTCCCGAACTGCTGAAAATGGTGGAGCATCTGTCAGACGACGACATCATGAACCTCAATCGCGGCGGCCACGATCCATACAAGGTTTATGCAGCCTATGCCGAGGCGGTAAAGTCTAACGGCAAGCCCACGGTGATATTGGCGAAAACAGTAAAGGGCTACGCCTTCGGCGACACCGCAGAGGCGCAAAATAACGCACACTCGGTGAAAAAGCTCGATGTTGAGGCGCTGAAGAAATTCCGCGATCGCTTCGGCATTCCTATCGATGACGACAAGCTGGCGGAGGTTCCCTACTACCGTCCTGCGGAAGACAGCTTAGAGCTTAAATACATGCGCAAGGTGCGCGAGCCGCTGGGCAAGCCCGTGCCGCAGCGGCGCAGTGTCACCACACCATTGGCAGTGCCCTCGCTCAGCGGCTTCGAGGCCCAGCTCAAGAGCAGCGGTGATCGCGAAGTGTCAACCACCATGGCTTTCGTGCGCATGCTCTCCACTCTGTGCAAAGACAAAGAAATTGGTCAGCGTGTGGTGCCTATCGTACCGGACGAAGCGCGTACCTTCGGTATGGAAGGCATGTTCCGTCAGATGGGAATCTACTCCTCGGTCGGGCAGCTTTACGATCCCGCCGATTCAAATCAGGTGATGTTCTATCGCGAAGACAAGCAGGGCCAAATGCTCGAGGAGGGCATCAGTGAATCTGGCGCCTTCTCTGCCTGGCTGGCAGCCGCGACATCCTATAGCGTGAGCAACTACCCGCTAATCCCTTTCTACATTTATTACTCGATGTTCGGCTTCCAGCGCGTCGGAGACCTCTGCTGGGCTGCAGGCGACTCGCAGGCTCGCGGCTTCCTGATCGGTGCCACGGCAGGCCGAACCACACTTAACGGAGAGGGGCTGCAGCATCAGGACGGCCACAGTCATATTTTGGCGGGGACTATTCCTAACTGCGTGACCTACGATCCGACCTACGCCTACGAGTTAGCGGTGATTGTGCAGGATGGTTTGCGGCGCATGTACGATGAAATGGAATCGGTGTTCTATTACATCACTACCATGAACGAGAATTACGCCCAGCCAGCAATGCCCGAAGGCTCCGAAGAGGGCATCATTCGTGGTATGTATTTGCTCGAAGATGCGGGCGCCGAAGAGTATCGCACCGCGAAGCCAAAGAAAGAGCTGGCTGGCGAGCGCGTGCGTCTCTTGGGCAGCGGCACGATTCTGAGGGAAGTGCGCAAGGCGGCGCAGACACTGCGCGACGAATTCGGCTGTCATGTCGATGTCTGGAGTGTGACGAGCTTTAATGAATTGCGTCGAGAAGCCCTTAGTGTCTCTCGCAGCAATATGCTTAATCCTATGGCGAAGCCGAAGAATCCTTTTGTCACTGAGCAGCTCGAAACACAGAGCGGGCCGGTGATTGCAACCACCGACTACATGATGTCCTACGCTGATCAGGTGCGTGAGTTCGTGCCAGGAACCTATAGGGTTTTAGGTACCGACGGTTTCGGGCGCAGCGACAGTCGCGAAAAACTTCGACACTTCTTCGAGGTGGATGAAAAGTTCATTGTCCTCGCAGCGCTTACGGAACTGCGCGCAAAGGATCTGATCGACGGCAAGCAGATTGCCGCTTACATGAAGAAACAAGGCATCGATTCGAATAAACCCAATCCACTCACTTGCTAACAAGAGTGGGCTAATTGCAGGCGAATTGACAAATTCTTGGGAGTGATAAAGCGGTGACTATCGAAAATATTTTAGTGCCAGATCTCGGTGATGCGAGCGACGTCGAAGTAATCGAATTGCTAGTCGCCGTTGGCGACACGGTTGCAGAAGAAGATTCTCTACTCGTGCTTGAAAGCGATAAGGCGGCAATGGAGATTCCAGCGCCAAAGGCCGGTGTGATTAAGACGGTCGAGGTGAATCTGGGCGATAAAGTTAGCAGCGGCAGCCTGATTGTGACGCTGGAAGTCGAAGGC
>JAYOBL010000054.1:7487-15528 GCA_038104835.1 Gammaproteobacteria bacterium | reverse complement strand
TATTAGTTAAGAGCAGGTTGCACAGGATCGTCCAGTGAGGGAGTCCGTCGGCATCAGCTGGCGGTAGCTCCTCCAAATGCGCAGGCCGACCGCTAGTTCTCTCTGGCCAGTGTGTATGCGCGTAATTGTTGATTTCGATAAGCGCTTCATCAAACTCTAACATCGCCTCAAAAAGGGGCTCGAGGAGCTCCTCTGCCAGCTCATCAATATGACGCATCATCGTTTCCGGTGAGGCGTCCTCTTGGTCAAAGAGATAGGGGAGATAGTCTAGCCATTGGTCGCGCTTAGTGATCATATTCCCGAGCAGCTTCTCGATAGCGTCAGGATTGTTATCAAGATGCGCATACAGGGCGCTGAGATGCGCCGAGTCAGGCCCTTCACTATCGAGCAGCGAAAGAGTGCTGCGAATAGCAGCATTAAAGATGGGCTTGGTCTCTGTCGTCACGCTCAGATCACCGCCAATGCGAGAGGCGATGGGTAGCTGATTCGCTAAATAGATATTGAAACTGTCAATGGTCTGGATTCTCAGGCGGCCGGGATTACGTTCGAGATTCCACTGCTTTTCTTGATCTTGCTTGATGACCTTGTGGGCGATGCGGAAATTTCTGCGCACTTGCTCGTTATCTACTGGATGGCTCGCATCATCGCGACTAAGGCTTTCTTCGCCATGCTCCCTGATTAGCTTTTTCGCCTTTTGGATAGACTCAATAACGCGCGCGCGCATCTCTGCTGCCGCTTTTCTTGTGAAGGTAATAGCTAGAACAGCCTCGGGCTCGTCCACATTGGCAAGCAGTTTCATGTAGCGCAGTGTGAGGAGCTCGGTTTTCCCAGAGCCAGCGGGGGCCTGCACGATAAAGCTGCGACTTATGTCGAGAGCTTCGTCCCGCTGATCTTGGTCTTTGGCGCGCTTAAACATCGTTAAGGACTCCCTCTTCGATCTCTAGCGAGTCTTCATCAACCTCGACTTCCGCATCTAACTCTTTTATCCGGCATAAGCTTTGCAGCCCGCAGCGTTCACAGACTGTCTTCGAAGGGATGGGGGTGACGCGGCACTCGCCGGCGACGAATTCCTCTGCGAGCTGTTCGACTAGAGAGACCCATCGCTGCGTAGTCTCACTCCACTGCTGTTTAGCTTCTTCGATACTTCTCTCTACGCTTTTCGTTCTCTTGCTAAGTTTGCGGCCCGTGATTGGCTCGATCTTGCTGTCGAAATTCGGCATTGCGCTAAGCGCGTGATAGTCCACGGCTTCGTTGTGTACCTGTGCAATAGCCAGCGCCGAAACCTCACGCCGTGTTTGCTGCGAGACAGTGCGGTAATACACTGGCAGCTGCATGTCCTCGGGACGCTCTGCTTGCAAAGCGCTGATAGCCGTAACGGTCTTGCCAGTTTTATAGTCGATAAGAGCGAGACTCTGATCGGTCAGCGTGTCTATCCGATCTATTTTGAGTCTAAGCGTAAGGGCGCCAAGAGTTAGGGAATGGGCCTCTTCTGGTACGCCGGTAACGAAATTTTCCCGTTCGCTGTCGCGTTTCAAGAAACGCCTTAGTAATGACTTGAGCCGTAGGCGTTCGAGCTGTGTGAACTCGGCTCCCATAATCTCTGGACGCTGTCGCTGAAGTTTCTGAGTCGCGCTTGCAACTGCTCGGTCTATCGCGGCCTCGAAATCCTCAGGACTCTCATCGATAAGTTTGCAGAGCTTGTCCCGAGAGAGAGGCTGCGCGTAAAACGCTTCCAAGGCCCAGTGAACCACGCTTCCGCGATCTCTCGCATCGACGCTATTCTTGAAGGGTTCCAGCGCCTGAATACCCAAACGCGATTTTATGAAGGCTTGGAATGGGCATTGAGACTGCTGGGTAATGACGCTGTGGCCGCCGCTGCTTGGTGCTTCGCTGCGCAGTCGAATTCGACGCGCGTCGACGAAATCTTCTGTACTCAATTCTGCGCGCTGAGTGAGTCTCGCCTCAGCGAGTAAAGTTGATTCTGTGAGTGGTAGAGACTCTATGATTGGCGATACCCGCCTAGGTAGCTCGTCATCTTGGCTGTGGTGACTTGCTATGAGCGTTTCGCTTACATTGGCGCATACCAGCTGTAATTCATTGAGCGCTTTAGCGAAACTAAGTGAGGCGGAGCTGCCGGGTATTCCTAGGGAGCGCTGAAGCTTGATAGGAATGAGAGGGTTCGCGCGCGCGGGCGGTGGCCAGCTTTGATCATCAAAACCCAGAAGCCAAAGGTGGTCGAAACTTAAGCCCACAGCCTCCGCAGGGGTGTAAAGCGACAAAGGGCACTGCTGGCGATACTCGCCGCGTTCGCGATAGTTGCCAACTGTACGCCGAAGCAGGCTGAGCGCTTGAGAAATGCTCAGCGGTGGGCTGTACTCACTAGCCGCTTCGAATCTCAATAGTGCATTTTCCCAGTCCTCTAGTGCAGAGAGTGTGGCCTCGCCGAGCGGTTTGTTGGGCCAGCCTACCGTCGAAAGCTGTTCGCGGAACAAAGCGCTCCAGGCACTGCTTGTTTGTTGTTTCGCCATGCCGCGTAGCAGCGTGCGACAGCTCAACAGGGCCTCATGAAGATGCGGGCAATGAGTGTCTTTGCCCTCAGCGCCGGTGAAGCGAGCTATGGCTTGCTTGCTTGTCGTGGCAGGCAGATAGCGGCGTAAGGAGCGCTGGCAGTGACTGCGTGCGCTGGCCTCGGACTCGGCATGCGCAAGGAATGGCGAGTCTAAAAGCTGGCAAAAGGCGGCGAGATCGATGCTATCGCGATTCAATTCAAGCACCGCTAGAGCGTCGTGTATCACCGCGGTATCCGCAAGGGCGATGCCACCTAAACTCGAATTAATCAAATAGGGTTTAGTGGCGAGCGCGAGGTAGGGCACATCGCTCGAAGTTTTTAACAGTGCCTGATAAAGCGGATCATGAATCTGCTCTGGGTTCGGGCTCAAAAAGCCGATGTGGGCGCCAGGCTGTTCTTTAAGCACTCCGCAAGCCCAATTTGCCGCAGCCGCAAGTTCATCGTCTTGGCTGAGGAACTCATAACGCGTCTTTGCGCCTCTCAAGGAGTCGGTGCGCAGCTCTTCACTATCGGGGATGGAGCCGGGCTCGAGGCTGTAGAGCGAATCGAGCAGGTCTTGGTCTCTGAATCTTTCGAAAAGAGCAGCATAGTTTGGCGGCGGCTGATGAAAATCCAGCAGAGTAATGTGGCCGATGAGCTCAAGGCTTTCGACGGTTAGCGTTTGTGCCAGCACAGAGCTCGCTTCAACCAGCGTGATGCGGCCCAGCGAACGGCACCGTGCAAGAAATTTCTCGCGCCAGTCCAAATAGAGCGCGACGTCGTCGAGCTTATCTGCATAGTTTTTGAGGCTTAGATGCCCAGGCTCGGTGCCCCAGCGCTGTAGGTCCTGAAAAGCGCGGGCTGCGATCTGCGCCATTGCAGACGCGTCAATGAGAGGGTGCTGCTCGCGGGAATCTTCGATCGCTTCGAGCCAAAGCTCTTTTTCCAAGGCGGTATCTAGGATTTCAAGCTCAACAAAGGGCGCTAGGCCGCAGTTGGCGAGCAAATGCCAACTTTGACTGATCCATTGGTCTACGGCGACGACATTTGGGAGCTGCCAACTGCTGGAGTCCATGGCGCTGCCGTAAGCTTCGGTCACGGATGCGGCAAGCCTGTAGCTCGGCGTGAGCAGGGTTGTATTGCCCTGTAGCCTGACTCGAAGTTCATCGGAAAGCTTGTACCGTGTGATCGCCATGCTTGCTTCAACACTCGCTGCTTAGGTATTAACGGCTAGAGGCTGTGTAATTCGCTTGCCAGCCTATTTGTCCGCATTAATTGCCTGCTGAATCGAACTCTTTGGCCCATTGAAGAAAGGACTCGCTATTGCCTCGAAAAACGATCCGATGTTTTTTCTTTTCCATTTGATAGGCATACATTGGGTCATAGTAGTCACACAGCAGAGTCCTGATCCAATGTCGATGCAGTTCGTGGTCGTTGTCCTTAGCCAACGCTGTCTGCATGAGGGTTCTTACCTGCTGATGCCGCTCGCCTCCGAGTCTTTTCTTGATCCGATCCAAGCTGCCGAGGAGAGAGTCGCTGAACAGGACCTGAGCGGTCCCTGGAGCCATTTCACGAAAATCCTGAAGGTTACTGACGATATAGTCTTTGAGAATTGTCTCCACACGATATTCTAGGGGCTCTTCGACACTGACCACCGGCGCCTGTGTCATCGCACGGTGAAATTCTAGCGGCAGAGATACCGAGCCGATCGCTCTGCTCTCATCTTCGAGAAATAGGGACTCGCAGGTAAGGCTTTCGTTGACCAAGAGGGCGCTGGCTAAACTATTTTCAAACACAGCTTGCGCAGGCTGGGGTGTTGCGCGTCGACCAAACGCAGAGCCGCGATGATTTGCCAGCCCTTCTAGATCCACACTACTTTTGAGGCGGTTTACGAGATGTGTTTTTCCGATGCCTGTTCTGCCGCCTACAATAATGATTTTTTTCATTTGAGCGATGTTCAGAATTGAGGCGATGGCGTGAGTGCGCAGGGCTTTGTAGCCGCCCTCGACTCTCGCTGCTTGACAGCCAATTTCTGCGAGCCAGGATTGTGCCGTCTTGGATCTCAGTCCGCCTCGAAAGCAGGTGATAACCGAGCGCGGCTCACGCGCTAGGGCGTCACGCCAAGCTTCTAGTTTTTCAGCTTTGTCGTCGCCCGCAACGAGCTTATGCCCCAGCGCTATTGCAGCCTCTTGCCCTTGTTGTTTGTAACGGCGACCTATTTCCTCACGCTGCTGGTTATTCAGTAGAGGCAGGTTGATCGACCCCGGAATATGTCCATCATCGAATTCAACGGGCGCCCGGACATCGATAAGCGGGATTCGGCCGGTCAGAATATCGTCGAACTGGGATACGCCCAAAGCGTTGGAGGTCGCTTCAGAATTTTCGGTCTGCATGGGGTTCTATGACGCCTTGGGATTCTGGGTTTGTGTGGGCAAGAGTGTATCATCCAACAAGGATTTCGTACTCACAGAGCTTTCAGCGTGAATTGAATAGGAGACAGAGTCGTGTCATGAGTTTAACTTCCTTAAAAAAAATTGCCGCGCCGCTCTCAGACGAGGGTGACGCTGCCCCAGTACATCTATGGAATCCGCCATTCTGCGGCGATATCGATATCGAGATCCGCCGCGATGGAAGCTGGTGGCACGAGGGTGGCCTCATTAAAAGGCCGCGTCTGGCTAAGCTTTTCTCATCGATTCTATTGCGCGAAGACGATGACTATTTTCTTGTCACCCCAGCCGAGAAAGTTCGGATTAGAGTTGAAGATGTGCCTTTTTTCTTTACCCAGCTTCGTCAAGAGGGAGACGGGGAGCAGGCGCAGCTCTTTCTGACTACAACGCTCGGACAAGAAGTGCGTTTGGATGCAGAACATCCATTGTCGGTTGGCGCTGGCAGCACACCGCACCCCTTGGCTCTTGTGCGGGCAAATTTATTCGGTTTGGTTTCGCGTGCCGTTTTCTACGAATTGGTGGATCTAGCTCAGGTTCGCGAGGCTAACGGAGTCGACACTTTAGGAGTCTGGAGTGCAGGGGAATTCTTCCTGCTGGGTGTCTCTGAGGCAGGCTGAGTTAGACGGCAATCTGCCTCCCGTGAAGGCGTCAATATCTTGTCATTAATACTGTGTTTATTTGACGTTGCGAGTCAAAAACGGCATCATTGCCGCCCTTCGAAGCCCTCTCAGGAAGGCTTTAGCATCCCGAAATTCTCTCGAGCAATGCTTGTAGAGATCCCGGGCAGCACTTCAGTTTCAAGGTCTCAGTAGCGCAAGCGCTGCCAATCAAAAAGGAGAATCCATGAAGGTTCTTGTTGCAATAAAGCGCGTCGTAGACGCATACGTAAAAGTTCGCGTGAAATCCGACGGCACGGGTGTTGATCTCGCCAACGCCAAGATGGCCATAAACCCTTTTTGTGAGATCGCTGTGGAAGAGGCTATACGCCTCAAAGAAGCGGGCACGGCTGATGAAGTGATCGCTGTATCTATTGGTTCTAGCCAGAGCCAAGAGCAGATTCGTACAGCACTCGCGCTGGGTGCTGACCGTGGCATCCTCGTGGAAAATGATGAGGCGCTGGAGCCGCTTGCTGTAGCCAAGCTCTTAAAGGCGGTTATCGATAAAGAAGGGATCGACCTAGTTATTCTCGGCAAGCAGTCAATCGATACGGACAACAATCAGACTGGCCAAATGCTCGCAGCGCTTTGCAACTGGCCGCAGGGTACCTTTGCCTGCAATGCAAAGATCGAAGGCGATAAAATTGAAGTGACTCGCGAGGTCGATGGCGGTGAACAGACGGTTCTCCTAAATCTTCCAGCGGTGGTAACTACCGATCTTCGTCTGAATGAACCTCGCTATGCCTCGCTGCCCAACATTATGAAGGCGAAAAAGAAGCCAATCGACACGACCAACCCGGCCGAGCTAGGTGTGGATGTCGCGTCCAAGCTCAAGACACTGAGCGTGGAGGCGCCCGCGGAGCGTTCTGCTGGTATCAAAGTCGAATCCATTGAAGAGCTGGTCTCAAAGCTTAAGACCGAAGCCAAGGTTATTTAGGAGCCATCATGAGCATATTTGTTGTAGCAGAACACGATAACGCGAGCGTCAAGCCCGCCACACGCAACACGATTACGGCTGCGCTCGAAATCGGCAGCGATATTACTGTCCTCGTTGCAGGCTCAGGCTGTCAGGACGCCGCAGCTCAGGCGGCGGCAATCGCTGGGGTTGGCAAAGTACTCGTCGCCGATGCGCCTGCCTACTCCCATCAGCTGCCTGAAAACCTGGCGCCGCTGATCGCTGAGCTCGCTGCGGGTTTTGGCTACGTGCTGGCGCCCGCCACGACCACGGGCAAGAACCTTATGCCGCGTGTTGCCGCGCTGTTAGACGTTGCACAGGTGTCTGACATTACCGCAGTAAAGTCAGCCGACACCTTCGTGCGCCCGATCTACGCAGGCAATGCTTTGGCAACCGTACAGAGCAGTGACTCGATCAAGGTAATCACCGTCCGCTCCACGGCCTTCGCTGAAGCTTCAGCAGAAGGGGGCTCGGCATCAATCGAGGCGGTCGATACTGTGATCGATCAAGACATTGCTAGCTTCGTGTCCGAAGAGCTCGCTGTTTCCGAGCGCCCAAGCCTCACAGCAGCGTCTGTAATCGTTTCCGGTGGTCGTGGTATGCAGAGCGGTGACAATTTTGTTCTGCTAGAGAAGGTCGCTGACAAGCTAGGGGCTGCAATTGGCGCGTCTCGCGCAGCAGTCGACGCGGGTTTTGTACCTAACGACTACCAGGTAGGGCAAACAGGCAAGATTGTCGCTCCCGATCTGTATATCGCCGTTGGTATTTCGGGCGCTATTCAGCATCTTGCTGGCATGAAGGACAGCAAGGTTATCGTCGCAATCAATAAGGACGAGGAGGCGCCTATCTTCCAGGTGGCAGATTATGGCTTGGTTGCTGACCTATTTGCCGCACTGCCAGAGCTAGAAGCTGCGCTTTAGCCAAGCTAAGCATGAAGGGGCCGTTGAGAGTGGCTGAGGCTTCTCGCTAATCAAGAGGCCAATAAGCAAAAAAAACGCCAGTCTTCAGAGACTGGCGTTTTTTTTTGATCAGAAGACGCATCGCTACGCCAAACGAGAAATATGATGCCGCTGGCTTGAATTCCCCAAGGTGCTAGGAGGCACGCTTCGAGCTAGCGAACTTACCGAAGCCCGACTCGCAGGCTTCAGTCTATGGAATCAACCGCGCTTATGCCGCGGATCGTTAGGGGCGCGACGACGCTGTGGTTTAAGCGGTGCAGGATCCTGTGCTTCAGCTGCTTCAGCTGCTTCAGCTGCTTCTGCAGCTTTCGAAACTTGAGCTGCGGAATCAGAGACGGGGTCGGCGCTGGTCGCTGAAGCGCTGTCGCTGGTTTCTTGCTCATTTTGGCCTTCAGCTTCATTTTCAGAAGCCTGCAGTGTGGGCGGATTAGTCTCCAGTTCGGGCTCTTGGCTTGCAGCCGGCATGTCGGCTGTTT
>JAYOBL010000054.1:0-7477 GCA_038104835.1 Gammaproteobacteria bacterium | reverse complement strand
CTTCGCTTACTGCGGGCCCGTCGCTGGCGCTATCCTCTACTGTTTCCGCTTTTGTCTCTGTGTCTGCCACTGCCTGCGGCGTAGTGCGCTTGCGCGGTCTGCGGGGACGGCGCTCGCGCGTTTTGCGGGCATTGTCTTCCTCGTTGGAGGCTGATTGCTCTTCACCTTTGTCGGTATCGCTTAGAGCTTTGACCTCCTGCGACTCAGGCGCAGAGACTGCTTCTTCCTCGCGAGGCTGCGGAATCGTAGCCGCTATTTCGGAGTCGGCAGCGACGGTCTCGGCTGCATCGACAGTCTCGCCCACGGCTGCCACAGGCTCGGGGCGCGGTCCACGCTTACGTGGAGTCGTATTCTTGGGGCGCTGGCTAGCAGGCCGGCGCGAGAATTCGGCGCTCTGTTCGCTTCCAGATTCCTGTGTCGCTTGCTGATCAGCGGAATCGTTGCTCGCGACGGGCTCTCGAGAGCCGTTGTCGCGTTTATCGGCGTTGCGGGAGCGGCCACGGCGACGGCGTCCTTCGCCACTGCTTGCTTCTTCCTCGCTGGTGTTTCCTGTGTTGCGTTCGCTGCCCTGGGGCGACTCGCTGCGGGCCTCGGCGCTGTTGCGATTGCGTCCACCGCGGCGTCCACCGCGAGAACGGCGCTCTCCACGCTCGCCTTTGTCGCCACGCTCTGATTGGCTGTTCTCAGATTCTTTGTCGTCTGCACGCTTGGTCCTGCTGGGGCGTTCGCTACGATTGCGAGTCTGCCCGTCGCGCTGACCACGCGAAGAATTGCGACCGCGGCCGCCTCTTGAGCTGCGCTTGGGTTTTTTCTCTTCTTCTTTCTTACCGCCAAATAGTCCAACGACAGCAGCAATTATTGACGCAATGACGCCAGGTTTAGCATCTGGCTTCGACTTCGCCGCAGGCTGAGCTTTGGCAGGAGCTTTAGGCATTGGTACGCCTTCGACAGACGGGCGTTGAACAGCGGCTACCGGCGCAGAATCTTTGGCGCTCGCGATGGGCTCAGGCGTTGCGGTGATGTCCACATCGTAAGCTTCGCCAGCCTGATTCAGGCCTATTATCTTGTAGTGAGGTGTCTCTAGTTCGGGGTGAGCGGAAACAAGCACAGTGCTGCCGCTTTGCGACTCTATCTCGCTCAGCACCGCGCGTTTTTCATTAAGCAGGTAGCTGGAGACAACTAGCGGGACTTCCGTTCGGATTGCCGCGCACTTCTGCTTATTGGCTTCTTCCTGGATGATTCGAAGAATCGACAGTGAAAGGGACTCAACGTCGCGAATGGTGCCCTGACCACTGCAGCGCGGACAGGTTATTGCGCTTGTCTCGCCTAGGGACGGGCGTAGTCTTTGGCGAGACATCTCTAAAAGGCCAAAGCGTGAAATGCGTCCTACTTGAACTCGGGCGCGGTCCGCTTCTAGCGCATCGCGCATTCTGTTTTCGACTTCTCTTTGATTGCGATTCGAGCTCATGTCGATGAAGTCGATGACCACCAGTCCGCCCATATCGCGAAGGCGCAGCTGCCTGGCAATCTCATCGGCTGCCTCGAGGTTCGTATTGACGGCTGTCTCTTCGATGTCTGCACCGCGAGTAGCGCGAGCAGAGTTAATGTCGATCGAGATCAATGCCTCGGTCGGATCGATGACAACAGAGCCACCGGAGGGCAGTTTGACTTCTCTTTCGAACGCGCTCTCAATTTGGCTTTCGATTTGATAGCGGTTGAAGAGGGGGAGGGGATCAGAATAGAGCTTTATGCGGCTTTCGTACTGAGGCATCACCTGCTTGACGAAAGTCATTGCCTCGTCAAAGGCCTCCTGGGTGTCGAATAGCACTTCGCCGATCTCTTTGCGGAGATAATCGCGAATCATGCGTATGATCACATTGCTCTCTTGGTAGATGAGGAATGGTGCGCGCTTCACCTCGGATGCCTCAACAATAGCCTGCCAGAGCGCGAGCAAGTAGTCTAAGTCCCACTGCAGCTCTTCCTGACCTTTGCCGATGCCCGCAGTGCGGACAATCATTCCCATACCATTGGGTATTTCGAGACCGCGCAGCGCCTCGCGCAGCTCGTTACGCTCCTCGCCTTCAATCCGACGAGAGATACCGCCAGCCTTTGGATTGTTGGGCATGAGGACTAAATAGCGCCCTGCAAGAGAAATATAGGTGGTTAGAGCGGCACCCTTGTTGCCGCGCTCTTCCTTCTCCACCTGAACGATTACCTGTGTACCCTCTGGGATGAGCTCCTTAAGGTTGGTTCGTTCACCATTAGTCTTGACGTCTTTTGCGTAGTATTCGCTGGAGATTTCCTTAAGCGGGAGGAAGCCGTGTCGCTCAGCGCCAAAATCGACGAAGGCCGCTTCGAGACTGGGCTCTACGCGGGTTACTTTGCCCTTATAAAAATTGGCCTTTTCTTGGATTCGCGTGCGGCTTTCGATGTCGCGATCGTAGAGTCATTGACCGTCTACGAGGGCAACACGGCGTTCCTCTTCCTGTGTTGCATTAATACGCATTCTTTTCATGGTTTCACTTTCCTTACTGAGCCAGGGAGTGAGCCAAGAACAGATTCTTTCCTTCTTACTTGCTAGTGCGAAGGTCTCCAGCGCTTGCCAGCGCGTGAAGTGGATGATGACGGTTGATAACTAAGCCTAGCGATTACCGCTAGTTTCAATCAGCATAACTCGTTCTCATGAGGCAACTGAGGAAACTCTTCTCTGATAGGAGTGAGTTCCAGATCTGAAGCGTATACGGCTTGTGACATTCTAAGCTCAGTTTCTCTGTGAAAAGTGGTTTCTACTTTGTCATTGGCTGCGTAGCTCTGATCTTCATAATCTCTTTTCGCGCTGCCGTCTTCTTCTACAGGACGGAGTGTTGATTAGCGTGAAGAGGGTCTTAAAGACTGCCGGCTGTCGCAAGAATCTTTCGTCTTGGTCTCTCTGGTGTCCGTCAACGGCTCGCGGTTGGCGCAAGTCTTGGTTGCGGAGTGTCGTTAAATATCTACTTCGTTCTTTTATCGCGATCTCTCTGCGAGTTCTTTAGGAGTTCCTTAGGGCCTCTTTAGGGGTTCCCCAGAATTCCAAAAGTTTCTCTCCAGCGGCTCGCTTTGGGTTTCGCCATGGAGCTGTCCATGGTTTTGTCTCTATCGATCACTCGCTCTAGAGCGACCTGCGTTACTTATCTTCGCGGTCAATTCAGTTCTCCGCGATCATTGGGTCTTAAATTCGGTCAATTGAGGGGGTATGACCCCGATGCCTGCACTGTGAAACTAGGCTACTTTCCCAATCGTTGTCAGAGAGTAACAGTAAAATGAAGCACGTTCAATTACTTACGCAGCAATCCTTCACCGCTGCGTTGCAAGTAGGCTTAGAGGCCGCGCTGTCGGAGAGCCTTTTCTTGTGGCTTGCTTAGAATCGCGGCCTATGACTAGAATGCCGCTGTGCCACTGCGAGGGCAATGGGCCAAAAAATTAGCGTTGATTCAATGATTTGCTTCGAACTTACCGCCGTCTAAGCCTGTCGATGGCGGGTTAAATGCTCCGTCTTTTCATGGTTTGAGCGCGGCTGAGCCTCTTAGTTCAGGAATTGTCATCAGGCTCCTGTAAGCTCTACCAATGCGCGGCTCTCACCAGAAGCCCAAACTAGCAGCCTGCAATAGCGGCCTAAAGATCTACTGCTTGCCCCAAAGGGTTGGCGGATAACAGAGACCTGAGGAATACCATGTCTGTCTACGTTTACTCTCGCCTAGCAAGCAGCAGCTCTTCTGCAGAACGCAGCGGCGCTTTAATCCAACGCAGCGGCGCTGAATGCGCCGCACTAGACGACTTGGCTGTCGATTCAGAGCGTCTCTCGGTACAAACCTACGCGTTGGAACAGGGCTGGGTTGTTGCACAAAGCTTCGAAGACGCAGATAGCGAGTGGGCCACACCGCTAGATCAACGTAGCCGTGGAGCGGCACTGCTGGCATCGTTGGTTCCCGGTGATATCCTGCTTACTGCCTCTTTAGGGCATCTCTGCGGTTCGGTCGCGCAGGTCGTGAGCCTGCTTGATCGACTCGAGGGGTGGGCAGTTGACCTCCATGTTGTCGATCTGGGTCTGAATCTGATCTCGCAGGACGCCAAAATCAGCTTTCAAGAGGCCGCCAGGTTGTTTGCGAAAATTGAAAGCCGCCGCTATGCCGAGCGCATACTCAGTGTAAAGCGGCATCAGCGAAAGAAAGGACGTTTCCTCGGCGGTAGCCGGCCTTTCGGCTACAGTGTCCACGAGAACGGCCGGTTAATCGAAAATCCTACGGAGCAGCGCACGGTAGAAAAGATCAAAGCCCTGCGGCAAAAAGGCCAGTCTTTGCGGGCTATTGCAGCCGCTGTTTCTACCCCTATAGCCCCCATCTCCTTCAAAACCGTCCAGCGCGTCCTTCAACGCCTGGATGGGGAATAGGGCAGCTTCCCGCTTACCATGCAGACCCCTCTCTCGGTCACCATTGGCGTTCGCTATAGTCGAGCGCGTAAAAGCAGCGGTCTGTTGTCGTTCGTATCAACGGTTGCCATGCTCGGCGTTGCCTTAGGCGTCACGGTTCTTATCGTTGCGCTTGCGGTGATGAACGGGTCTATTGCTTTTCTCCGCGCCGAGGCTCTCAAGTCGCTACCGCATATTGTCGTGACCGGCGATTCAGTCCAGTCACAGCTTGAGCCTCTCAGGCATGCTTTCGCGGCGAGTGACGGCGTTGAGTCGGTCTTGGCCGTTACCGAGTTCGAGGCGCTTATAAGCCAAAGTGGGGTGAATGACTTCGCGGAGGTTCGCGGCATCGACGCTCAATTCAGTGAGGCTATTGCAGGTAATCAAGGCGCACGCGCGCAAGAGTTGCTCGACAGGCTGCAGGCGACACCAGACGGGGCGATCATTGACTCTCGCTTAGCAGCAAGACTCGGCCTAAGCGGCACGCAGGAGTTGAACCTCACTGCAATTGACAGCCTGCTTCGCCAATCAGACGTACAGTCTCAAGGATTCATAGTCTTAGGGTTCGCTGATTTCGGCGCTTACGGTGGCGGACAAACAGTCCTCATTAACCGTGCGGCGGCATTGAGCCTCAGCGGTAACCGCGGCCAGACCAAGCTTCAGCTGACCCTCGTTGACCTTTTCGAGTCGGAGAATATAGCCAGCCAAATTGCAGAGCTTGCGCCAGTTAAGGGTGATAGTGATCTGGTAATCGAGACCTGGCAGCAAGCGCAGTCGGGGCTCTTCGACGCCTTGGCGATGGAGAAATTCCTCACAGGGCTTATGCTCATGATGATCGTCATGATAGGCGCTGTGAACATCGTCTCCACGCTCGTTATGGCTGTCGCTGAGAAAACATCTGACATCGCGATACTGCGCACCATGGGGGCATCGAGTGGCGCTATTATGCGATCCTTCATTATGCAGGGCGGGGTGAGCGGGGTGTTAGGAACCTTTTTTGGAGCAGGATTGGGAGTCTTTATCGCGTTGTTCTTAGCTCCCATTGGCTTAGCTTTAGAATCCGCGCTAGGCGCATTGCTTGGTCAGCCCAATCTGCTGCTTGTCTCCCATTTGCAAACTAAGCTCCTGTGGAGCGAAGTGCTGCTAGTTTGCGGACTCGCGCTTCTTATTAGCCTGCTCGCAACACTCTATCCTGCATTTCGGGCGAGTAGGATCGCGCCCGCCGAGGTCCTTCGCTATGAATAAAACAGTCCCAGACGCCTCACCCTACGTGCTGGAAGCGCGAGGGCTGTGTAAGACTTATAAACAGGCTGCGAAAGAAGTTCTAGTTCTCGACGAACTCGATTTTAAGCTGTGCGCTGGCGAGCGCGTCGCCATTGTGGGCAGCTCAGGCTCTGGTAAGACAACGCTGCTGAATTTGTTAGGCGGTTTGGATGTGGCCAGTTCGGGATCTGTCAGCGTCGCGGGTCAAGATGTGAATACCCTTACCGAATCTCAGCGCGGCAGGCTGCGCAATCGTTCTCTTGGCTTTGTTTATCAATTTCATCATCTATTAGGCGAATTTAGTGCGCAGGAAAATGTGGGTATGCCTCTGCTCATTGCCGGGATTTCCAGAGATGAGGCTCGGGCGCGGTCTCTTGCACTGTTAAAACGCGTTGGATTAGAGGCGCGCAGCGAGCATAAACCTTCGGAACTTTCCGGCGGTGAGAGGCAGCGTGTTGCTATCGCTCGCGCCTTAGTTAACGAGCCAGCAGTCGTTTTGATGGACGAGCCAACCGGCAATTTGGATCGCCGTACTGCGGTGGGTGTTCATCAGCTGATGCAAGAGCTTAGTGAGAGTTTTAATACGAGTTTTGTTGTTGTGACACATGATGAGGCATTGGCCTCGACGCTCGAAAGAAAACTCTCCTTGGTAGCCGGAAAGCTGGTTGATGAGCACTAGTCGCTTTATGGCACTGCGCGAGGAGCTCCGCTTCGCAGGCCGCATCGGCGCCCGTTATGTGAGCAGCAGTTCCAGGCATGGTCTGGCCTCGTTCATGTCCTGGCTTGCTATTGGCGGCATTGCGCTAGGTGTGGCGCTATTAATCATTGTGCTGTCCGTCATGAATGGTTTCGAGCGCGAAATGCGTGAGAATGTGCTCGGGCTGGTCCCGCACCTAACCGTGAGTGCTAAGGATTCTCTTAGCGCTGCCCAATGGCAGACTGTGACACAGCAGCTTAATCGCGTGGACGACGTAGAGCACATCGACCCTGTAGTTTCGAGCTTAGGCATTGCTGCGACCCCGCGCGCTAGCGGTGCAATTCTGATCAGTGGTGTTGAGGCAGAAAGCTCTGTGCTTGCCAAACTAGGCGACTTTACCGTTGCTGGCAGCACTCGCGAGATTGGCGTGTCACGCTGGACCCTCGTCATGGGCGCGACGCTAGCGCGCGAACTGGGCTTGAGCGTCGGCGACTCGGTGGATCTATTTTCACCAAGATTTATCCCGAATCCCTTGGCGATAAAACCTACGTTTAAATCCTTCCGCGTAGTCGCGATCGTGCGGGTAGGTAGCGCTGAGATTGACGACAGCTTAGTCGCTATCAGCAAGCGCGATGCGCGTGCGTTGCTGCGCGTGCGTTCGGAGCAAACGGAGCTACAGCTTAGGAGCAGGGATGCACTGGGTGCCGATGCGCTCGCCTACGAGATACGGAGCCTTTTGGGCTCTAGTGTACAGGTGGATACTTGGACAACATCGCTCGGCGCAATCTACCGGAATATACAATTCTCGCGCAGTATTATTAGCCTGATGCTTTGGCTCCTTGTCGCTATAGCGGCGTTCAATTTGGTCGTCAGTCTTGTCATGATTGTTCGCGAGAAGCGCAGTGATATTGGCATACTGATGACACTTGGGGCTCAGCCGCGAACCGTGCTGGCCATATTCTTGTGGCAGGGTCTGGCTATTGGTTTGCTCGGCATCTTAATCGGGAGCGGGCTAGGCCTGTTAGGTGCCTATCATGTGAGCGATCTTGTAGCCGCCATAGAGAGCTTAAGCG
>JAYOBL010000053.1:8019-15546 GCA_038104835.1 Gammaproteobacteria bacterium | reverse complement strand
TCCCTTTTGTCCTCGCCCTAGTTTATGCGGGGCTCTTCGCAAGCCGCTTAAGCCTTATGCCTGCAGGTGGCGGCTTCGGCTCTCTAGAGGCGCTGATGGTGCTCTACACCGACCCGTATTTGATCACCGTGGGCTGGATTCATTACCTCGCCTTCGACCTCTTTGTGGGCTGCTGGGAGCTTAAGGACGCGCAGGACAAGGGTATCGCTCATTGGCTAGTGGTGCCTTGCCTGCTGATGACGTTCATTCTTGGCCCAGTGGGGTTGGGCGCGTATTTCATCTTCCGCTTCGCCAAGACGCGCCAGCTGAGGATTCACACATAAGGCGAGCCTGGGCGTGCTGCTTAGCGCGCGCCCATCATGCCTTTGATTGCAGCAGGTATGTCGGCGGGGAAGACAACGAATTTGGAGTTATCCGAACTCGAGAGATTCTGCAGCGAGGCAATGTACTTCTCGCCTAGCAGATACGCGACGGGAAGTTCCTTATCGCCCACCGCCGAGGTCACAAGGTCGATCGATTTCTGGCTTGCCTCGGCAAGAATGACCTGAGCTTCGGCCTCGCGCTTAGACGCCTCGAGCTTGCCTTCGGCCTGCAGAATAGCCGCCTGTTTATCGCCGTCTGCGCGGGTAACGGTGGCGCGTCGCGCACGCTCTGCCGCCGCCTGCTCCTCCATCGCCTGCTGCATCGTGCCCGAGGGATTTATGTCTTGAATCTCAACGGTCTTCAGGGTGATGCCCCAGTCGGCTATGTCGTCGCTTATGGCCGCCTTCAATTTAGCCTTGATGTGATCGCGCGAAGACAGCGCCGCGTCCAGCGCCATCTCGCCGACGATAGAGCGCAGCGAAGTTTGTACCAAGGTTTGAATGGCTAGCTCGTAGTCTTCCACGCCGTAAACCGCTTTCTCGGGAGAGACAATATTAATGTAGGCCACTGCGTTGGTCATGATCACCGCGTTGTCCATCGTGATGACTTCCTGCGAGGGAATGTCGAGCACAATGTCTTTTGTCGTGACTTTATAAGCGATGCTATCGATGTACGGGATGACAAAATTGAGCCCCGGATTGAGTGAGGTGTAGTACTTGCCGAGTCGCTGCACGACCCATTTATTACCCTGAGGTACCTGCCTTACACCTTTGGCAACCGTGACCAAAAGAAAGAGTAGTAGGGCGAAGGAGAGGATCAGTGCGGGTTCCATGGCGTGCTCCTATAAAGAGGATTTGCGATTTTTTGAGTCGCTGTTAAACGCGCTCAACAATGAGTGAATTGCCAGAGACATCTTTCACGGTGACACGGTCACCGATAGCTAGGCTGTCTTGGGACATAATGAGCCATTCGTCAGAACCCAGCAGCGGAGCAGGGAAGCGCACGGTGCCGCGGCGGTCGCCGTTGGGTGCCGAGAGTACTTGACCAATTTCCCCTAGCATGGCTTCTCGCGACAGACCCGCTTTGGTCACGTCTTTAGACAGCGGCTTTAAAAAACGAAACCAGGCAATAGCGAAGGCGAGGGAAAGCAGTGTCCAGGCGCCTAGCTGTGTCGCCGCGCTTAGCCCGGGGGCAATAACGAGAGCTGCGCCGACGACTATCGCTGAGGCGCCAAACCAAAAAATGAAGAATGAACCAATGAAGATTTCGGCTAGCATGAGAGCGAGTCCGAGCACGATCCAATGCCAGTAGGCGAGTTCCATGGGATTACCTCTTTTTGTTTGCTGCTGACCTTGTTGCACGGAGCGATTAGGGATTATTGCGCCGCTACAATTTAAGATCGCAAACAAGCGAAGAATGTTTCAGCAAGATTCCCCCTCGCAGCGATCTGAACCTTCATTTAGACTGTATAGCCTAATCACAGCCCAGTACAGCCCCGCTACAGTACCCCAATCTAAGAGAATCCACGTGCACACACTCGCGCTTAGCGCCAAAGTTCCCGTTATTGATTTCGGCGGCGAAGGCGAACTCGTTCTTTTTTCCCACGCCAATGGCTATCCGCCGGGGGTCTATCGTCAGCTATTAGAAAGTCTTACTCCCCACTACCGAGTGCTTGCTGTCGAGCACCGGCCCTTGTGGCAAGACGACCCCGCGGGACTCGAGTCATGGCAGCAGTTTGCTGACGACGTCATCGAGCTGCTTGACGAGCTAGGTGAGCCGGTACACGGTTTTGGTCATTCTATGGGCGGTTCGACGCTGCTGCTGGTCGCTGAGCGCAGACCCGACGCCTTCCGCAGTCTTGCTCTTATGGAGCCGGTTCTGCTGCCGAGCCTCTGGCAATTTGGTCTACGGCAGGTAGGCAAGTTCTTCCCGCAAAAGGTTCCGCCAATCCAGCGTGCGCTTAACCGCGTCGACCGCTGGGACAGCGAGCAGGCGGTTTACGCACATTTTCGCCCCAAGGCGGTGTTTCGAGGGTTTAGCGACGAAGCGCTGTGGGACTTGGTCAGCCATTCAACGCGAGCAGGAGAGGACGGAGGCGTCACGCTGCGCTTTAGTAAGGAGTGGGAGGCACGCTGCTATGCGCTGGTGCACAATGTCTGGCCTAGCTTGCGCCGCCTACGCGCGCCGCTGATTGGATTTCGCGGTGAGAAGTCTAATACCCTGGCGCCGCGTGAATGGAAGCGATGGCAGGCGCTACGTCCAGAAGGGCGCTTCCATCTCATCGAAGACAGCGGCCACTTACTCCCCCTAGAGAGCCCGCAGCTTATTAGTCAGTATTACCTGGCTTGGCAGCAAAAGCTAACTAACTAGCCTCGCCTGTCTGTTTTACCCAGCTATGGCGAACGAGGTGTTCGGGAATCTTGTCTGCTATTTGAGCATGCAGTTTGGGCAGCTTCGACCAATGCAGACCGCCGCGATGATGGTGAGCCGTATGGTAGCCAAGGTTTCCGGTAAAAAGGTTGTACCAGCGGTTGAGGTTATTGAACGAAGCTTCGAATTCGTTGTTTACATTAAGACCGCTATGATGCTCGTAGGTTGCCCAGGCGGTAATTAGCAGGCCCACGATCATGGGCAGGGCGAAAACTAGGAGCCCTGCAAGAGGGTCCAAAACAAACAGTGTCGCGACCGCCGCAAAGGTAAGAAGCGAATAGGCGACGAAGGCGCGGCGATCTTGGGGGTAATTCTTGCCCACTTTAAAGCCGCGCCAGTAGGCGGTCGCGGCAACCTCCAATGTATACTCCAGTTCCCCCATCTTGCTGCCATCGGCTCGCGCCCAGCGGCTTTCGTCCTTCTCCTGATCTAGAAAGTTGATGTGGTGGCCATACACATGGTGCAGAAGCCAGAGGTTGGTCGTGACGCCGGTATGCAGTGCGTAGAAAAATTCCAGCAGGCGATTCAGCGGCTTTGCGCGAAAGGTGGGCGTGTGCTGATGGTGATGGTTCCAGGCGCAAATATGTGCCTTGGGCAAGATCATAACTGCGAAGTAGGAGAGCAACAGCGCGAGGCTATCGACGAGCGCGTAAACGGTGAAATCGAGTGCGCTGAGCGCGAGGATGCAGAGAACCGGCAGGCGGTCGGCAGCGTGTTTAAACAAAACGAACCTACTTCTTATCGGATTTGATTTAACTCACGCGCGGAGCATGAAGGTGCTTAGCCGCAGGGCTTGCGCGCGGCAATCGAAGAGTAGCACAGTGAGCCGAATGAGCCTATTCGTAGCGCAGCGCGTCTATCGGATCGAGATTGGCGGCCTTAGCTGCGGGCAATATGCCAAACAGCACGCCAACAAAGCCCGAGAAACCAAGCGCGAGTGCAATAGACCAGAAGGGAATTGTTGCTGGAGGAAAGCCTGGGATGCTGCTGGAGATGAGATAGCCAAGCCCATAGCCTATGGCTAGGCCAATAAGGCCGCCAAGCAGGGAGAGGAGTAGGGCTTCGATTAGAAACTGCATGAGTATGTGATAGCGCTTGGCGCCGATAGCCTTGCAGATGCCGATCTCGCGAGTCCGCTCAGTCACTGACACCAGCATAATATTCATGATTCCAATGCCGCCAACGAGCAGCGAAATGCTCACGATACCGCCGACGACGATGGTCACCGTGTTAATGATGGTATCGAAGGTTGCCATCAGCTGCTCGGAGGTTTGAATTCGGAAATCCTCGTCTTCGTCGCCATCTAGGTTGTGCGCATTGCGCAGCAGCGCTGTTAGCTGGCTGGACACTGTCTCTATGTTGGCGCCTTCGCTTAGGGCAAGCTGTATTTGAATATCGCTTTGCGACTGATTACCCGCGATGCTGCGCATGGTATTGAAGGGCATGATGACTAGATCGTCTTGGCTAAAGCCCATGAGATCGCCCTTGGGTTCGAGCAGGCCGACGATTTTCAACCACTCGCCGCCAATCTCTACGAACTCGTTGATCGGATTCTCCGGCAGGCTGAGATTTTCCCGCACTTTTTCGCCGATCACGACGACTCGTCTGCGTGTGTCATTGTCGCTCGCGGCGATGAAGCGGCCGACGCGGATATAAGACTGCGAGACTTCAGTGAACGCGTAAGTCGAACCAAAAATTTGGCTAAACGCAGTTTGCGAGCCGTATTTCACTTGAGAGGTGCGGTTTGCATAGAGGATTGGCGTGATTGAGGCGATGTTCTCGCCGCGCTGTTCGATTAACTCGAGATCGCTAGGAGTGAGCCGCGCGCGAATCCCTTTCATCTGATCCTGCAGAGGCGTATAGGATTCGATGGTAAGGCTATTGGAGCCGAGGCTTGAGAAGGTTTCGCCAATAAACGCGCTCATGCCCTGGGTAACCGACACCACGGCGATCACACTGGCGACACCAATCACAATGCCCAGCGTAGTTAAGAAGCTGCGCAGGCCGTGGGCATAGATCGACGCGAAGGCGGCGCGGCTGCTTTCGAACAAAGCGAAAAACATCAGCTCAACCCCTGCGGCGAGCCGCTGTCGCGTGCGATCTTGCCGTCTTTCATTTCGACCACGCGGTGACAATGATCGGCGATCTCATCTTCGTGTGTCACCACTATGAGGGTCTGGCCCTCGCTATGAAGCTCGTCGAACAGTGCCATGATCTCCACGGTGGTTTTTGAGTCGAGATTGCCCGTGGGTTCGTCGGCGAGCAGAATGGACGGCTCGGTGACCAGGGCGCGGGCGATGGCGACTCGCTGACGCTGGCCGCCTGACAGTTGATTAGGTAGGTGGCCGACTCTGTCGCCCAAGCCGACGCGGCTGAGCGCCTCCATGGCGCGCCGTTTGCGCTCGCCGTAGGGGGTATTGCGGTAGATTAAAGGCTGCATCACATTGCCAAGCGCCGAGGCGCGAGGCAGTAAGTTGAAGCTCTGAAAGATAAAGCCGATTTCGAGATTGCGAATAGCCGACAGCTGATTTTGATCCAGCGTTTCTACATTCTTACCGTTAAGGTGGTACTGACCCTCGGTTGGCTTGTCGAGGCAGCCAAGGATATTCAGCATAGTGGATTTACCCGAACCCGAGCTGCCGACGAAGGCGAGATAGTCGTTGCGCTGCACTGCGATGTCTATGCCGTCGAGCGCACGCACGACCTGATCGCCCATTTCATAGGTCTTCTTCACTGAGTCTAATGTAATGAGGGCCACGGCTTAGGGCTCGATGCGCGTCGCGTCTATCGCATCGCCCTCTAAAAGATGGCGCAGCTCTTCGTCAGGTCCAACGACGATCTCAACGTCGCCTTCGATACCGGTGAGCAGTTCCTGATATTCATCGTCAGAGATGCCAACTTCTATTTTCGTTTTGCGCGCAATGCCGTTGTCATTCACAAAAACAAAGTAGTCGCTTTTAAGCGCTGCGCGATCTTCCTCAAAAAGAATCGCCTGAATCGGCACGGCGGCAACCGATTGGTCTTGGCGTGTGAAGATCTCGGCCCGACAAGACATGCCGGGGCGCAGAGTCACCGAGCCGGCATCGACGATGTCTATTTCCACCGTGAAGCTGAGGCCTGAGCGGCCCGGCGCGATTTTCGCCGTGTTCGCAATGTAGCGTACCTCGCCAATCATCGGCTCGTCGGGGTAGGCAATGGCAACGATCTCAACGCGCTGGCCAATTGCAATGTTGGCCACGTCCGCCTCGTCGACTAAAACCTCGGTGTAGATGCTCGCGGGATTGGCAATAGTCATTAGCGAGGAGCCGGGGATATTGGTCGAACTCGCAATCGCCGTTTCGCCAACCTTTATGTCCAGACTCGTCACCACGCCGTCGATTGGCGAAACAATCTTGGTGTTACTGAGCTGGTCGTTGATCTGATCCAGCTGCGCTTCGGACTGCGTTAGGCGTTCGCGCGCGGATTTCAGATCGACACGCGCAAGGTCCAGCTGATTGCGCATGGTTTCGAACTCGTCATCGCCTATTGCCGAGCGTTCGTG
Organism: Gammaproteobacteria bacterium; assembly: GCA_038104835.1. Taxonomy (GTDB): domain Bacteria; phylum Pseudomonadota; class Gammaproteobacteria; order Pseudomonadales; family Pseudohongiellaceae; genus UBA9145. The sequence continues at coordinate 9,212 of JAYOBL010000053.1, read as the reverse complement.
CAGCGTGCGTGAGCGCGTGTATTGGCGCTCGAGGTTTGCAATACGTATTTCTTGGCGCTCGATGTCTATACGATTAAGCCTTACCGCCGCCTCGGCCTGCTCCAGACTTGCGATAAAGTTAATGTCCTCTACTTGCAGCACAAGCTGGCCCGCGGTGACGCTGTCACCTTCCTCAACGTAGAGCTTGTCCACTCGGCCAATGACTTCGGAGCTCAGCATGACTTCTTGCTCGTGGGCGAGAAAACCGGAGGCGAGGATCGATGGGCTGATAACTCGTTCAGAAATACTCGCCACGCTGACTGCTTTCTGGGCCGTACCGAACACCGCACGGTTGATAAAGGGCAGGGCAACGACGGTGGCCAAAATTAGGCAAATTCCAATGATCTTTTTACTGCTCATTCGAGATTCCTGCGGTGTTGTTCCAGAAGCTAATCTAATACTAACGCGTGTGCCCGGCGAATGTTACAGAAGCGCCAGAATAACAGTGAGCACCAGAAGGTAGGGTGTGAGAATGATTGCCGCCGCCATAGCTATCGTGCTCTGTTGCCAAGCGCTGAAGCCCAAAACGAAGAGCGCGAGCGACCATAGCATGGGTAGGGTTATACCGCGCATGAGGGGTTCTAACTCCTCGCTTTGATTAAGTCCGAGCGCGGCGAGGCTGGTAGGGTCTAGGGCCGTAGCGCTAAGTTGGCCGGTCGAATGCAGTGCGATATTCACGAGCATCGCGATGGAGCCGATGAGGTAGGGCGTGCTGCCCCATGCCGCCAAAGCGAACCAGTGGCGGAACTTAAAGCGGGAGCCTGTCAGGGCGCCGGCGAGACTCATATAGCCGGCCTGCAACAGAATAAAAATAAAGGTGGAGAGCGCCGCCGTAATGGTTCCGATGGTAGCGAGCACGCCGCGACCAGTTTGCAGGAGGTTGTCGCGCGCCGCTTCTAATTGCTCTCCGCTCAACTCGGCTTGCGCAAGCGTATCGTCTACCCACCAGGCTAGATCAAGCACGCTAAAATAATAAAGGCTCACGGCGAGGCTCACTAGCGTGAGCAATAGCAGAGGGAATAGGCAGCGGGGTGTGCGGGCGATTGCCGCGAAGGCTTCGCTAGGTGAGGTGAGCGTGTCGGTAAGCACGGTCCAGACAGACTCTTGCGGCTTGCTATTTTCCATCCTTGGTCACTCCCTGTGAGGTGGTCTAG
>JAYOBL010000053.1:0-8009 GCA_038104835.1 Gammaproteobacteria bacterium | reverse complement strand
TCTTTTAAGCTACTGGTTTTTCTTGCGGGCTAGGGGTCTGTCTTATGAGCTCTGGGCTATCCTTGCGCGCGTAGAGCTGTACTAATTTTTGCTTTACTGGCTTCAAATTTACTGACTTGGAACACGACCTGTGGCGCGCTCGGTTTATTACAGGTGCTCATTGCTTTGGCTAGCCCTTGCCACAATTACAGAGCTTATTCGTAGGCTACCCCAGTGCCTGCAATCCTCTACTCTACCGCTTTAGCAACAGCTCGTTGGAACGCAGGGCGTGCTTTGCAGCGCTCTAGGTAGGCGCTGAGCGTAGGGTATTCGTTTAGCTGCCCCAGCCGGTCGGCCATAGACACAACATAAGCTATGCCGAAATCCGCTGCGCTGAAATCAGCGCCGAGAATGTAGTCGGCGTCACCCAGCTGCGCGCTGATATGGCCTAGATGCAGCGCGATCTCTTTAGCGCTAAAGGCGTCGAGCCCTGCATGCTCGCCGCCGCGAAGTAGCAGCATCTTAATGAGCAGAGGCCCGAATACCGACCCCTCTGGATAGTGCAGCCACTGAGTGAATTTCGCCCAAGCTGCGATTTCTGCGCGCGGCGGTGCGAAACGGTTCTCGGTGTCTAGAGTCTCCAGTAAGAAAGAAGTAATGGCGCCGGATTCCGAGAGCACAAGTTCACCGACTTCGATCACCGGAGACTTGCCAAGGGGATGGACGGCCTTAAGCTCAGGCGGCGCGCGGAAAGACTCGTCGCGGTGGTACACCTCGAGTTCGTATTCGGCGTCCAGCTCTTCGAGCTGCCAAACCGTGAATAAAGAGCGTCCAATGCGTAAATGGTGGAGTCGAATCATGGTGTGTCCCTGATTTACGGATCGCGGCAGCCACCCGAATGAGTTAAGTGAGAGTTGAGTCAAAGTGTCGCATGGGAGCCGCGGCTTGCCCAGTGGCTAGTTCTCTACTGCCCTGCCACTTGGTTTCTTTGGTTATCTATCTAGGATGGCTTTCCAGGGTGGCTTTGCTGCAGCGCTCCGCTCGCGCGCCGATAAGCCTTGAGAGATTTAGAGACCTCATTATGCAATCACCCGCCACACGACCTGAGCACGCCGATGATGCTGCGGCTTACAAAGACACGCGCTACGGCGCGCTGTTGGATAAGGCGTGGCCGATCATTCTGGCCAATGCCGCGGTGCCGCTTTTGGGTCTGGCGGATACGGCAATCATTGGCAATGTGGCGACTACGGCCGATTTGGGCGCCATAGCGCTGGGCGCGCTGATTTTTTCCTTTGTGTATTGGAGCTTTGGGTTTCTGCGTATGAGCACAACCGGCTTTGTCGCAGCGGCAGCGGGGGCGCAGGACAACGAAGAGCTCAGGGCGATACTAGGCCGCGCACTCAGCGTGGCGTTGGGGCTAGGCTTTCTGATAATCGTGCTGCAAGAGCCTATCGCTTGGGCTGCTCTGGAGCTCTTCAGCGCGAGCGATCAGGTAGAGCGAGTCACCCGCGGCTACTACGATTTGCGCATCTGGGGCGCGCCGGCGACGCTCAGCCTGTTTGTCTTGATGGGCGTGCTAATCGGTCTCGGGCTGAGTAAGCAGCTTCTTTTCGCGCAGCTATTTATGAACGGCCTCAATATTGGCCTCGATCTGCTATTCGCCGGCGTCTACGACATGGGCGCCCCGGGTGTCGCGCTCGGTACTGCGCTCACCGAGTGGGCAACCCTTGGCCTTGGCTTGCTCGTCGTGGTGCGCGCGCTTAATGCCCATGGTAGGACGCCGAAGTTTCTGCAGTGGCGGCGTATTTTTCAGCGTGAAGCGCTGCTTGGCATGCTGTCTTCTAATGTCGACATCATGATCCGAACGCTGGTCTTGATCGCGTCCTTTTCTTTTTTCGCTGACCAAAGCGCGCGCTTCGGCGAGGTGGTTCTGGCGAGCAATCACATTCTCCTGCAGCTCGTCTCTTTTGCAGCCTTTTTCTTGGACGGCTACGCCTTCGTTGTAGAGGCTTTGGTGGGCAGGGCGAAAGGCGCGAACCACGCGCTGCTGTTCCGCTTAGCTGTGAGGCAGTCGACGCGCCTCGCGCTTGTGACAGCTCTGCTGCTTGCGACCCTGCTGTTGCTCGCTGGTGACTTTCTGATTGCGCTGCTAACCGATATAGACACGGTGCGTGCCGCAGCAGCGCCTTATCTCGGTCTGGCAGCGCTTTATATCGCGGTGTCCTTTGCTGCTTTTCAGCTAGACGGCGTCTTCATCGGCATGGGTGCGACGCGGCCTATGCGCAATGCGGCCCTACAGGCAATCGTCATTTTCTTCGCAGCCTGGTGGCTGTTGACTCCCGCGCTTGGCGTCGCGGGGCTGTGGTGGGCGATGATCTTCTATGTAATCGCGCGCGCGGCGACGCTGTATCGCTATTACGGCAAGCTAAGCGCGTCGCTGCTTTGATTCGGCGGCTAGTGAACCCTGTCGTCTACATCCGAGCCGGGCAGCACATGGGGCTCGACCTCGAGCTTATTAAGCCGCAAGCCGAATAGCTCTACCCAGCCCTTGTAGCGGGTCTCGCCTGTCGTCGCGAACTCAAAGCGGTAGCGCCTGCGTAGGTGCAAGCCGCCGGATTCTCCGCGCACGGGTTTTACACCTACCAAGACGAGGGACTGATCAAGCAGTTGCAGACCGCGTTCTCGGCAGTAGCCCAAGGCGTGTTGGTAGGCGAAGCCGCGCACTTTGTCGCTCTGCCACCAGAATCCAAGCAGGGCGCCGGCAAGGCCGGCCCAGAAGAAGAACGAAAGGCTGATCATAGGTCGGTTCGGCTCGGCGGGCTGCTAGATTGCATGGGGCTCAAGCAGCCCTAGGCTCGGATTAGGCTAACTGAAGACTCAGTCTAATGCCAAAGCCCGTAATGAGCGACTCAATTTTAGTTTTAGTAGCGCGCAATCGCGTTCTGCTTCGGCGAACCTCGGCGCGAGCGCAGAGCGCAGAGCGCAGAGCCAGACGCTAGTGCGCAGCCGCGGCTCGCGCCTCTTCAGCGCGGGCACCGCGCAGGATATTCAGCAGGCCGTAATTGCCCTCTTGGCAGGCGTATTCATAGAGTTGCCCGGCCACTTTGGCCATGGGCAGTACGGCTTCGATCTTGTCGGTGAAGGTGGCGGGGTCCTCTAAGGTCCAGCGATACTCAAGCGCGTCGAAGGCCGTGCGGGTAAAACGCTCGGTGAGTACTTTTTCTCGCCCCGTGCCCAATGAGGCAAGGCTCGCCGTATAAAAACTGAAGTTCCGCGTTTCGACAACGAGCGTTTCGCCGTCCCAGTAGCCGCGCGAGTCGCCGGTCCACTGTTCTATCGATTCCGGCAGTGGTGGCAGATCTGTGAGCGGCACCATGCGCGCGTTATGGATCATCTCGCCAAGGATCACCACGTGATCTCGGCTCTGAACAATTTGCAGATTATTGTTGTAGCGGCTCGCGCGGTAGGGTGGCAGGCCGTTAAGACCGATAATGCAGCGCTCCGGCAGACCGCGATCCTCGGGGCCGTCCTTGCCTATGCCTCCGCTGCCGGTGCGCACCGGACGCTGACCGGGAGCGTCCTGCAGAAACCCGCTCTGACCTCGCGGAGCGCCGGCGACTAAGGGTGGCAGGCGGCCGTTGGTTGGGTAGACGATCTGCGAGGTACGCACGGTCTCGGCGATAGACGCCATCTCGTACCAGAAGTGGTCGTAGCCGTAGAGAAAACGCTCGTCCGTAGAAGGTGCGCCGCGATTCGCAAGTTCAGTGCTCGCCTCAACAGTAGCGCCAGCTTCGGCTTCGGCAGCGAGTCGTGCCTGAATCGCGTCGATCTCTTCCCGGCTTAGGAACTCCCGCTCGCCGAATTCCAATGGACGCTCAAAAGGGACCTCGGTGGAGAAATTCCAGACACCTTGAAGATCAGGCTGCCCCCACTGCGTGCGGAAAACTTCAGATTCTGAAGCTAAAGTGCCGTGCGCAGCGATTAGAAAAGCGATAGCGCTGCTGAACTTGCGAAGACCTCGGGTTGTTTTGGGGGTTGAGGAGAGGTTTAGCATGAAGCGTACTCGGAGGTGTTGTGACTAGTCGTGGCTAGTTGTGACTAAGAGTCGAACACCCGCTGCGCGGGACGCAGCGGGTGATGAGTCTACTTGTCGCGGTAGCTGCTCACGGGGGGGAGCTGAGCACCGGACAGGTCGGATGGAATGCTAGTCTCGGCGCGCACGGTGTGAGTCAGCGTGCCGATGCCTTCGATCGTGGCCGTAATGGTTTCGCCGTCGATCAAATAGCCCGAGCCGCTGGCGCGCTCGACACGACCCGCGCCGGTGCCACCGGAGGTGCCGCTCTGCATGACATCGCCGGGGAATACGGTGATGAGTGACGAGGCGTATTCAATGAGTTCAGGAATATTGTGAATCATATCGCCGGCTTTGGCCTCTTGTACGGTGACGCCGTCGACCACGGTGATCTGATGCAGGCGCTCCATGGGATCGCCGTAGAATTCCTTGGGCACGATCCAGGGGCCGTGGGGTGCGAAGGTGTCGTGGCCTTTGCCAACGAACCAGTCAGAGCGCACGCCGTAGCCGCCGGGTGGGCGACCGCCGCGATCCGAGACGTCCATGGCAACCATGTAGCCGAAGACGTGATCATAGGCGCGGTCGGCGGAAATATACTTGCCGGTCTTGCCAAAGACGATGGCCATTTCGACCTCGTACTCTATCTCGTCGCGGCCGTAGGGCATGATGATGTCTTCACCGTCGCCGATAACCGCGCCGCGGGTTGGCTTGAGGAAAAGGTAGGGTACGCCGCGATTCTCTTGGCGCTCTTTGGTGCGGCGAGCGAGTTCGTCGTCGTTGCAGCCTTCGCAGGCGTGTGTGTAGAAATTCACCGCCGCATTCATGATTTTGCTGGGATACTGAACAGGCGCCATGATGTCCACGGTGTCGACATCGTGCACAAAGTCACGGCGCGTGCTGCCGCTTAGGAGCTGCTTGTCGACCATCCAGTTGACGACTTCATAGACGCGGTATTTGAGGCCGTACTCGTATTGCTCGATGAGCCCGATCATATCGCTTGGAATGTCGATATCGCTGTATTGGGGCAAGAGCTGCATGGCGCGGTTGGCTGCCACGAGATCGATTACGAGGCGGTCATCACGCATCACCAAACCCACCGTTGGCACATCGTTTATAGCAAAGGTGCCTACCTTAAATGGCTCTGCGGATTCGGATGCTTGGCCAAAGCTAATAAGCGGCGCGAAGAGGAGAAGCGCGGCAAGCAGTGTGTGGGGCAGTCGGAGCTTTGTTCTTAACATCTTAGTAGTCTCCCATGACGGACTGATGGCTTTCGATCGGGCAACGCCCGACCCCTGCTGGATATCTCGGGCAGCGCTGAGGGCGCTGCCGTGGATACCCTGAAGGTATAAGCAAAAAGGGAGAATGTCGAGAGGGGTGAGATTAGCCCTGAGCAGCTGCCCGCGCGGTATAGCGCGCGATATGCGGCTCGAGGATTTCCAGCGCGGTCTTATCCGTAGGCGGCAGTTCCGCGTCGCTGAGCGCCAGCGGTGTCGTGCGCTCGCCCCAGCGAATCACGCCGGCGCCCCAGGTTAGTCCTGCGCCAAAGGACGCGGTGAGTAGGGTGTCACCCGCCTTGACGCGGCCTTCGTCAACTGCCTCGGCCAGCGCCACGGGAATGGTGCCGGCGGAGGTGTTGCCGTATTTGTGCACATTCACGAATACACGGTCTTCGTCGATGCCAACGCGCTTAGCCAGAGCGTCCAAGATGCGCTTATTCGCCTGGTGCGGGACTACGAGGCTGACGTCGTCAACGCTAAGTCCCGTGTCTTTAAGCACCTCTTCGCAGCCCTGGGCCATTGCCTTAACCGCTCGCTTGAAGACCTCTTGGCCTTCGAAGTTCCACACGTTAAACAAGAACTCCTCCGACAGGCGGCTTTCCCCCGAACCGATATTCATGATCTGAATAGCGTATTTGGCATCAGACTCGCAGCCGATTCGAGCGGACAGCAGACCCACTTCTTGGTCTGAGGCCTCAATCACTACAGCGCCACAGGCATCGCCAAACAGCACGGCGACATCGCGGTTGCTCCAGTCCATGTAGTGCGAGATGAACTCGCCTCCGAGCACGAGCACTTTCTTATGAGCGCCGGTTTTAATGAGGTTAGAGCCTACATGCAGGCCGTATAAGAAGCCTGTACAGGCGCTGTTCAGGTCTATTGCCGCCGCATTGCGCGCGCCAAGGTCATCGGCGATAAGTGATGCCGTGTTGGGACACATAGAGTCCACGGTCAGGCTGCCGAGCAGAATGAGGTCTAATTCCATAGGGTCGAGATTCGCCGCCGCCAGTGCGCGGCGCGCAGCGACTACCGCCATCTCAGAGAAGCTGCAGTGCAGAATGCGACGCTCTTGGATACCGGTTCGCGATGTGATCCACTCGTCGCTTGTGTCCATAAAGGTAGTTAGATCGGCGTTGCTTAGCACCGCCGGAGGAAGGCATTTGCCCCAGCCGGTAATCTCGGCGTGTTTCATGTCGTACTCTCCGCGCCTCATCGGGCGTTTGCCTGCATCTGTTTTACTTCGTGCGAGTCGAGGCTCGCTGTGGCCAACTCTAGGGCTGGCTCGTCGTTGGATTGCCTATTATATTGACCGGAAATGGGAATTCTGAAGCGCCGCTTGTGCGCGCCGTTTCGGGAACTCCTTGACTAGCGTTGCGCGGGAGCGCAGCCGGACTATCGACGGTCAAATTTTTCTTCATGGCGGCTGCCTATCTAACTGGAAACCCAATCTGTGATGCAGTTCACCAATCTGATCGAGAATACGCCATTCGACGGCTTGAGGGTAGGGACGCGGGCATGAATTCGCTAGATAGAAGCAGCTTGCAGAGGGATTTTGTGTTTCGAACACATCGCCCCCTCGTGTTCGGGATGGGCCTACTACTGAAGGTGTTTCTGGGTATTACTCTGTTCGTGGGAACTGCCGCGCAAGCCTCGGCACAGGCGGGCTTCGATCACTCCCGTTGGGACTCGCTGCTGAGCAGGCACGTGCGCTGGATTCGAGCCGAGCAGGCCAGTGCTGTCGACTACCGTGGTATGCGCGCGGAGGCCGATGAGCTGGAGGGTTATTTACAGCAAGTAGCGGCCGTCGAGCGCAGCGCGTTCGAGAGCTGGGGGAAAAACGAGCAGCTCGCCTTTTTAATCAATGTCTACAACGCCGCGACGGTTGCGCTGATCATCGAGAATCTGGACGACATTGATTCGATCCGCGATATAGGGTCGTTCTTCACTTCGGCATGGGAGCTAGAGCGGGTAGCGCTGTTTGGTGGCAGGGTCACGCTAGATGAAATAGAGCACGACATGATTCGCGGTTGGGGGCGATACAACGAGCCGCGCATCCACTTCGCGGTAAACTGCGCCGCCATTGGCTGCCCCGCGCTACAGCCAAACGCCTATCAAGGCGCGACGCTTGCGAATCAGCTAGAGCACGTCACGCAGAATTTCCTCGCCGACCGCTCGCGTAATTACCTTGACGGATCTCGCCTGCGGCTATCGAGCATTTTCAAATGGTACCGCGAAGACTTCGAATCCGGCTGGGGTGGCATTGACTCTCTTGAGCAATTCGTCGCCCGCTATGCGCAGTCGCTAGGTTTAAGCCCACAGCAGGCGCAACAGCTAGAACAGGGCGAAATGCTCATTCGATTTTTGAGCTACGACTGGGGCTTGAATAGTCTCTAGAACCTGCGAGTACTGGGAGCTCATTTGTTTCTGCCGTTGCCTGCAGTCTTTTGCAGTCTCACCCAAGGCCTGTGCTAGACTCCAACGCGGAAGAGTATCATCCCCGGTGGGGTGCCCGGACTTCAACTCCGGTGAAGCGTGTTAAAGACAGGCTTGGTGGGTTCGACTCCTGCCTCTTCCGCCACACTCACCTTTACTAAACTTCACTAAGCTTTATTGTGCTACATAATACACTGTATTTTGGGTACTTTTTCTTCACCATGCTATATTGAACTTCACCAAGTGCG
>JAYOBL010000052.1:1491-15610 GCA_038104835.1 Gammaproteobacteria bacterium | reverse complement strand
TCGCGGGTTACGTCGAACTGCTTGCCCACTTCTTCTAGCGTGTGGTCGGTGTTCATGTCGATGCCGAAACGCATGCGTAGCACCTTGGCTTCGCGGGCGGTTAGGCTGCCAAGAACGTCCTTGGTGGCTTCGCGCAGGCCTTCTTCTATGGACGAATCTACTGGCGAATCTACCGTGGCGTCTTCGATGAAATCACCCAGATGCGAGTCTTCGTCGTCGCCAATTGGCGTTTCCATTGAGATTGGCTCTTTGGCGATCTTCAGTACGCGGCGCACCTTCTCTTCGCTCATGTCCATGCGCTCGCCTAATTCCTCAGGCGTCGGTTCGCGGCCTTTCTCGTGAACCATTTGGCGTGAGATGCGGTTGAGCTTGTTGATCGTTTCGATCATGTGCACCGGAATACGTATGGTGCGCGCCTGGTCGGCAATCGAGCGGGTAATGGCCTGCCGGATCCACCAGGTGGCGTAGGTCGAGAACTTGTAGCCGCGGCGGTATTCGAACTTGTCGACCGCTTTCATTAGGCCGATGTTGCCTTCCTGAATGAGGTCGAGGAACTGCAGGCCGCGGTTGGTGTACTTCTTAGCGATAGAAATAACCAAACGCAGGTTAGCTTCAACCATGTCTTTCTTAGCGCGGCGTGACTTGGCTTCGCCGATCGACATCTGACGGTTGATAGCCTTGATGGTCGCTATGTCGAGTCCCGCTTCTTCTTCTAGCAGGCGCAGCTTCTTCTGTGCGCGCAGGATTTCAACTTTTACGTCGGCAAGCTTGGCCGAGTAGGGTTTCTTGCGGCGGGCCAGATTGCTTAGCCAGCGCTCGTTAGTCTCGTTGCCGGGGAAGCTCTCGATAAAGTCCTTGCGTGGCATCTTAGCGCCGCGAACGCACAGGCTCATGATGGTGCGCTCGTGGCGACGCAGGCGCGTTAGAACGGCGCGAATGTGGCTTAGCAGCGGCTCAAATTGGCGTGGAGTAAGCTTGAACGACTTGAATAGCTCGCCGAGCTTCTCGAGTTCTTTCTGCGCCTTTTCGTCATCGCGGCCGTGCTTATTAACCGAGTTGCTGGCGCGGGTGTACTGCTTGCGCAGTGCTGTGAAGCGCTGCTTGGCTTCTTCGGGATCGGGTCCGACGGTGGCTTCTTCATCGTCGTCCATCTCGGCCTTAGCACTGGCCGGTGCGCCGACGGGGATTTCTTCGTCGCTGACATCAAGATAGCCGGTTATGAGTTCGTTGAGGCGGCGCTCCTCTGAATCGATTAGCGCGTACTCGTTGAGAATGTGCTCGACGGTGCCGGGGAAGTAGGCCATGGCCTTCATCAGCTCGCGAAGACCTTCTTCGATGCGCTTGGCAATTACGATCTCGCCTTCACGCGTCAGCAGTTCCACCGTGCCCATTTCACGCATGTACATGCGCACGGGGTCGGTTGTGCGGCCCGCTTCGTTTTCCACGGCAGCTAGGGCGGCGGCCGCTTCGGCGGCGGCAACATCATCGGCGCCGGAATCGCCTTCGTCGTTGAGTAGCAGCGCGTCGGCGTCGGGGGCAGCCTCGAAGGTCTTGATGCCCATGTCGTTGATCATCTGGATGATGTCTTCGACCTGATCAGGATCAGAGATGGACTCTGGCAGGTGGTCCTTGACCTCGGAGTAGGTCAGATAGCCCTGTTCCCTGCCTTTGGCAATGAGCAGCTTGAGATTGGATTGTTTGGGTAGCAGATCGGCCATGAAATCTCGTCTCGCCGGGCAGTTGCCGGACAGTGATTTAAGCGGTTTGACGGAGCAAGCCGGACATTATAATCCTCGGCCCTGTTTGTGTATACCTTTGGGACTAGTTTTCGCGTTGCGCGGCGGATCTATTTTTGCTGGCTTGTCCGCTGCTTTTCTTCAATTATCAGGGGCCTGTCAGGCCGCCGAAGGCTCAGTCTTCGCCGTCGAACTCCATGAACGGCGGCGGTTCTTGCGGCGGCGCTGACTGCGCCCAGGCGCGCATGTCGGCCTCGGAGGTGGCGTCGATGTCGCTTTCGGTGTCCGCGGTAGTTTGCAAGGTGTTGCTATTTCTCTGCAATTCGCTGTTCTTAGCCTTTAAATCTGCTCGAAGTTTTGCGATCTTCTGATCTTGCTCTAACTTCGACAGTATATTGTCGATTATCTGTAAGAATTCGCTAGCGGTGCCCTCGACGGGGGTGATTCTCTCCTGCCGCAGCAGCTGAGCGAGCTCGGCGTAGAAGTCCGTGCCGGCGCAGTAGCCGAGTAGGGTGTAGGTGTCGATATGGGGATCGTCGTGCACCATGGTGATCAGTCGCCCTAGTACCGAAGTCGTTACGTCGCGGCTGCTCTTAAGCGCGTCGATGTTGCCCTTGAAGTCTAGCGCCGCCTCGGGGTTCTCCAGCAGCAGCTTAATGGCATTGAGGCTAGACGGCGTGCGGCGCATCGCCGGAGCTGCGGCTTTGGTTTGACGACTCTGGCGCGGGTCTGAGCCGAAGCTACGGTTTTGTTCTTGGCGGTTCGCTCTCTGAGCGGGGGCATAGCCATCGACTGGCGGCTGATTGGGGGGCGGACTTTCCTGGGCAGCAGGGCGCTGCTGCGCAGCGGATTTCTCTATTAGTCCGGTCAGAGCCTCACCGCTAATACCCAGGCGCTTAGCGAGCTGCTCGCGCATAAGAAGGGCGAAAACACCGTCGGGGATTTGGGTCACTAGCGGCTGCGCCAGCTCGCGCAGTTTGCCGCGGCCTTGGTGGCTGTCTAGGTCCAGCTCTGCGCCGAGTTTGTCGAAGAAGAATTGCTCTAGCGGCGTCGCATTGTCCACTAATGCCTCGAACGCTTCTTGACCGATCTTGCGCACTAGCGTGTCGGGGTCTTCGCCTTCGGGCAGGAATAGGAAGCGTACCTGCCTGCCGTCTTCCATTTGCGGCAAGGTCGATTCCAATGCGCGCCAGGCTGCGGTGCGCCCGGCTTTGTCGCCGTCGAAACAGAACACAACCTCCGGCACCATGCGAAAGAGCCGGGTCAGGTGCGCGCCGCTGGTGGCCGTGCCCAAGGTGGCTACGGCATTGCGGATGCCCATTTGAGCGAGCGCGATGACGTCCATGTAGCCTTCAACAATGAGCAGGCGCGAGAGCTTGTTGGAGGCCTTGCGCGCCTCATAAAGGCCATAGAGCTCGGAGCCCTTGTGGAAAACCGGCGTCTCTGGGGAGTTGAGATATTTGGGTTTGTCGTCTCCCAGAACGCGGCCACCGAAACCGATAGTCCTGCCGCGGGCGTCGCGAATGGGGAACATAATGCGGTGGCGGAAGCGGTCGTAGCCGCTATAGCTGCTGCCCCCGCCGGACTTACCGGACTCGCGCTCGATAACCATGCCGCCTTTGAGCAGATCTTTCTCTTTTTGCGCGGTGGGCGCGCAGGCCTTGAGCAGGTTGTCCCAGCCCGGAGGTGCGTAGCCAAGGCAGAAGTCGCGGGCGATAGCGCCACTGAGACCGCGGCCTTTGAGATAGTCCACGGCAGCGGCGCGACCTTCGTGAGTGCGGAGCTGCTGCTGATAGTAAACGCTAGCTTCTTCAAGTAGCGAATAGATCTCCGCGTTCTCTGCACGGCGCTGAGTCGCGGCCTTGCTCTCTTCCCGGGGGACCTCTATGCCATTGTCGCGGGCAAGGGTCTCGACCGCCTGCGGGAAATCGACTGAGTCGAAATTCATGATAAAGCCGATGGCATTGCCGCCAACGCCGCAGCCGAAACAGTAATAGAACTGCTTTTCTGGCTGCACGCTAAAAGAAGGGGATTTTTCGTTATGGAAAGGGCAGCAGGCGCTGTAATTCTTGCCGCTCTTTTTTAGCGCTACGCGCTTGTCGATCACGTCGACGATGTCGGCGCGGTGGAGAAGGTCGTCTATGAAACTCTGCGGTATGAGTCCTGCCATGATGTCTCTGCGGAAGCTAGGCTGTCCGCGGCAATGCTAAAAGGGCGTAAATTGGGTCTAAGCGAGCAAGGCTTTGATCTTAGCACTCACTGCGCCCATGTCTACGCGACCGACGACCTGAGGGCGAACCAGGCCCATCACCTTGCCCATGTCCTGCATGCTGGCAGCGCCACTTTCTGCGATGGCGGCTTTGATGATGGCCTCGGACTCTTCTTCGCTCAGCGGCTTGGGCAGGAAGTCCTGTAAAACGGCGATCTCGTCCTTCTCAACGGCTGCGAGCTCGTGGCGGTCGGCAGCTTCGAACTGCTTAATCGACTCGCGGCGCTGCTTTACCATTTTGTCCAAGATGGCAGTAACGCGCTCGTCGTCCAACTCGATGCGCTCATCAACCTCAATGCGCTTGATCTCAGCTAACGCTAAACGCACGGCGCCTAGGCGAAACTTGTCCTTCGCGCGCATTGCATCTTTCATGGCCTCGGTGAGCTGTTGCTTGAGGGGGCTGTCCGCCATGGTGGTATTTTCCTGAGTAGTGGCCTAAGAGACGGCCTTAGCAATGAAATGATCAGCAAATGCTGTAGTTCGTGCAAGCGTTTAGAACAATTATTTCATGCGCAGCGGGCAAGGTGTTTTGCGCCAGCGCACGAAACCGTGTTTAAAGATCGGTGTTTTCGGGGTCCTAGAGGTTCCCCTAAAGCCGGAAGGGCTCTGGGGCTAAACTCGCGCCGCTCGGGTGGATCTGCTGCGCTCGTTGAGATTTTAGCCTATGGAGCGCGGGTGCACTCTTGAGGTTGATCGCTCGGCGCAGGATTCTCGCCCGAATTGATTCTATGCAAGCCTACTAATCAAACACGCCCCATCGGCCGGTGATCCCAGCTGGGGCTAAACTCAGCTTCAGGGCTTCAGTTGGGCTTTAACCGAGCTTTGATCGAGCGATGATCGAGCTTTAGTGGTGCTTTAGTAAAGACGCTTAGTCTTTTTGTTCTCGCGCTGTAACTTCTTAGCGTGGCGCTTAACTGCCGCAGCTGCCTTGCGCTTACGAACCGCCGTAGGCTTTTCGTAGAATTCGCGGCGACGAACCTCAGCTAGCACGCCCGCCTTCTCGCAAGATCGCTTGAAGCGACGGAGGGCGACGTCGAAGGGCTCGTTTTCTTTCAGTTTTACCTGGGGCATTGAACTAAACACCTACCTTAAATTGTTAAAAAATAATCGAATCAAATACTGTTGAAAATCCGCAGCGGCGGCCGATACCGCTTCGCTCCAAATTTCAGGGGCGCTAATCTTAATGCGCGAAGCGTGCAATTGCAAAGGAAAACTGGGCGTTGGCGTCGTAGCAAGCTGGCTGGGCTTATACGCTAGTGCGCATTCGGTGATAGAGGAAAACTGCAGCTTGGGCTGTGCTCCGTTCTTTGGCATGATTGCGCCTGACCCTCCATTCAACGAAGAGATAAGCCATTGATAGTTCTCGGTATTGAAACATCCTGCGACGAAACCGGTGTCGCAATCTATGATAGCGAGAAGGGCCTGCTCGCCGACTGCCTCTATAGCCAGGTCAAGTTGCACGAGAAGTTCGGTGGCGTGATTCCGGAACTCGCCTCGCGGGATCATATTCGCAAGACACTCCCGCTGATCGACGAGGTTATCGAAAAGGCCGGCATTAGCGCAAAAGCGATCGAGGGGGTGGCCTACACCTCGGGGCCCGGGCTTGTGGGGGCTCTGCTGGTCGGCGCCTCTATAGGCCGCACCCTGGGACTAGCCTGGGACGTGCCTACTCTGGGCGTGCATCATATGGAGGGCCATCTCTTGGCGCCGATGCTGGAGCCGGAACCGCCGCAGTTTCCGTTTGTCGCGCTGCTTGTGTCGGGTGGCCATACCCAGCTGGTGAAGGTTGAGGGCATTGGGCGCTACCAAGTGCTTGGCGAATCACTAGACGACGCAGCGGGCGAGGCTTTCGACAAAGTGGGCAAAATGCTCGGGCTGCCCTATCCGGGTGGGCCGCATGTTGCGCGCTTAGCGCAGTCGGGGGATCCTGACAGATTCGATTTTCCTCGCCCCATGGTCAATCGCCCTGGCTTGGATTTTAGCTTCAGCGGCCTCAAAACCTATGCCCGTAACACAATCAGCAGCCTGCGCGATGACGCCGGTGATCTCGCCGAGCAGGACGCCGCCGATGTCGCGCGCGCCTTCGAAGAAGCGGTGGTTAACACGCTCTCGATTAAGTGCCGCCGCGCCCTCGAGGAAACAGGCTACAAGACACTCATCATTGCCGGCGGAGTGAGCGCCAATTTGAGGCTGCGCGAAGTGTTAGAAGAAGCGATGACTAAGGTCGATGGCCGCCTTTTCTACGCGCAGCTTAAATACTGCACCGACAACGGCGCGATGATCGCCTACGCCGGCTGTCAGCGTTTACTGGCTGGAGAGCGTGATGATCTAGAAATTCGCGCGCAGCCACGCTGGTCGCTGGAATCACTTGCCGCGATCTAAGCGCCGCCATCACAAAGGATCACTATGGATATTGTTTACATTCGCGAGCTAGAGATCGAGGCCATTATCGGCATTTACGACTGGGAGCGAGAAACTAAACAGACCGTGTCCATCGATCTCGAGATGGGCAACGACAACCGCATCCCTGCAGCTAGCACAGATATCGCGGACGCTCTGGACTACAAGGCGGTAGCCAAGCGGTTGATCAGCTTTGTGAGCGAATCGCAGTTCCTGCTGGTTGAGACCCTCGCAGAGGAAATAGCTCGCATTGTAAGAGACGAGTTCAACGTGCCTTGGCTGCGCCTGCGCCTTGGCAAACCCGGCGCGGTTACCGGATCCAAGGACGTGGGTGTTATCATCGAACGTGGGACGCGCTAAGCTGCGCTCCACCCCATCACGGCGCTAGCCGAGCAAGGACGCCCAGCGCGATGCCCGACACACAGCTCACCCTCAGCCTTGGCAGCAATATCGATGCGCCGCGCAATATCCGCAGCGCGCTGAACTCACTCACCCAGCGCTTCGGACCACTGCGTCTGTCCAGCGTTTACGAAAGCGAAGCAGTGGGATTCAAAGGCGACAATTTCCTCAATCTCGTGGCTGTCACTAATACCGACTTGAGCCTGATTGTCGTGCAGGAATATCTCAAGCATCTCGAGATCAGCCAGGGGCGGGACAGGCAGCAGGAAAAATTTTCCTCACGGCCCATAGACGTCGACATACTCACTTTTGGTGATAGCGATGGCTCTGAGATTGGAATCACACTGCCGCGCCCGGAGATTACCCGCAACGCCTTCGTCCTGCTGCCCCTAGCAGAACTGCTGCCCGAGCAAATACATCCGCCTAGCGAGCGCAGCTACGCCGAGCTGTGGGCCGACTATGACAAAAGCAGTCAGCGCCTGTGGCCCGTGTCTCTGGACTAGCTTAGGCTGCGCCCGCCATCGACCTTCAAGGTATGCCCTGTCAGATAGCTTGCTTCGCAGGCGAGGAAGTACACCGCGTCGGCGATATCCTGTGTGGAGCCCAGTTTGGCCAGAGGAATGCCCTTCAACATCGCCTCTCGACCCGCAATCACCGCAGGGTCGCTATCGTCCTCCAAAGAAGGCGGCCACAGAATGGCGCCCGGCGCGACACCGTTAGCCCTTACCTGCGGCGCCAGCTCGATAGCGAGTGACTTAGTCATCGCCTTAAGGCCGGCTTTGGCAATGCTGTAGATGGGATGTTTGGGCAGGGGCCGGTCGGCGTGGGTGTCGACAAGATTAACCACCGCGCCTCGCTGCTCCTTTAGCGCTGCACTCAGCCGCTGGGTAAGGAAGTAGGCGCCCCGAAGGTTGCTGCCAACTAGGTCGTCCCACTGTGCCTCGCTCGATTCGCCGTAGGCAGTGGGATAAAACGACGAGGCGTTGTTTACCAAAACATCGATCCTGCCGAAGTGTGCGAGCACCGTGTCGGCGAAGTTTTGCACGGACTCAGGGGAGGTCATCTCCATGGTCCAAGCCTTCGCAGTGTTTGGTCGTATGGCATTCAATTCGTCGATTAGCGCCATCGCCTCGGTCTGTGAGCTGCGGTAGCTTATCGCGACGCTGAAGCCCTCTGCATGGAAGGTCCTTGCGATGCAGGCGCCTATGCGAATGGCTGCGCCGGTAATCACGACAACGGGTTTATCCATTATAAAAGCTCTCTTTTTAATTCGATCAACGTATCCTCAATGGCCCGCAGGCGTAGCTCGCGAACGAAGTGGGGGACGTCGCTTGGACGTGCCGCGGCAATCGCAGCGCCCACATCGATAGCCATTACCGCCGCTGCTAGTGTCTCGAGGAATTTGCGCTGCGGATAATCACGCTTCTCAAGTCCGGTGCGGCCGCGCGCATCGGCTTCGCAGGCATCGAGAAACTGGCCCAAGCGCTCGGGCCTGCGCTGAACATCGATCGCTTCAAGAAGCTGCAGCGCGGCCTGTGCGTCGACGTTCTTAAGCCTATGCAGGGCAGTGTGATGCTCACACACGAGCGCTGCGAGACGGGCGTGATCGGTGGGCGCTTTAAGGCGCGCGCTTAGTGCTTTCACTGCCTGCGCACCCAGACTCTCGTGTTGAGAGTGCGCGGGCCACTGCGCGGGGTCGGTGAGCGCTTTGCCAATATCATGCACTAAGGTTGCGTAAAGGGTTGCGGAATCAGCGGTCAATTTCCGCGCCTGCTGCAGGCTCAGAAGCGTGTGCAGGCCCGTGTCGATCTCAGGGTGGTGGCGCTCGGGCTGCGGTACGCCGAAGAGCGCATCGACCTCGGGCAAAATCTCCTTTAGCGCATCGCAGTCCCGCAGCACACTTACGAAGGCCTCGGGCGCAGCGCTACCTAGCGCGCGCTCCATCTCCTGCCATACGCGCTCGCTCACAAGACTGGCAAGCTCGCCAGAATGCGCCATGCGCCGCATAAGCTCGTTGGTTTCCGGGGCTACGGTGAAGCCTAGCGGGGCTAAGCGGGCGGCAAAGCGCGCGGCTCGCAGAACGCGCAGCGGATCTTCGCAGAAGGCGGGGGAGACGTGACGCAGCACGCGCCGCTCGATATCGCCCTGGCCGTCGAAGGGGTCGATGAGGGTGCCGTCTTCGGCTTGGGCAATCGCATTAATGGTGAGATCGCGGCGCGCGAGGTCTTCCTCTAGCGTCACTTTTTCGTTGGCATCGAAGACGAAGCCGGTATAGCCCGGCGCGGTCTTGCGCTCGGTGCGCGCGAGCGCGTGTTCTTCTTTGGTCTGCGGGTGCAGGAATACCGGAAAATCTAAGCCTACCTGGGTATAGCCAAGATCAAGCATCTGCTGCGCAGTGGCGCCAACAACAAGCCAGTCGTTATCTTTTGTGGGCAGGCCTAGCAGTCTGTCGCGGACCGCGCCGCCGACTAAATAAATGTCCATTGCCGTGGTTATTTCTTCGAGTAGGCGAAGCGGCGGCCGTCTTCTAGGCGCAGCGCGGTGAGTGCTCGACCCCAAACGAAGCCGGTATCGAGCGCGTGGACGCGGGGCTTGCCAGTGTGGCCTTCGAGTGCGGCCCAGTGGCCGAACAGGAGCTGCGTCTTAGCGCTTATGGTCTCATACCTAAACCATGGCTTGTAGCCGTAAGGGGCTAAGGCAAGACCTTCCTTGGCGCTAAGCTGCAGATTGCCGATGGGGTCGACGAAGCGCACGCGGGTCAGATAGTTGGTAATGACGCGCAGGCGGTCGAGGCCCTCTAGGCCGTCGTGCCAGCGCCGGGGTTTATCGCCATACATATGCTTAAGGAAGGCTTGGTAGTCAGGCCCCTGTAGAGCGAGTTCCACCTCGGCGCTGAGCCGTAGGGTCTTATCGAGCGACCAGCTCGGCGCAACGCCGGCGTGCACCATGAGGAAATTTTGCAGCCCGCTTTCGGTGTCTACGCAGTCGTAATGTGCCAGCGGCTGCTGCCTAAGCCAGTCGCTGAGCTGCTGCACATCCGCAGCCTCTAAAAGCTCCTGCAGCGTGTGCTTGCCTTTGCCCGGCGAACAACCTTCATGTTTGGCGATGAAGTGGAGGTCGTGGTTGCCCAGTACCACCCGGCAAGAATCGCCGAGATCGCGCAGAAAGCGCAGGGTGTCGAGGGAGCGCGGGCCGCGATTCACGAGATCGCCCACGCACCAGAGCTGATCCTGGCTAGGGTGGAAGTAGACTTTTTTGAGGAGCTTGCGAAGGGGTTTGTAACAGCCCTGAATATCTCCAACTACATAGGTGCTCATATCCTATAGCTAGCGGTAGGCGCGCCTAGGACTTTAGCTGCTCGCTGCTGTTTAACGCTGGGCGTCTATCGCGTCGCTAATCGCCACATAGTCCGCAAGCGCTAAATTCTCGGGTCGCTGGGAGACGTCGATTGGCAGCGTCGCAAAGACCTCGTCGCTTACCAGGGTTTTCAAACTATTGCGCAGGGTTTTACGGCGCTGGTTGAACGCCGTGCGAATCACGTTCTGTAGCGTATTGACGTTTTTAGCCTGCAGGGGCAGAACACGATGGGGGCGCAGCCGCACTATGGCCGAGCTGACTTTGGGCTGCGGGGTAAACGCGGCGGAGGGGACATTAAACAGATGCTCTATTTCGCAAAAATACTGCAGCATGAGGCCCAGACGGCCGTAGTTCTTGTCTCCGACGCCGGCGGCCATGCGCTGCACCACTTCGAGCTGCAGCATGAAAACCATATCGTCGATGCTGGCGTGGTGGGTAAGCAGGTGGAATAGCACCGGCGTGGAAATATTGTAGGGCAGGTTGCCGACCACCCGCAGCGAATGCGGAGCCGCTTCAAGCTGCTCTAGTGGAAATTTAAGAATGTCCTGCTGATGAATGGTGACATGTGCGTCGCCTGCGTGGCGCGCAGTGAGAAACTGGGCCAGGTCGCGGTCGAGCTCCACACAGTCTAGCCGCGTACCGATGTTGGCGAGGTGGCTGGTTAGCGCGCCTTGGCCGG
Organism: Gammaproteobacteria bacterium; assembly: GCA_038104835.1. Classification (GTDB taxonomy): domain Bacteria; phylum Pseudomonadota; class Gammaproteobacteria; order Pseudomonadales; family Pseudohongiellaceae; genus UBA9145. The sequence goes on along the minus strand of JAYOBL010000052.1, from coordinate 4,770 downwards.
GGCCGATTTCCAATAGGTGCTCGCCCGCCTGCGGCGCAACCTCGTCGATAATGCGTGCAATCACGCTCTGATCATGGAGAAAATTCTGACCGAAACGTTTGCGCGGCGTGTGATCGAGGCCGTTGTTCAGCTTACGCGCGGAAGGGTTTCTCATGGCAGCGCTCTTAGTGGATTTCGGGTTTCAGGTTGGCGGCCTGCGTGTAGGTCGCCATGAGGCAAGCGGTTTCAACCGCGTAGATTAAGCTGCCGAGATCGGCCTTGCCCGTGCCCGCGAGATCGAGCGCGGTGCCGTGATCGACGGAGGTGCGCACGATGGGCAGCCCTAGAGTCACATTCACCGCAGCGCCAAAGCCTTTGTACTTGAGAACCGGCAGCCCTTGGTCGTGGAACATCGAGAGAACGGCGTCGGCGTTATCGAGATGCCGCGGCGTGAACAGCGTGTCGGCGGGCAGTGGGCCGATGAGGCGTAGACCTTCTTTTTGCAGCTGCGTGATGACCGGCTCGATTACTTCGATCTCCTCACGCCCTAGATGCCCGCCTTCACCCGCGTGGGGGTTTAGGCCGCAGACGAGGATGCGCGGCTCTGAGATGCCGAATTTCTGTCGCAGGTCTTCCTCCAGAATTCGGATAACGCGCTCTAGCGACTGCTTGGTAATGGCGCCGGGGACGGCGGTAAGGGGCAGGTGTGTTGTCGCAAGTGCGACACGCAGGCCCTCGGTTGCCAGCATCATCACGGTGAGGTCGCGTTTGCAGCGTGCGGCTAGGAATTCCGTATGGCCGCTAAAAGCTACGCCCGCCTCGTTAATCACGCCTTTGTGAATAGGCCCGGTGACTAGCGCATCGAAGCAGCCCGCCACGGTGCCATCGGTGGCTTCGCGCAAGCAGGTGAGCACATAGCGCACGTTCTTCACATTGAGCTCACCGGCGGTAACCGGCGCCACGAGCTCAACGGGCATAACGCGCAGGCAGCCGGCAGCGGTGGGTATTTTTTCGGCAAGCGGATTAAACGGCTGCAGATCTACTGAGAGGTTTAACTGCTGCGCACGCTCAGCGAACAGCTTGGGATCGCCTACGATGACAAGCTCTGTGTCAGGCGGCGGTTCTTGACACAGCGCCAAGCAGAGATCGGGCCCGATTCCGGCGGGCTCTCCCGGGCACAATGCGAGTCGATGGGTCACGCCTTTGCTCCACCCTAGTCGATAAACTCAACGAAGGCGTCTTCGCGAATTTCAATAAGCCAGTTTTCGCGTTCTAGATCGAACTTGCGGTTGCGCAGGGCATTGGAAGCCTGATTGCGGGTGAACTCGCGGCTCAGGTCCTCAAGGCGCCTCCCTTCAACACGGGCGATGTGCCAACCGGTGTCCGAACGGAAGGGCTCGCTTAGCTCGTCGACCTCAAGCTCGTCGATGATCGACTCCATTTCGGGCGGCATGCCACCTTCGTTGATCCAGTCGAGGTCGCCGCCGCCGACGACAGAGGAGGCGTCGTCGGAATTCTGCCGCGCTAGGGTCGCCAAGTCTTCGCCGTCTAGCACGCGTTGGTGCAGGCTATAGATCTCGGCCTTGGTTTGTTCTTCGTTGCGAATTTCATTGGGCGTTAGCATGATGTGGCGCACGCGAGTCTGATTAACAAATTGCTCTGTGCCGCCCTGTTTGTCGACCAGCTGAATGATGTGCAGGCCGTTGCCTGCTTCGATGGGCCCCTCCACCGCGCCAACCTCCATGTCTTTAACGATGTCGGCGAACAGGCTGGGCAGCTGGTTGGCCTTACGCCAGCCTAGCTCCGCTCCGGCTATTTCGAACTCCGCGCCCTGACGTGCAGCGGAGCGGGCAACAGACAGCGGGTAGTCTTCGCTAATGCGCGAGATGAGGTCGGCGGCGAAGCGCTGCTTGGCCTGCTTGATCTCCGCCGAGTCCATCGCGCTGAAAGGGATGAGAAGGTCTTCGACAAAGTAGTCCGCCGCCATCATCTCGCGGCCCATCTCTGAATTGAGGAAATTGTCGATCTCTTGTTCGGTGATCGTAATACGCCGGCTCACCATGCCGCGCTGCAGCTCCTGTATTGTCATCTGCTTGCGCACCTGTTCGCGTGTCTGCAGATACACCCCGTTGGCTTCGAGCGCATTGACGTAGTCATCGAAGCTCATATTGGAATTGTTCGCCATGTTGCCGAGCACGCGATTAATCGTGTCGTCGTCGTAGCGTATGCTCACGCGATCGGCGAGCTGCATTTGAATGTTCTCAACGATCAACGCCTCGAGAATGTCGGACTCGAACTGCTCTCGATCCTCAGGCAGAGGTTGACCGCTGCGCGCCGCCTGATCGGTGATCTCGCGTATCCGTGCGTCGAGCTCGCTTTTAAGCACCACATCGTCATCGACGATGGCGATGACTTTATCCAGCAGTACCCGCTGCGCGCTTGCGAAGGGAGCGGCCAAAACGAGTAGCAAGAGTGCCGCGAAGACAAAAAGAAGTCGGCGATTGAGATTGTTCAGGTTCATAACAGTGCCAGTAAAAGAGTGTGGTGCCGGTTAGCGGTCGCGCTTAGCGCAGGCTGCGGCTATCGTAGCCTTGAATGCCTTCGGTGAGTAGCCGGTCGAGGCCTCCACCGCTTAGGTCGCCAAGGCCTAGCAGGGTGAATTGCAGGAAGACGCCGCGGTTGGGTTCAAAATTGCGCACAAAAAGCTCGTTTTCGTTAATCCATTCCCGCGCGACTACGCGAATCTTTACGCAGCAGTTGCCGTATTCGACACCGCCGAAGCTCTCAAGGTTCCGCGCGTTGCTGTGATCGTAGTTCCAGCGTCCCAGTATCTTCCAATTCGCTCCCAGAGGCCAGACCGCGGACACATCGGTCTGCCTAATATGTGGGTCAATGGCGCCTTCAATGGCGGGGGGAAGCACTAGATTTGGAGAGCTCACCAGGTTGCGTTCGCGATAGGCGAGATTAACCAGCTGAGAGTTGCCGCGACGGTAGCGCATCTGCACGCGGCCTTCGATAACTTCTTGCTTCTCCTCGTCCCACTGCACATCCGCAAGGAAACGCCAGCGCTCTCCCAAGGAGTAGGCGGCCTCGGCTACGTAGGCCGAGCCAGTTGAGGTCGGCGAGTAGCGGGGTGCCCAGTTCTGCAATGGGTTGGAAAGATCGACTAGCCGGTCTTCGTAATAGACGGTCTGCCCGAGGGAGAAGCGTGCTCGTTCACGACCGTCGCTGTCGATCACGCGGCTTGTCAGGGCGGCGCTGAGCTGGCGCGCATTGCTTACGCGGTCGCCGCCGGCGAAG
>JAYOBL010000052.1:0-1481 GCA_038104835.1 Gammaproteobacteria bacterium | reverse complement strand
AATAGCTGTGCAAAGCTGAAGTTGAGCTCGGAGGAATCGAATAGCGGAATTTCACCCTGCTCCGCAAAGCCGCTGTCGAGAGCAAAGAGTCTTGGCTCAAGGGTCTGGGTGCCGCCGCTGGCAGTGGCGCGTTCAAAGATCAGTCCGGCATCGAGGCTATTCACCGCCACGCCGAAATCTGGAGCCGAGTCGGTGCCTACGGCCTGACGGTCGAGCGTGTAGCTGCGCTGCAGGTACTTGGACTTGGCGCGCAGGAACCACCCGGGTCGCTCGATACCCCAGCTAATTTCAGGTTCGAGATTGACTCGCGTGCCGTTGACCAGAGCGCCAGCGTCGATCTTCGCTTGGCTCAGAAGCGCTTCGTCCAGAGAGCGATCGAACAGGGTGGCTTCGCCGGCTAGCGCTATGCGGAATCCGTAGCCTAGCTCAGTGCCCGTGGCAAAGGTGAACTGCGGCAGGCGGTCGAAGGGACGATTAATATCTAGCGCTGCGGCAAAGGGATCGATGATCTGGAGTCGCTGCACATTGAGCCCTGCGTTTAACACAGGGCTACTGAAGTCGATGCGCGCTTGGCGATTGAGGTGAGTTTGACTGCTGAGGTTCAGGCCGCCATTGCCGAAGTCGAAGAAATAGTCGTTGTCGCTCACTGCGTTGTAGTCAACGTAGGTGGTAAGGCTGTCGCCAAGCTGGCCTTCGTGCTCAAAACCAAGGAACCAGCGGTCGGGCTGGTTCGGGGAATCGGCGCCTAGGGTCTGCGCCGTGGCGGGGTCGAATAATTTATCGTCGCCAAGAAACGCAGCATTCAGCGTATTCATCGAGCGCTTGCCCAGGTAGCGCAGTTCGCCGCCTAGCATGAGACCGCGATCGGACAGCAGGCGCGGGCGCAGGGTGGCATCCATGTGGGGCGCAATGTTGAAATAGTAGGGGATCTCTATATCGGCGCCGCCGGTGCGGCTCGAGCCTAGGCTAGGAGGCAGGAATCCGCTGAGTCTTTGGTCGCCGAGTGGGAACTGAACGGTCCCCGGGTAATAAAAGACCGGAACGTCGCGCACTCGCAAACTCACTTTGCGCGCGCTGCCACGCCCGTTGGCCTGATCTAACTCAAACCCTTGGGCACGCAAGCTCCAAAATTCTTCGCCGGGTTCGCAGCGACTAAACTCGCCGTTTTCTATGCTGACCAGACCCGATTCCGAGTCGTAGCTAATTTGCTGTGCCGAGCCGTGAATGCCGCTCTCGTGCAGCACGTAGTAAGCGCTCTCCACCTGGTTAGTCTCGTTAGCCGAATCGATGAAGGCGCGCTCTCCGCGCAGCAGGATGCCCGGCTCGCGGAAGGCGATGTCACCCTGCATGTCGATCGTGTTTGCCGCGCGGTCGATGGTCGTGCTTGTGCTCTCTCCCTCTCCCGAGTTCACGATGCGCCTTGCGCCGTGAGTCACTGTCACCTCGCCGCCGAGATCGACACTGTTTGCTGTCTGCTGAGT
>JAYOBL010000150.1:0-2861 GCA_038104835.1 Gammaproteobacteria bacterium | reverse complement strand
TATTGTCGGCGGCGGCGGGAGCAATATTATAGACCGCTGGGTCTACGGCAGCGTGATCGACTTTATCGACGTGCTGGGAATCCCCTACTGGCACTATGTATTCAACACCGCAGACGTCATGATCCATTTAGGGATTTGGCCGATGCTGGCGTTGACCCTTTTCGCTAGCCGCGAGTCTTACTAGGCCTGAGCAGGGGCTTCTTGCTTTGACTTAACCAGCTTGCCCGTCGTCAGGGCCACGCCGAAGAGAATTAAGCCACAGCCGCCGAGCATCGCGAGGGTAATTGGCTCATCAAGAAACAGGCTCGACCAAAGTAGACTAAAAGCCGGGACCATGAACGTTGTGTTAAGCGCTCGCGCCGCGCCTATGCGGCTAATGAGCTTGTAGAAGATGAGGTATGCCACGCCTGTGCACAGCGCGCCTAGGGCTATTACCGTTGCCCACATGGCGCTGCTTGGAGCTGTGGTCGGCCACTGCAGCCACGCCACGGGTGCTAGGGTGAGCGTCGCGAAACCAAGGCTGCCGACGGTAACTGTGAGACCGCTCACTCCCTGCAAGCGGTGCTGCGCGAGATTGCTGGCCGTGCCGTAGAGCAGCGACGCCGCTAAGCCTGCGCCCACTGCCAATAGCGCTTGCTGACCGAGATCGGCGGCGGCGGGATCGAATACGATTAGCACTACCCCACCGAAGCCAATTCCCATGCCAAGAAGGGCGAGGCGCGACAGCCTAACAGACCAAAAGCTGAATGCGATCAGCGCGGCAAAGAACGGTACCGTGGCATTGAGTATCGAGGTAATGCCAGCGTTGAGTGACAGCGACGCGTAGGCGAGCAGGCTAAACGGAAAACTCATGTTCGCAAGGCTAATAACGAAGACGATGCGCCAGTGCTCACGCAGCTGGGAGCCAAGGCCGCGATACAGAAAAACCGGCAGCAGCAGGCAGAAGCCGAAGAATACACGGGCAGCAATAAGCGGCACCGGGCCGAACACGGGTGCGGCAAGACGCAGGAAAAAAAACGACGCGCCCCAGATCGCGGAGAGCGCAACTAGCGATATCCAATCGCGCATCTCTAGCTGATTATTCATACACGCCTCGGCCTATCAAAAAAGGATTGGGGGATTCCCGCGGCTCACTTGACCGCTTTAAAATGCACTACTGCGCGTAACTCTGCCGCGCGGCCTCGACTGCACTATCCGGCTCTACACTTAAACCCTGACTCTGAAGCACGCTGCCAAGCGCAGACAGGCAAGCGACTACATGTCTTTCGCTACTCGCGAAACCCATTAAACCGATGCGCCAAACCTTGCCGGCGAAGGCACCGAGCCCTGAGCCTATTTCGAGGCCGTGGTCGTTAAGCAGCGCGCTGCGAACCGCCGCGTCATCTACCTCACTACCAAAGCGCACGAGGTTAAGCTGCGGCAGCCTGTGCTCGGGAGCTACAACAAAGCTGAGGCCCAACGCCTCAATTCCCGCGACCAAGGCGCGGTGATTGCGAGCATGGCGCTCCCAGCTCTGCGTCAGCCCTTCTTCCTGCAGGATAAGCAGCGCCTCATGTAGCGCGTAAAGCGAGTTCACAGGCGCCGTGTGGTGATAGGCGCGCTTAGCTGAACCACCCCAATAAGCCATGACCAAGTTCAGATCAAGAAACCAGCTCTGCACTTGGGTACGACGCTGCGTTATCACTTTCGCCGCTCGCGCCGAGAATGAAACCGGTGCGATACCCGGCACACAGGACAGGCATTTCTGGGTGCCTGAATAAATGGCGTCTATACCCCAGTCGTCTACCCGAAGCTCACTGCCCGCAAGCGAGGTCACCGCATCGACAACGCTCAGGCACCCATAGCGATCCGCTAACGCACACAGCGTCTTAGCATCGGACAGAACGCCGGTAGAGGTTTCGGCATGCACGAAGGCTAAGAGCTTCGCATCGGGATGCGCTTTCAACGTTTCTTCAACTGCGGCAGGATCAACCGGCTTGCCCCATTCCTGATCTATCGTAATCGCAACAGCGCCGCAGCGCTGCACGTTCTCGACCATGCGACCACCAAATACGCCGTTCACGCAGACGATCGCTTTGTCGCCGCGCTCCAAGAGATTAGCGAACACCGTTTCCATGCCCGCCGAGCCCGGAGCAGATACCGGCAGGGTCAATTCGTTCTCGGTCATGAACGTGGCCTGCAAGAGACTCTTGAGCTCGTCCATCATCGCCGCGAACGCAGGATCCATATGTCCTATTGTCGGCCTCGCTAACGCCTCAAGTATTCGTGGATTAACGTCTGACGGTCCGGGCCCCATCAGCATGCGTTTGGGCGGGTGAAATGAAGTAATCATGGGAGCTTTCCTCTGTTGCTGGGCACCAAGCGGGATTGCGTTAACTCTGCTCGGCTAAACTCAAAGTCATTCACGTCATTTAAGGAGCGCGCACAAAAAAGCCGAGCTGTACTCGGCTTCTTTGTTACTAGGCAGTGCAAGCGCGCCTAGTCGTCGCTGCTATCTGCCGCATCGACGCCGTTAGGACGATCGACGAGCTCGACGTAGGCCATGGGCGCTTTGTCGCCAGAACGAAGTCCACACTTAAGGATGCGGATATAACCACCGGGACGCTCTTTGTAGCGCGGACCCAGCTCAGTGAACAGCTTGCCCACTGTCGCTTTGTCGCGAGTACGGTTGAAGGCTAGGCGGCGGTTAGCCACGCTGTCTTCTTTCGCTAGCGTGATCAGCGGCTCGGCAACGGAGCGCAGCTCCTTAGCCTTGATCAGCGTAGTCTTAATCAGCTCGTGCTCGACGAGTGAGATGGCCATGTTGCGGAACATGGCTTGACGGTGCGAACTGTTACGATTTAGCTGGCGACCGCTTTGTC
>JAYOBL010000149.1:0-2872 GCA_038104835.1 Gammaproteobacteria bacterium | reverse complement strand
CATAAAAGGCATTGGCTCGGAACATCGGGTAGACGTAGTCGCGCACAAATTCCTCGCGCAAATCTTCGATGAAGATCTCTTTAATCCCCATCGCCTGCGCCTTAGCCCGAGCCGGCTCGACCTCGCCGCCTTGGCCGAGATCTGCGGTAAAAGTCACCACCTCGCAATCATAGGTTTCGGCAAGCCATTTGGCGATTACAGAGGTATCCAAACCTCCTGAATAGGCTAAAACGACCTTGTTTATATCTGACATCTACACTGCTCCTTACTTGCAGCCCTGAGGGTAAATCGCATCGCTGCGCAAACCAACATTCTATCACTGTTGTCTGCGAGAATCCGCTAGCGCTGCCGCTCGCATCTCACGAGATTCAGCTTCGAAGCGTTGTCCGGTACAATGCGTCTTCGCACGGGGCGTTTCCAAATACACCGTTCACACGCATCACTTGAGCTTAAGAAACTACTATGAAGCATGGCCACCAAGCGAGTCACCCTTCCAGCTCCACAGTTCAGCGCATTATTATCGATCGCCCTGATGACTGGCACGTTCATCTGCGTGATGAGGACGCGCTAGCGACCACCGTGCCCCATACGGCGCGAACCTTCGGCCGCGCAATTGTCATGCCCAACTTAAAACCGCCTGTGACATCCCTCGAACTCGCCGCCGCGTACCGCGAACGGATTATTGCCGCGCGCCCTGAGGACAGCGACTTTGACCCGCTGATGACGCTATACCTCACTGACAATCTCTCACCCAATGAGATAGCCAGCGCTTACGACAGCGGCGTAGTTCAGGCCGTCAAATACTACCCTGCGGGTGCAACGACCAATTCCGACTCCGGTGTGACCAGTATGGACAAGGTCATGCCTGCTCTGCGGCGCATGGCGGAAATAGGCATGCCGCTGCTGATTCATGGCGAGGTTACCGACGAGCATGTCGACGTGTTCGATCGTGAAAAACAGTTCATCGACACGCTGCTGGCACCTTTGTGCGAGGAATTACCCACACTGAGGATCGTGCTCGAGCACATCACCACAGGCGATGCTGTGAAGTTCGTAGAGCAAGCCTCAAGCAACGTAGCAGCGACCATAACCGCGCATCATCTTCTTCTCAATCGCAACCACTTGCTCGCTGGCGCTGTGAGGCCCCATTTTTACTGTCTGCCCATACTCAAGCGCAATACACATCAGGAGCAACTGCTCAAAGCAGCGACCTCTGGCAGCAGTAAGTTTTTCCTCGGCACTGATTCAGCGCCGCACGCACGCCCGGCAAAAGAGACCAGCTGCGGCTGCGCAGGTATCTACAGCGCCCCGGCAGCATTGGAACTTTATGCTGAGATTTTCGAAGCCGCCGGGGCTCTCGATAAACTCGAGGGATTCGCTAGTCATTTCGGCGCCGATTTCTATGGCCTTCCACGCCACTCCGATAAGGTCACGCTAGAAAAACGCGAATGGACGCTTCCCAATGCCTACCCTTACGATGGTAACGTGCTCATACCCCTTCGCGCCGGCGAAGCCGTATCCTGGCGCGTCATCGAATCTTAGCAAGTCACTGTGGGCGGCCGGGCGATCAATCCTTGGACTTCCCTGCGCCACCCTACCTCACATAACTACGCAAGGCAGAACAATGCAAAATGATCAAGAAGCACCCCTCAACTCTGACGACGAGGAGCATGAGTTCGAGCGTGGAGGCGACAGAGAATTCGATTCCGAGGCCTATAATATCGACGACAGCGACGAGGAGGCCGAGCTAGCGGCGGCCTCGGCAGCAATGATGGAAGGTCGCTTCCGCGGCTATCTGCCCGTCATCGTCGATATAGAGACTGGGGGATTTAATGCAAGCACCGATGCCATCCTCGAGATCGGCGCTGTTATCCCCTGCTTTAACGCCGCTGGAGAGCTCGAAACAGAGCAGACTTTTTTCCAGCGTATTGTCCCCTTTGAAGGCGCGAATCTCGAAGAGGCCGCGCTCAAATTCACCGGCATAGACCCTTTCCACCCTTTAAGGATCGCAAGGCCCGAGAAGGATGTCTTAGGTACGCTGTTTACCCAGATTCGCCAGGCGCTGAAATCCAACCGCTGCAAACGTGCCATCCTCGTCGGACACAACGCCCACTTCGATCACGGCTTCATCAACGCAGCCACTGCGCGGCACGACCTCAAACGCAATCCGTTTCATCCGTTCTCGAGTTTCGATACCGCGAGCCTGAGCGGTCTCGCCTTCGGCCAAACGGTACTCGCGCGGGCCTGCGAATCCGCGGGAATCGACTTCGATAATTCCGAAGCTCATTCCGCACGCTACGATGCCGCAAAAACCGCTGAACTGTTCTACACCATCGTCAATAAGTGGCAACGACTGGGGGGCTGGCCCCTAAAGGACTAGACCGCCACGGTTCGCTGGCGCGTAACGGCAGAGTGGGGAAAGAGATATTTTCTGTGAGTGCGCGCAGCCTTTGAGGGCGACGACTTCTACACGAGGCGGCGGCTTATGTAGGCGCCCGCGGCTTTATAAGCGCCAGCGGCTAGTTAAGAGCCAGCGGCTATTCAAGAGCCAGCAGCTTTTAATTAGCCGCTGGCCTCCGAAAGAGGCAGCAGCGATCGCATTGTCCAACTAAGACTGCCTCGAGCGAGAATGAACGCGTCTAATCGACTTCTACGCCTGCGATTAGTTCTTGCAACTCTCCCTTCTCATACATCTCGACCACGATGTCGCAGCCTCCTACGAGCTCCCCGTTTACGAAAAGCTGGGGGAATGTTGGCCAGTCTGAAACAGTCGGCAGAGTTGCTCTAATCTCTGGATTAGCCAATATATCAACGTAGTCGAATTTTTTGCCACAGGCCATAAGCAGCTGAGTCGCTTGCGAGGAGAAGCCGC
>JAYOBL010000148.1:0-2894 GCA_038104835.1 Gammaproteobacteria bacterium | reverse complement strand
TAAAGCGAGACCGGCTAATAGGGCTGTTAAAGGCCTTCCAGCGGTCATGCGTATCGATTTGACCAGATCGCTAGTAGCAGTAAGAACGATAGAGAGCGGGCTTATCATGACGAAATTCCTATATAAGATATAACTTCCGAGGGTGTACGCGTTAGCAAGACCCTAGCTTACTCACTTAGCCAGCTAAGATCATCCTCTCCAAGCTCCAACAAATCGGCATTCTCACGCCTACGCAGATCTTCTTCTCTTGCCGTTTCGAGAACGTCCTGAGGAATTTCACTTCCGACGACAATGCCGCGCTTAGTGGTGGGCGCAAAATAGATTCTAGCATTGGCCATTTCGTCAGTAGTCTCCGGTCCATAGACAACCTCGGCGCTGGGATCGGGATTGAAGCGGTTGTTGGCCGAGTTATCAAACCACCAAGAGAGATGAAGCACGGAGCCCTTTGGCAGAAACTTAGGCTCTTCGTACTCATACAAAAACTGCCAGTTAAAATCATAGTCCGGAACCCACAATAGCGTTTCGCGCTCGCCGTCTGGGTACTCCACTTCGTAACGCATTGCCTTGCCGCGGTAGTGCATATGCGGCCCCATAGACAGAAGGAAAATGTCTTCCTCTATCTCATGCGTATTCGTCACCTTGTAGTTGGGATCACCCGCGGGGATGGTCCACCCCCTGTGAGGCAGCAGATTGGTTTCAACTACGTGGTCAATTACCGCTCCGTCTTCGTAGAAAACGAAACCCGCTTGGGTCATGTCAGCCACCGCAGTGCCTTCGCCGGGCGTCTTGTGGTAATGCATGTTGACTGTTATGAAAGGGTCTTCTGGCATCAAGACACCCCAGCCTTCGGGGTAGGTAAAAGGCCCCCTGCCAGGAACGCCAACGCCCATGTGGCTCGATACAATATGATGCACCCACGGCCCGCCCGGATTCAGTTCGGCTTTAGATATCCAGCGCGGCTTAGCGTGAGCGCCCTCGGGTACAGGCATTTGAATAGTTGGCTGCCAGTCTTCAATATTGTCAGCAACCTTAACTGGCCTCTCAAATTGTACTTCAAGGTCGGGCTTGCCAATCCACCAGCCTGACTCAGGCATCGCTGTGCCGCCAGTCACTGTGGACATCCCACTGCGCGCATCCGCCGGATTACCTTCGAGCGCACCTCCGTCTACCCAGGCCACAAGAAGCGCCTTCTCAGCATCGTCTATGTAGCGCTCATCCTTAAACTCACCGCGATGTCTCTCGTGTGCTCCCCACGGCGGCATATAGCCTGTGACAAGAGCGTTGCGAATCATGGGGGCCCAGGCACGAGCTTGCGAGTAGTCCAAGAGCGACATAGGAGCAGTGATGCCGCCGACACGGGGGCCGTCGGGCTGATGGCAAGCTGCGCAATTTTTCTCGAACAGCGGCAGAGCATCGGCGTAGAAGGTAGGCGGGGCGTCCTGGGCTTGAAGCGCGCCCCCAAGCATTGCCAGCGCGCTAGAGCTAACAAACATAAGAACCTTGTCTGAAAAACTTTGTTTGGTGCTAGCCGGCCTTTGGGCCTCTAGCTCTTGACCTGCTTGCTTCGTACTCATATTACTGTCCTCGGGTTTGTTGTTTTTATGCCCTGAGTGAAAAGGTTGCTGAGAGATTTTGAATCTCCGTTCGGCGTAGAACTAACGCCATTCGTTTATGGCACAACTTGACCTTCCGCTGCAAGTTATCGAAAGTTCCAGAGGGCACCCTACAGCGAGCGCTGCGCTCCCTCTAGACCCGACAGCTGGCATGGGTTCTAATCGAGAACCAAAAGTAGCCAGAGGCGTTCGCACTGATCCACCAAAGCCTCAGAGTACAAACAAGGAGACACAATATGAGTTACAAGCTTAAGCATTTTTCGGCTCGTCTGAGCATTGCAGCACTCTCACTTTTTGGAGCGTTGGGCCTGCCATCAGCCTTCGGCGCGCAGGCGGATGTCGCAGCCGCACTCGCGCACCCAGATCGACCGGACGCAGACACTGAGAATGACGCACGCCGCATGCCTGAACAGGTTCTAGCCTTTGCAGGACTGGAAGTCGGGATGGACGTGCTTGAACTTGAAGCGGGTGGAGGCTACTACACCGAAATTTTAAGCCGCGCCGTTGGCGAAACGGGCAGTGTTGTATTGCACCACGCGCCGGGACTCATGGGCTTTGTCGGCGACGGAATTGATTTGCGTACAGAGGACAATCGCCTTGCAAACGTCAGCGTGAGCATCACCAATTTCGATGCGCTCGAAGCTGCGGATAACAGCATCGACATGGTGACTTGGATTCAAGGCCCCCACGAACTCGGTTTCGCTCCAGAAGGTAATAGCCTTGGCGATGCCGAAGCGTCTTTTGCCGAGATAGCCCGTGTTCTCAAGCCAGGCGGCCTATTCTTGGCTTCAGACCACATAGCACCGGATGGCACTGGAATGGAGGCCGGCGGCACGCTGCACCGAGTATCGGAGAGCGTTATTACTGCGCTAGCAGAGGGTGCAGGGCTGCGCCTCGCGAAGAGCTCGGAGCTACTTAAGAATGCCGATGACCCTTTAGACGTGGGCGTCTTCGCACCTGCGGTTCGTGGCAAGACGAGCCAATTCCTGGTCGTCTACACTAAGTAAGAATCACACGCAGGCAGCCGATTGTCAGCGCTAGAATTATAGGCTCGGCGATAGCTCGCAGAGCCTTTGCTGCTTGCGTAACCCCGCTTTTAGCCACAAATTACGGCATCATGAATTGAGCGCCAATGGATTAAGGACCCGTCAATGAAGAATTCACTGACCCATGGCACGGGCTCTCTGCAGAGCTTGCTGCGCTCGAGCCGAAAGCCCTCCGTCGACCCCGACAGTGACGATTCTAAAACCTTGCTGCAATCTTCGTTCGACCGATTCAGGG
>JAYOBL010000051.1:9506-15879 GCA_038104835.1 Gammaproteobacteria bacterium | reverse complement strand
GAGTTGAACGATCCGGAAGACCAGGCGGAGCGCTTCCGTCTGCAGGTAGAGCAGAAAGACTCGGGGGACAACGAGGCAATGCACTACGACGACGACTATATTCGAGCGCTTGAATACGGCATGCCGCCGACCGCAGGCGAGGGGATAGGCATCGATCGACTCGTGATGCTGTTCACAGACAGCGCCTCGATCAAAGACGTGCTTTTATTTCCTCATATGCGGCCGCTGAGCGAGACTAGTTAGGCGCTTGGCAGCTCTGATCTCCCAGCTTCCGGCGCCCTGGCTGACTGCGCTCGCTGCCTTGCCCGGGCAAAGCGTCGCGCTACTCACGACGCTGCTTGATAGCATCGACGTGCAGCTCCAGCGCGAAGCCGAGGCAGCCAAAGAGGTTTACCCGGCGCGCGAAGAAATATTCAAAGCCTTGGAGCTAACATCGCCATTACAAACTAAGGTCGTGATCTTGGGGCAAGATCCCTACCACGCAGGACAGGCTCACGGCTTAAGCTTTTCCGTGCCCGAACAATGCCCTTTACCGCCATCGCTACGTAATATCTTTCGCGAACTTGAAAGCGACTGTGGTGTAACTCGTACAGCGGCTGAGGGAGACCTAACAGGTTGGGGAGCCCAGGGAGTCTTGCTGCTAAACAGTGTGCTTACGGTTGCGGCCGGAGAGCCCGCCTCCCATGCGCAGCTTGGCTGGCAGGCATTTACAGACCTTGTTATTAAGGTGTTGGCGCTGAGCGGTCGGCCGGTGGTGTATCTCCTTTGGGGGGCTTACGCCGGTAGCAAGGTGGCACTGCTTTGCGATAAGTCGCAGCTTATTATCCAAAGCGCGCACCCGTCGCCGCTGGCGGCTTATCGAGGCTTTTTCGGCAGCAACCCTTTTTCGCGCTGCAATGCCTATTTGCAGCAGAAGCAACTCTTAAGTATCGACTGGGCGCGGTAAGCGGCGGTAGATCAAATTTTAAGGAAGACACAATGACCAACGGTAGCTGTGTAATTATTGGGGCAAGTCACGCGGGCACTACACTGGCCCTGCAGCTTAGGCGCGAAGGCTGGACCGGCAGTATCACGCTACTCAGTGACGAAACTGAGCTGCCGTATCATCGTCCACCGCTGTCAAAGGAACTGCTTGCCGGTGCGAAAACCTTAGACGAGATTCGGCTGCGACCCGCCAAGCTGTTTAGTGACAATAACGTGGATCTGAGGCTCGGTACGCGCGTTGTGTCTATCGATAGGCAGGGCAAATCGGTGGAGCTAGCGGACGGTTCGGTGCTCGCTTACGATAAGCTCGCGGTTTGCACCGGTGCGAAAGTAAGGACGCTGCCGGGGAGCGAACGCTTCGACAATGTGTTCACTATTCGCGACGCTGCCGATATCGAAGCCTTCAGGCCGTTGGCGACTCCTGGGCGGCGCGTAGTCATTGTAGGCGGTGGATATATTGGCTTAGAGGCCGCTGCGGTGCTGCGCAAGATGGGGCTAGAGGTCACTGTCATAGAGGCTGCGGCTCGCGTGCTTGAACGCGTAACGAGCGAAGTGCTTTCTTCGTATATGACACAGCTGCATACGAGCCGCGGTGTGAAAGTGGTGACCAATACGCTAGTAAAAGAGTTGCAAGGCCAAGGCAGCGTTCAGAGCGTGCTCTGCGGCGATGGCAGTGAATACCTTGCAGACTTCGTCATTGCCGGTATCGGTGTCGTTCCCAATGTCGAACTATGCGAGGCAGCAGGACTTGCGACCGATCGAGGGGTGCTGGTCGACGAGAACGCTCAAACCACCGATCAGGATATTTATGCAGCTGGAGACTGTGCGCGACATCCGAGCGCGCTTTACCAGAGGCCGCTGCTACTCGAGTCTGTTCAAAATGCGACGGATCAGTCGCGTGTCGCGGCGGCGAACATCTGCGGAAAGGCGACGGCCTACGATGCAGTGCCATGGTTTTGGTCAGATCAATATGAAATCAAGTTGCAGATGGTTGGTTTGAGTGAGGGCTTCGATGAGCTAGCAGTGCGAGGCACACCCGAAGTAGGCGCGCAGGGCGGCTTCGCGGTTTTCTATCTTAAAGAAGGCGTGGTGATTGCTGCAGACTGCGTTGGCAGGCCGAAGGAGTTTATGGCGGCAAAGAAGCTGATAGCTCAAAGGCAGAGAGTGGCTGCTAGCCGCTTGGCTGACGAGTCGGTTGAGGCTACGGCGCTAGCGGCTTAACAATTTAACCTCAAACCCTTGGGGCTTGCGCTTAGTGTAGCCGGGCGGATATCAATCCCCGAGATAGATACAGCCGCTAGTGCAGGTCTCACGTATTTCCACAGCGCTGAGCTGCGGCAAAGAGGGGCTAAGCTCGCGCCAAATCCAGCGCGCTAGGTTTTCGCTAGTTGGGTTTTCGAGTCCCGGGATTTCGTTCAAGTAGTAGTGATCGAGCCTGTCGTAAAGGGGTTTGAACGCAGCCTTGATATCGCCGAAATCCATGACCCAGCCTGACTGCTCGCCAACCTCGCCGTCGACGCTGATGCGTACCACGAAAGAGTGGCCATGCAGGCGCGCACATTTGTGACCCTCGGGCACATGGGGGAGGCGATGAGCGGCTTCGAATGTGAATTCCTTGAACAGGCGCATAGGGCTCTCGAGTAAGGCTAGGCAGCTATATTTAGCGGCTTAGCTTGTCAAAGCGATGGATAAAAGAGGATGCGAAGTCTACCGATTCATCGTTAAAGTGTATATCGTTTGCCGTCTATTGACATACATTCGATTGTCGGTAAAATGCGCCTCTCTCTGTGACACGGGTGATTAGCTCAGTTGGGAGAGCGTCGCCCTTACAAGGCGAATGTCGGGGGTTCAAATCCCTCATCACCCACCACTCTTTCGGGTGGAACACGTTACAGTAGACGCCATGGCCATGCCGGTTGCGAGCCGAACAACTCGTCACCTTCGAAAGGTTAGCCAAGGCAAAAAGAGTTATGCGGACCGGTAGTTCAGCTGGTTAGAATACCGGCCTGTCACGCCGGGGGTCGCGGGTTCGAGTCCCGTCCGGTCCGCCATCTACTCTTGCTCCTGCTTTCCCTTATATCTTCTCTCTACCTTCTCTCGATCTCTCTACCTTCTCACTATTCATTCGCCAGGTTGCGCGGCTTCTCACCATTGCTGGCTCCTCAGCTGTATTACTGATCGCTGGCCAGCAGCGCTTTCCCTGAGCGTCTACTTCGCCTGATAATCGTGCCTTGCATAGACCAAGGATTCGCATGGCCCCGCTTCAAATTCAGCATCCGCCTCTGCAGAGGCTTGCCCATCCATTATTGGCCGCGAAAGGGGTCGAGCTCGCCGTGCTGCGCTTGGATCTCATTCATCCCACGGTGAGTGGTAATAAGTGGTACAAACTGAAGCACAATATCGCAGCCCTGCGAGAGGCCGGGGTATCCCGTGTTCTGAGTTTTGGTGGAGCGTATTCCAACCATCTTTATGCCTTGGCAGCGGCCGGCGCTGCATTGGGGTTAGAGACTATCGGCTGCGTGCGAGGAGAAATTCTTGAGCCGTTGAACCCAGTGCTGCGCTTTGCGCGGCAGCAGGGCATGGCTTTGACTGCTTTAACTCGGGCGCAATACAGGCTCTTTCGTGATCTACCCGACGAGCTGTTATTGTCGACGGCCCTTGAGACAGTCAGCCTGCGGCCAGAGGCGCAGGAGATACTTGAAGGCATTCGGCAAAGCTTCGGTGAGTTCGCGCTGATTCCAGAGGGGGGCGGCAATCGCATGGCGGCTCTTGGCTGCGAAGAGATTGCGAATTATTGCAATTGGGCGATATTTGAATCCAATGCCGAGTTTGATTCGTCTGTGGAGAGAGTAGTCGCAATTTGCTGCGGAACCGCGACGACGATGGCGGGGGTGGTTAACGGGTTTGCTCAAGGCGGTATCGTGGCTGGATCGATTCCCTTCACGCAGGGTTTCTCAGTGCTGCGCGCCGAGGGTTATCTACGTGATGAGCTCTGCGCGAAGCTGAACCACGGGGCCGCGGGTAGCAATTGGGATATTGACGAGCGTTTCGACTTCGGCGGCTATGGTAAACGTCCGCGGCGTCTCAGAGGCTTCGTCCGCCGTTTCAATTCGGCGACAGGCATTCCGATTGAGCCGGTGTATACAGGTAAGATGTTCTACGGGCTGTGGAGGCGAATCGCTAGCGGGGAATACCCACGGGGAACTCAGATAATCGCTATTCACACAGGCGGGGTCGTGGAGGCATCGCCCAGCGCCGACGCTTAGGAACTTTGTAACGGGTAGGCCGAGCTCATCGCCGCTCGGTGGGCCGTTGGACATGCTATACTTTTATCCGATTTTTTACAGGAAGCGCGAAAACGATGGCTCCATTCAAGCACATTGGCGTAGTAGGGCGTCCGGGGCATGCGGGCGTCGTTGACAGTCTCGAGCGCGTGCTTGCCTTCCTAAAACAGGCCTCATTAATCGCGGTGCTAGACGAGCAGACGTCGGGCCTAGTGGGCGGCGGTGGAGATGTAATCTGTGGCGACTCCGAGCTTGCCGAGCGCTGCGACTTCGTTGTCGTGATTGGCGGCGATGGCAGCATGCTTCGTGTTGCCAAGTCCATTGCCGAGGCCCAGCTGCCTGTAATTGGCATCAATCGAGGTAAACTGGGGTTTCTCACTGATATTCCGCCGAGCAAAATCGAAGCGGGACTGCAGGAAGTGTTGAGCGGCAATTTCAGCGTCGACAGACGCTTCCTCCTCAATGTTACTCAGCCGGGCAGTGAAGAAGGCGAGAGCGTGCTTGGCGCGGCGTTGAATGACGTGGTGTTGCATCCTGGCAACGCGGCGCAGATGATCGAGTTCGAACTCTTCGTTGATGGGCGTTTTGTCTATAGCCTCTCATCGGACGGCCTCATTGTTGCAACGCCAACCGGCTCCACCGCCTACTCGCTTTCCGCAGGCGGTCCAATCATGCATCCAGGCCTGAACGCCATTGCACTCGTACCGATGTATCCCCACAGCCTTAACAGCAGGCCTATCGTGGTGGATGGCGATAGTGAAATAAAGCTTGTTGTGGCGGCGACTGAGGCGCTGCACCCCAAGATAAGCTGTGATGGGCAGGAAGTCTTCTCAGCCAAGGCCGGAGATGAAATCATCATTCGCAAATCGCCTAAGATGCTCAAATTGATTCACCCTCTTGAGCACTCGTTCTATGGCGCCTGCCGCTCGAAATTGGGCTGGGGTAATCGCCTTGAGAAAGAAGACTAACGATGCTGCGAGCGGCTAGCGTCCCTATTGCTTTCGATCTGCGTCCGCTGCTTGGTCTTCTTCAGGCTCAGGGGCTCGGCGTCCGTGTTAGTGAAGAGGCCGGCGAACAGGTAATTTGGGCGGCGAGCGAAAGCCAGGCCGACCAAGTCCGAAAGGCCTTAGATTCCCTTGAGCGTGGCGAGCTTAACGAGGTGCTAAGGCGAGCTCAGGCTCTTAACGAGGCGGCACACGCTGCGCGGCCTAGCGGCGTTAACACGGCCTTTGCCGCTCTTTGGCGGCTGGCTGCGTTTCTCCGTCGCAGCCCACTCACGGCCTGCCTTGCCATAGCCTGTCTCTGCGTGGCACTGCTGTCGCGCAACGGCCGCGAGCTTGTGCCGGTGCTTGGATTATTCTTTGCACCGATCCCGTTCAGTAGTTTCTCGCAGCTCTTGCTTGAGCTTGCTTCGCCAGCGAACTTCCTCCGCAGCCTAACACCTGCGCTTCTGCATTTTGGCGAGCTGCATTTGGTGTTTAATCTACTTTGGTTGTTTTATTTCGGCACACGCTTAGAGAAGTTGCAGTCTCCCGCGATTGTGCTTTTGCTGTATGTCATTACGGCATTCATCGGTAATGTTTTGCAGTATTACTTCTCCATGTCGAACGCCTTTGGCGGGCTCTCCGGGCTCGTTTATGGTCTAGTAGGCTACTGCTGGCTTCTGGGCGTGGTGGCTCCCAAAATAGGCATCAGTTTGCGGGCCAGCACATTTTTCGCTTTCGCCGTGGCGCTGGTGGCAATGGAGCTTTTCGCCGGCGACAGCATCGCCTCGGCGGCACATCTTGGCGGCTTGCTAGCGGGTCTGGCTTACGCCGCGGCCGTTGGTCTGCACTCGCGGCTAACGAGCGGGTAGTGGGCAACGTACGCTTTAGAATACTAAGTTTAAGTTATGAGTGAAGAACTATGAGTGAAGAGCTATGAGTGAAGAGATTCCTAAAATTCCTTTCGAGCGGCCAGAGAGCATTGATGAGCTTATCGATGCAATGACCCCGACGATCTACGAAAATCTAAAGACGGCGGTAGAGCTGGGTAAGTGGGGCGATGGAACTCGACTCACACAGGAGCAGGTCGAATCCTGCCTGCAAACGATCATCCTGTACGAA
>JAYOBL010000051.1:3840-9390 GCA_038104835.1 Gammaproteobacteria bacterium | reverse complement strand
GTTGCTCCAAGGACCTGGAGCCCTCAGTGATGCAAGACAACGAAACACTTCAGTAAGGCAATAGGGCTATGCAAGAACAAGCGCGCGGTATCGTCCGCAAGATGGCCGCAAGGCTCGAACCCACAGTGGCCTACGCGATGCGCCTTGGGGAGGAGTCCGTTGCGGCCAATCCGCTCATTGGTTCCCCGCTGAGGTTGGAATTTAGCGGTTCCATCTTCTGTGTGAATTGCTCCCGCAAAACCAATAAGAGCTTTAACCAAGGCTTTTGTTATCCGTGCTTTCAGAAGCTTGCTGCCTGCGATAGCTGTATCGTGCATCCTGAGCGCTGTCACTTCGATCAGGGAACCTGCAGGGAGCCTGCATGGGGAGAGCAGTTCTGCATGCAGGATCATATCGTGTACTTAGCGAACTCATCGGGATTGAAGGTGGGTATTACGCGCGCGACACAGGTGCCAACACGTTGGATCGACCAAGGCGCAAGTCAGGCGTTACCCATCTTTCGAGTCAGTTCCAGGCTTCAGTCTGGTGCCGTGGAGGTCGTGTTCAAACAACACGTTGCCGATAAGACCAACTGGCGCGAGCTTCTAAAAGGCGATGCAGCACCGCTAGATATGTCTGCTGAGCGTGAGCGCCTCGTTGCAGCATGTCAGGATGAGCTTGCGGAGCTGCGGTCGGTTTACGGTGATTTTGCGATCAATGAAATCAACGGAGTCGACACTTATTCCATAAGCTACCCGGTCACTGAATACCTCGAGAAAATAGTGTCACACAACTTCGACAAGGAGCCTGTCGTGGAAGGCACTCTGCTCGGCATTAAGGGGCAGTACCTCATCTTCGACACAGGGGTTATCAATCTCCGTCGTTTCAGCGGCTACGAGGTGAGCGCTAGTTTTTAGTGAATCATGCTTAGAAACTCGCCTAGAGAAATAGGTTTCGCAACCCTGAATTCAACAGCATTCGTTTGGAGCTAACGCACCTATGAAAGAATCCGCCGCCAAGACTATTTACCTTAAAGACTATGCGCCCACTCCCTTTCTGATCGAAACAACGCAGCTTAGTTTCGATCTCTACGAGGACTACGCCGATGTCTTTTCTGTTTTGCAGTTCACTCGCAATAGGGAGGCGAAGAGTAGCGACTCGCTAGTGCTCCAGGGTCAGGATCTCACGCTGTGTTCGCTTGAGATTGCAGGCGAGGCCATGGAGCCAATAGTTCTTACGCAGAATCAATACAGCATAGAGGGCGATGAACTCACTATCGCGTCGCTTGCTTCCTTGGTTGGTGAAGGTTTTAGCCGCTTCGAGCTGCGCTGTCATACGCGCATAGAACCGCAGAACAATACCGCTCTCGAAGGTCTCTATAAGTCTAAGAAGATGTTCTGTACTCAGTGCGAGGCCGAGGGTTTTCGCCGCATTACCTACTACTACGACCGCCCCGATGTGATGTCGAGCTTCACCACTCGCATTGCCGCGGATAAAGCGCGCTACCCGATCCTGCTCTCTAACGGCAATAAGGTAGACGAAGGCGAAGTTGTGGGAAGTAACGGCGAGCGCCACTGGGTAAGCTGGGAGGACCCCTTTAAGAAGCCAAGCTATTTGTTTGCTTTGGTAGCCGGCGACCTTGCGAGCGTCGATTCGACATTTACAACAGTGAGCGGCCGCGAGGTCGAGCTTAGAATTTTTGTCGAGAGTAAAGACTTAGACAAATGTGACCATGCTATGGACTCGCTCAAGCGCGCAATGCGCTGGGATGAGGAGGTTTATGGTCGCGAGTACGATCTTGATATTTTCATGATCGTCGCCGTAGATGATTTCAATATGGGCGCTATGGAAAACAAGGGGCTCAATATATTTAATACCTCCTGTGTTCTCGCCAATCCCAAGACTACAACAGACGCAGGTTTTCAGCGCGTCGAGGCGGTTGTTGCTCACGAATATTTTCACAATTGGTCGGGTAATCGCGTCACTTGCCGCGACTGGTTTCAGCTTAGCTTAAAGGAAGGCTTCACGGTTTACCGTGATGCTGAGTTCTCAGCCGATATGGGCTCGCGCGCGGTTAAGCGAGTAGAGGACGCCGCCTTCCTGCAGACCGTTCAGTTCGCCGAAGATGCCGGTCCCATGGCGCATTCAATTCGCCCTGAATCGTTTATGGAATACGGTGACTATTTACGAGAAGGGCGCCGAAGTCGTACGGATGATCAACCTACTGCTGGGAGATGAAGGTTTCCGCAAAGGCTCAGATCTGTATTTCAGCAGGCACGACGGCCAGGCCGTGACGACGGAAGACTTCGTCAAGGCTATGGAAGACGCTTCCGGCGTTGATCTCAGCCAGTTCCGTCGTTGGTATTCGCAGGCAGGCACACCCGAGCTTTCAGTTAGCGATAGCTATGATGCGGCGGCTAAAACCTATTCGCTGCACATTGAGCAGCGCTGTCCGCCAACACCTGGTCAGCCCAAGAAAGAGGCTTTCCATATTCCCTTTGCCATGGGCTTGCTCGCGCCTGATGGCACGTCTCTAGAGCTGAGCGTTCAAGGTGAGAGCCAAGGGCAGGATAACGCGGGTAGCACGTCGAGGATCTTAGAGCTAACAGAGCCGCAGCAGAGCTTCGTCTTTGAGGGAATAGATGAGTGCCCAGTTCCCTCTCTGCTCAGAGGCTTTAGCGCGCCGGTGAGAGTTCACTACGCCTACACGCCGGATCAGCTTCAGGCTTTGGCCGTACATGACAGCGACGGCTTTAACCGCTGGAATGCAGCGCAGCAGCTTGCGATCGGTGCGATTGATGAGCAGCTAGAGGCGTTGGTCGCAGGGGCATCGATCACGTTGCCCGCTCGTCTGCGCAATGCCTTTGCTGGGGTGCTGGAGCGAGTGCAGGCCGATCCGGCTTTCGACAAAGCCATGGCTGCCCATCTGCTTGCGCTTCCCACCACCGCTTTTCTGATCGAGCGCGCGGACGAGGCCAATGTAGAGGGCATTCACACGGTTCGCGAGGAGTTGGCGAATCAGCTGGCCACGGCGCTTGAAACCGAATTTGCCGCCATCTACTCGACGCAGAAAACACAGCCGTCTGATGTCTTTAGCGCATCCGCCGAGGCAGTGGCTCAGCGCGCTATCGCTAACTTAGCATTGAGCTATTTGGTGCGCACCGGTAAAGAGGAATGGTTGCGTTGCTGTGAAGAACAGTTTGTTCAAGCGGGCAATATGAGCGATCAGGCAGCTGCATTGCGCTGCCTCGCAAACAGTTCGTCTGAGGCCGGCCAGCTGGCGAGTGCACGCACGCTTGCCGCATTTCATGCGCAATGGCAGCATGAAGCCTTGGTGGTGGATCAGTGGTTCGCTATTCAGGCAACGAGTTCTGTGCCTGGCGCGCTCAAGCGAGTTGAGGCGCTCATGCAGCATGCCGATTTTGATATCAAGAACCCTAACAAAGTGCGTTCACTCATTGGGGCTTTCTGTGGTCAAAACCATGTCGGCTTCCATTCAGCTGATGGCAGTGGCTATCGCTTCCTTGCCGACAGGGTGTTAGAACTCGATAAACTCAATCCGCAGATCGCCTCACGCCTGCTTACACCGCTAACACGTTTCGGTAAGTTCCCAGCAGAGAAGAAAGCACTCATGCAAGCGGAACTCGCGCGCATCAAGTCAGCGGAAGGGCTATCGCGGGACGTGTATGAGGTGGTCGAGAAGAGCACATCCCTTGCTTAGAACAGTCGTTGAACAGCGCGCCGAAAAGCGGGCAGACTAGGCGCATCTTGGCGCAACAAAAAAGCCCCAAAGGATTGCTCCTCTGGGGCTTTTTAGTTTTTAGCCTGTTTCAGCTAGAGATTAAACCGCGACCTCTTGAATGCTCGTCAGTGGGATGCTCTTCGCGCGTTCCGCGGCATCCATGTATGACTGAATCTCATTAAAGTTGAGATAGCGGTAAATGTTATCGGCGAGAGTATTTATGTTGCCCATATAGGACATGTACTCCTCCATCGTCGGTATCTTGCCTAGCGCGGCCGACACAGCGGCTAGCTCGGACGAGGCAAGGTAGACGTCAGCGCCTTGGCCTAAGCGGTTAGGGAAGTTGCGAGTAGAGGTGGAAACCACTGTGGAGTTGGGCGCGACGCGGGCCTGGTTGCCCATACATAGCGAGCAGCCCGGCATTTCGGTGCGTGCACCTGAAACGCCAAAGACATTGTAGATGCCTTCTTCGGTAAGCTGATGCTCGTCCATCTTCGTTGGCGGTGCTATCCAAAGCTTGGTAGGCAGTCCCCCGTCAACCTGTTTGAGCACTTCGCTCGCTGCGCGGAAGTGGCCGATGTTCGTCATACAAGAGCCAATGAACACTTCATCGATCTTAGTGTTCTGAACCTCAGAGAGCGGCTTCACATCGTCTGGATCGTTGGGGCAGGCTAGAAGGGGCTCTTTGATTTCATTGAGATCGATCTCGATGATTTTGTGGTATTCCGCGTCAGCGTCGGGTTCCATGAGTTCAGGGTTGGCCAGCCATGCTTCCATGGCCTGAGCGCGGCGCTCCAGCGTGCGTGCGTCCTGGTATCCCTGTTCGATCATCCAGCGCAGCATAGTAATGTTAGAGCGGAAGTATTCCTCGATGGGCTCGCGGCCAAGACGGATGGTACAGCCGCCTGCCGAGCGCTCCGCGGAGGCGTCTGAGATCTCAAATGCCTGCTCCACCTTAAGGTCGGGAAGCCCCTCGATTTCAAGTATGCGACCCGAAAAGATGTTCTTCTTGCCCTTTTTCTCGAGGGTGAGGTCGCCGCTTTGTAGTGCGGCATAGGGGATGGCGTTTACGAGGTCGCGAAGGGTGATGCCAGGCTGCATTTCGCCTGTAAAGCGAACGAGCACAGACTCCGGCATATCCAGAGGCATTACGCCTGTTGCTGCGGCGAAGGCTACGAGACCTGAACCTGCGGGGAAAGAGATGCCAATGGGGAAGCGCGTGTGAGAGTCGCCGCCGGTACCGACCGTGTCGGGAAGTAGCATGCGGTTCAACCACGAATGGATGATGCCGTCACCAGGGCGCAGTGAGACGCCGCCGCGAGTGTGAATGAAGTCAGGGAGCGAGTGCTGCGTCTCGATATCCACCGGCTTTGGGTAGGCAGCCGTGTGGCAAAAAGACTGCATGACAAGGTCGGCAGAGAAGCCGAGGCAAGCGAGATCCTTGAGCTCGTCGCGAGTCATAGGGCCTGTTGTATCTTGGCTGCCCACAGTTGTCATTCGCGGCTCGCAGTAGTCGCCAGGGCGCACGCCCGGGACGTTGCAAGCCTTGCCCACCATCTTTTGCGCTAGAGTGAAACCTTTGTCGCTGGCAGCGGCAGGCACCATTGAGCGGAAGGCCTGTGACGGTTCTAAGCCGAGCTCCTCGCGTGCGCGCTGAGTAAGGCCGCGGCCAATGATTAGCGGAATGCGGCCGCCTGCGCGCACTTCGTCGAGTAAGACTTCGGTCTTCAATTCGAATTCGGTGATGACTTCGTCTGTGCCGTGGCGAGTGATTTTGCCAGCGTAGACATCGATGTCGATGATGTCACCGGTCTTGAGGTCGTCCACGT
>JAYOBL010000051.1:0-3830 GCA_038104835.1 Gammaproteobacteria bacterium | reverse complement strand
GCACCCGCATCTTCCATGGTGTTAAAGAAAATAGGTGCGATTTTACCGCCGATGCAGACGCCGCCGTCGCGCTTGTTGGGGATGTGAGGAATGTCGTCGCCGATATACCACAGCACCGAGTTCGTTGCAGACTTACGCGAGGAGCCGGTGCCCATGACATCGCCAACTAGTGCAACGGGGTGGCCGGTGGCCTCGAGCTCTTCGATCTGCTTGGCTGCGTCGGTCACGCCCTCGCGCGGGTTTTTGTACATGGCTTTAGCATGCAAGGGGATGTCTGGACGCGACCAGGCGTCCTGCGCAGGGGAGAGGTCGTCCGTATTGGTTTCGCCTGGCACCTTGAAAACTGCGACGGTAAGCTTGGAAGGCAGCTCTGGCTTGCTAGTAAACCATTCCGCGTCTGCCCAAGATTGCATGACGCGTTTCGCGTTTTCATTACCCGATTTCGCCTTGCCTGCCACGTCATGAAACGCGTCGAACATCAGCAGAGTGTGGCTTAGCTCGTCAGCCGCTTTGGCGCCGAGTTCGCTGTCTTCCAACAGCTCTACCAAGGTCGCAATGTTGTAGCCGCCGAGCATAGTGCCGAGCAGTTTGGTGGCTAGCGCGCGGTCAATCAGTGGCGACTGGGTTTCGCCTTTGGCGACCGCGGAAAGGAATCCGGCTTTCACATACGCAGCTTCATCGACACCGGCGGGTACGCGATTCGAAATAAGGTCTAGGATGAAATCTTCTTCACCGGCGGGCGGGCTTTTCAGCAGTTCGATAAGATCGGCTACTTGTTCGGCCGAGAGCGGTTTGGGCACGATTCCTTCTGCTTCACGTTCGGCAACATGGGCTCTGTAGGCTTCTAACATAGTCTTTCCTTGAGGGTTTCTGCAGGAGTTTCCCAGCCCTCGGCAGGTTAGCTGCCTCGGATGGAGAACGAGCTTTGGAGCGCGCGCTGGGGGTGATATATCTTAATAAAGCAAGGTCGCCATTTTAGCGCTTTTTAGGGGTAGAATCCATACGGTGTCCGTCTGCGTAATGATCGGCAGACGCTATTTTTCGCTCGTCACTTGGGTTTTTTTAAGGCTCGGCGTCATGGCTCAGCGCTGAGCTTAGATAGCCTTCTCCTAGCCTTGAAATTGCCTGCCCTATGGCGCGCTCTCCCTCTCGGTAGAAACCTTGATCGAAGTCGTGTTTGAAACTCAAAAGGAATTCCATGTCAGCCGCAACACCCGTCAAAACTCCCTGTATCGGCATCTGCTCTACCACCTCCGTCGGCGACTGGGTTTGCCGAGGCTGTAAGCGCTACTCGACCTAATTTATCGGCGGTATAAGCTACAACGAGGAAGAAAAAGCGGCGGTAATGCGCAGGATCGAGCAGCTCAATACACAGATTCTCGCCGGCAAATTCAGCATAGACTCTGAAGACGATCTAAAAGCGGGGCTGAGGCGGCTAAGTGTTCCCTTCGACCCTTCGCTATCGCCTTACTGCTGGCTGCATAATTTGCTCAAGAAGGCCCATCACCGCATCGATTCGCTAGAGAGCTTCGGTGTGAGTGTGAAAGAGGAGTTCGCTGGGATCGAACTGGGGGTTCTCGAGCAGCGCGTGGAGGGTGAAATACTGACCCTTACTCAGGCTCACGCTGAGAGATATCGAGTCACATAAAGAAAATTCACATTAATAAAAACTATTAAATATTTGATTATAAAGTAATTTCCAAGAGCTCGAAGTTGCCTTCTATGAGTTTTCCAATCACCGCTGTATCGCCCCAATCCCCAAGCACTATCCGCTCGCAGCTGTCCTGCGTGCCGGCCGCTGTTAGGGCGTGAATCGCGGGTCTGTGCGTGTGGCCGTGAATAAGTCGAGTAACCTCAAAGCGCTCGAAGCACTCGCTAACGGCTGCTTGGTTAACGTCCATAATCTCCTGTGCTTTGCCAGCAGTAGCCGATTGGCTTTGCGCACGCGCCTGTGCGGCGAACGCTTGCCTCGCCTCTAGGCTCTGACTAAGAAACTGGGCCTGCCAAGCGGGTTGCCGCACCTGCGCACGAAACGCCTGATAGTCGGTGTCGTCGGTGCACAGCGAATCACCGTGCATCAGTAGGAAACGTTCGCCTGCGCTCTCGACTATTTCGCTGTCCTGCATAAGGCGAGCGTTACATCGGGCCGCGTAGTCCTCGCCGAGCAGGAAATCGCGATTGCCGTGCATAAGGGCTACTGCGGCGCCGGATTCAGCGAAATCTGCTAGCGCGGCTGCCACCGTGCGGCTCAGTTCGTTGTCGTCATCATCGCCTATCCATGCCTCGAATAGGTCGCCGAGTATGAAAAGCCGCTCGCAGGCGCCTTTATGACGCTTGAGGAAATCGAGAAAGCCCTGAGTAAGCCGAGGACTTCTCTCATCAAGATGCAGGTCAGAAATGAATAGCGTGGGCTGGCCCATTGCGCGCGCTAGCCTTCGTTCACTTCTACCGATTCAATGACAATGTCTTCCAGAGGGACGTCTTGGTGTCCGCCGGCGGAGCCTGTCTGACAGCCCTTGATTTTGTTGACGACCTCCATGCCGTCGGTCACGCGGCCGAAAACTGCGTAGCCCCAGCCCTGTGGCGTGGGGGCGCTATGATTAAGGAAGCCGTTGTCGCCTACGTTAATGAAAAACTGTGAGGTTGCCGAATGGGGGTCGGAGGTTCGTGCCATAGCGACTGAGCCAATGACATTGGGCAGGCCGTTATCCGCTTCGTTTTTGATGGGCTCGCCGTTAGCTTTCTGGTTGAGGCCGGGCTCGAAGCCTCCACCTTGGATCATGAAGTTGTCGATTACACGGTGGAAAATAGTGCCGTCGTAGAAACCGCTTTTCGCATAGTCCAGGAAGTTAGCCGCTGAAACGGGGGCTTTGTCGAAATCTAACTCTAGGGTGATAGCGCCGTGGTTGGTGTTCAATACGATCATAATCTGTGGTCCCTTCTGTGGTCTGTGCCGTGGTTTCGCCGTGTAGCGCATCGCTGTTGTCGTGAGCATAGCTTGTGGTAATGCTGTCGACGTGCCGATGCGAATTAAACGCGCACGAAGATCGCGTGCGGCTTGGCTAATCGTCTATAATACGCGGTTTTTAGTACGCTTCACAGGCTGGGCGATTAGGGCACGAAACACTCGGGAATCCAATAACAGCTTTCCTAGCCATCGCTAAGAGTTCAACGCGGCCAGCATCATCGCATTGGGTGGTGCAGCCAAAAGCAGCAGTTACAAAACAGCTAAAAGACAGGAAACAATGGCACATGGCCGAGCACGACGCGACACCGAGTTCTAATTTTATCCGTCAGATGATCGCTGAGGACCTTGCCTCGCAAAAGCATGAGGGAAGGGTGCAGACTCGTTTCCCGCCTGAGCCCA
This sequence comes from Gammaproteobacteria bacterium, assembly GCA_038104835.1. Classification (GTDB taxonomy): domain Bacteria; phylum Pseudomonadota; class Gammaproteobacteria; order Pseudomonadales; family Pseudohongiellaceae; genus UBA9145. Next base: position 463 of record JAYOBL010000051.1, on the reverse strand, counting down.
ATGGCTATTTGCACATTGGTCATGCTAAATCGATCTGCCTGAATTTCGGCATAGCGGCAGAGAATGGTGGGCAGTGTAATCTGCGTTTCGATGACACGAATCCGGCGAAGGAAAGCCAGGAGTTTGTCGACGCGATAAAAGACAATATTAGCTGGCTAGGTTTTGCCTGGTCGGGTGAGGTGCGCTACTCCTCTTCGTACTTCGAGCCGCTCTACGGTTTTGCCGTGCAGCTCATTGAGAAGGGCCTAGCTTACGTCTGCGATCTTAGCGCGGACGAGGCGCGCGAGTATCGCGGCACGCTGACTGAGCCTGGGCGCAATAGTCCGTTTAGAGAGCGCTCGGTCGAGGAGAACTTGGATCTGTTTGCGCGGATGCGTGCGGGAGAGTTCGCCGATGGCGAGCGCAGTCTGCGCGCGAAGATCGATATGGCTTCTCCGAATATCAATATGCGCGACCCCGTGCT
>JAYOBL010000147.1:0-2982 GCA_038104835.1 Gammaproteobacteria bacterium | reverse complement strand
ACGGGGCCGTCGGCCTGGAGAACGTCTTGCTCGAAAGAGCTGTCGGAAATGTGAACGATCGCTTCGCTCATAATGTTTGTCCTTATATTTTGCTGTGGGATTAGGGGGATGTGTCGGCGAGGCAGAGACTAGGCAACACGTGGTGTAATCATAAGGCCGTCAACGCAGGTTTCAAGTGGCCACGGCGTTTAGAAGGCCAATCTCGCCTGCGCTAGGCGGAGCCTTTGAGTAGCCGCGCAGCCTTTTTGGCGAAATAGGTCAAAATACCGTCTGCTCCGGCTCGCTTAATGCACAGCAGCGACTCCATGGCGACGGCGTCCTCGTCTAGCCAGCCGTTTTGGGCGGCAGCCATATGCATCGCATACTCGCCGCTTACCTGATACACAAACGTTGGCACTTTGAAATCGGTCTTTACGCGGCTGACGATATCTAGATAAGGCATTCCTGGCTTCACCATCACCATGTCGGCGCCCTCGGCAAGATCCTGTGCTATTTCCTGCAGAGCCTCGTCGCTGTTCGCTACATCCATTTGATAGCTGTACTTATTGCCGCCGCCGAGATTGCCGCTCGACCCCACGGCGTCGCGGAATGGACCGTAGTAGGCCGAGGCGTACTTAGCCGAATAAGCGAGAATGCGGGTGTGAATATGGCCGTTGGCCTCGAGAAGTTCGCGAATGGCGCCGACGCGGCCATCCATCATATCCGAAGGGGCAACAATATCAGCGCCTGCTTCGGCATGGGACAGCGCCTGTTTGGCTAATACCGCAACCGTTTCGTCATTAAGCACGTAGCCGGATTCATCGATAATGCCGTCCTGGCCGTGGGTCGTATAGGGGTCTAAGGCGACGTCGGTTATGACTCCGAGTTGCGGGAACTCTGCTTTCAACTGGCGGATAGCGCGCTGCACCAGCCCATCAGGATTATAGGACTCGGCGCCGTTCAGGGATTTGGTGTCTGCGTGGGGTGCGGGGAAGAGGGCTATCGCGGGAATCTCAAGCTCCACCAGCTCCGCAGCCTCTTTTATTAACTCATCGACGCTAAGGCGCTCGATACCCGGCATCGAGGCAATTGCCTGACGCTGATTGCTGCCTTCGACAATAAAAAGCGGATAAATCAGGTCATCTGTGCTGAGACGCGTTTCACGCATAAGCCGGCGGCTAAACTCATCGCGGCGCATACGGCGCGGCCTCGAGGCGGGGAAACGGCGGTTGGGGTCAATAATAGGCAAGGTGAATGATCTCGGTGCGTGGGGTTTTTAGAGGGCTTTCTGCCAATGCTGGGCATTTTAGCCCTCGACAGTTCATGAGCTTAGCAGGCAGGGCGTGTAATTTGAATCATCAGGCTCAGCTTAGGTTTCCAGAAACTGTGGGGCTCAGGGGCATACGCCTGCACTGATCTATTGCGATTGTTTGGAGATTTCGCTCCATGCCATTGCCGAAGCCGGTGAAACAGCCGACTACTTATGAGATCAAAAGCTTATGAGATAAAACGCTCATAAGATAAAACGCTCATAAGATCAAACGCCTACAGGATCAAACGCGGTATTCTACGAGTTCAACATCCCTATCACCCAGAGCCGTAACACCGAAATTTATAATATCGAGCGCAATAACACCGAATCGCCATGGAATGATTGAGAACTGAGAGAGCGCCTGGGCGAGTAGGACGCCTAAAAGAGTCATAATCAGCTCCGCTCTCCGTTAATGGTAAGTGATAAGAGTTTAAGAGAGACCCAATTAAGTGCGCCGCTGTAGCGGCTTTATAAGCGGTAGGCATCAGCGATTCACGTACAATGCGTTCCCTGTATTGGCCTTATACCCCAGTGTTTCAGCATGACAGCTGGGCAAGTACAGCATCTCCGCAAGCAATTAATGAAAAAGGAAATGACCAGTGAATAAACTTAGAGCAGCGCTTGTCGCTCTCCTTCTTATCGCAGCGGGCGCCTACGTTGTCTTCGATCTCGGGCAATATCTCACGCTTGGCTTCATACAGTCTCAGCTTGCAAGTCTGCAGAGTTTCCGCGATGCCAATTTTGCGCTTACCGCGACAATCTATTTTGCGGTGTACGTGATTGCGACCGCGATCTCTATTCCCGGCGCCATTCTACTCACGCTTTTGGGCGGCGCGATATTCGGACTAGGCTGGGGTCTGCTTCTTGTTTCCTTTGCTAGCAGCATTGGCGCGACCGGCGCCTTCTTAGCCTCGCGCCTGCTGCTGCGCGACTGGGTTCAGCGCCGCTTCGCCGCCTACCTTGGCCCTATCAATCGAGGCATGGCGAAAGACGGAGCGTTCTATCTTTTCAGTCTGCGCATGGTGCCTATTGTTCCCTTCTTTGTTGTGAATCTGCTGATGGGGCTGACCTCGCTCTCGGTGCCCACTTATTACCTAACCAGCCAGACAGGAATGCTGCTATCGACGGCGGTGTACGTGAACGCGGGCTCTGAGCTCGCGCAGATCACCTCGCTTTCGGGGCTGGTTTCGCCGTCGGTGCTTCTGTCTTTTGCGGCGCTAGGACTCGTGCCTCTTTTGGCCAAAGCGCTTATCAGTGCGCTGCAGCGACGCAAGAGGCTCGGTGCTTACAAGAAGCCGGCCCGCTTCGATGCCAATGTTGTGGTGATCGGTGGCGGTTCGGCAGGGCTGGTGACCTCGCTTATCGTGGCGGGCGCGAAGGCCCGTGTCATGCTGGTCGAGAAGGAAAAAATGGGTGGCGACTGTTTGTACACAGGCTGCGTGCCTAGTAAGTCGATCATCCGCAGCGGACGGATTATGTCCTATATTCGCCGCGCCTCTGATTATGGGATTGTCGACGCCGCGGGCAGTGTCGATTTCCAGAAAGTTATGGGTCGCGTGCGCGATGTGATCGCCACGATCGAGCCTCACGACTCACCCGAACGCTATCAAGGTCTTGGTGTCGAATGCCTAAGCGGAGAGGCTCGGCTTATCTCTCCCTACGAAGTGGAGGTGAATGGCAAAGTTATAACC
>JAYOBL010000146.1:0-2997 GCA_038104835.1 Gammaproteobacteria bacterium | reverse complement strand
AAACCCACAGTGGTGCTGCGAAGCGGTTTAAAAAGACCGCCTCCGGTTACAAGCGTAAGAGCGCCTATAAGAGTCACATCCTGACCAAGATGACGACTAAGCGAAAGCGTCAGCTGCGCGGCACGAGTGCCGTTCACGCCTCTGATGTGCCTGCGGTAAAACGCATGCTTCGCGAGATCTAATCAACGTTTTTATCAGGAGAAACTAAATGGCTCGAGTAAAACGCGGCGTCGTCGCTAATCGTCGTCACAAAAAAGTATTAAAGCAGGCTAAAGGCTACTACGGTGCCCGCAGTCGTATCTATCGCGTCGCCGTACAGGCTGTTACCAAGGCGGGTCAATACGCCTACCGTGACCGCAAGGCGAAGAAGCGAGTTTTCCGTGCACTCTGGATTACCCGTATCAATGCGCAGGCACGTGCTAACGGCATGACTTACAGCCAGCTGATCGCTGGCCTGAAGAAGGCTAGTATTGAGATCGACCGTCGTGTTTTGGCTGATCTTGCGGTGCACGACAAGCCCGCTTTCAACGCCATCCTCAATCAGGCGAAAGCTAGCCTAGCAGCCTAATTCTGCGCTGACTCTCGACGCCGAGCTGCCTTGCGGTTCGGCCGACAGTCTCATCCTAGAGTCACACAGGGCTGACCCATGGCAACTCCAGACAGTCTCCTAAGCGAGGCACTAGACGCAATAGCAGGTTCCACTGATGAAAAATCGCTGGAAGAACTGCGCGTTCACTATATTGGCAAGAAGGGCGCCGTTACTTCTCAGCTGAAAGCACTGGGGCAACTCCCCGCCGAAGAGCGTCCCGCGGCTGGTGAGCGCATTAATGTCGTTAAGCGTAAAATTGATAGCGCGCTTGCCGACCGCAAAGCCGCTCTAGTCGACGCGAGCCTCAACGCCAAGCTGGCCGCAGAAGCTGTCGATGTCACGCTTCCAGGGCGCCGGCAAAGCACAGGCGGTTTGCACCCCATTACCCAAACTATTGATCGCATCGCTTCCATTTTTGCGGGCAGCGGCTACGCCGTGGCTGAGGGTCCTGAAATCGAAGATGATTATCATAACTTCGAAGCCCTCAATATTCCCGCTCACCATCCTGCGCGAGCGATGCACGACACTTTTTATATCGACCCCGCGACGGTGCTGCGTACACATACCTCGCCTGTGCAGGTGCGGGTGATGGAAGCAGGCAAGCCTCCGTTTAAGATGATCTGCCCAGGGCGCGTCTATCGCTGCGACTCTGACCTTACTCATACGCCCATGTTTCATCAGGTCGAGGGTCTGTTGATAGACACCGACGTGAGCTTTGCCGACCTTAAGGGAACGGTAATTGATTTTCTGCAGGCGTATTTCGAAGCCGATTTACCTGTGCGTTTTCGTCCTTCCTACTTTCCGTTTACTGAGCCCTCTGCCGAGGTAGATATGGGCTGTGTCGCCTGTGGCGGTGACGGCTGCCGTATTTGCGGCCAAAGCGGGTGGCTCGAAGTTATGGGCTGCGGAATGGTTCACCCCAGCGTGCTTGAGATGTCGAACATCGATCCGCAAACTCACTCTGGGTTCGCCTTTGGTATGGGCGTCGAAAGGCTGGCAATGCTGCGCTACGGCGTAGGCGATCTGCGAACCTATTTCGAGAACGACCTCCGATTCCTGCAACAATTTAACTAGTGCGGGCGCAGTTCCTGCGCCGCCTCAATGCGTGAGTTCTACCATGATTTTTAGCGAAAGTTGGCTGAGAGAATTTGTCGACCCCGGCATGGATACCTCTACTCTGGTCGAGACTCTGACGATGGCGGGCCTTGAAGTCGACGGCGTTGAGCCCGCGGCCGCTGACTTTAGTGGTGTTGTTGTAGGGCTGGTGGAAGAGGCCAAGCAGCATCCCGATGCTGACAAGCTCTCACTGTGTACGGTTAGCGACGGAACCGAAACCTTTCAGGTTGTTTGCGGCGCTCCTAACGTGCGAGCGGGTCTGCGCGTGCCTTTCGCCAAAGTTGGCGCTGTGCTGAGCAGCGGCGATAAGCCTTTCAAGATTAAAGCGGCAAAGCTCCGCGGTGTGGAATCCCATGGCATGCTGTGTTCGGCCGAGGAGCTGGGTCTAGCCGAGGTGTCTGACGGCATCCTTGAGCTGCCTGAGTCCCTAAAGGTGGGGCAAGACGTGCGTGAGGCAATGGCCCTTGACGACAAACTTGTTGAGCTCGATCTGACGCCTAACAGGGGGGATTGCCTCGGTATGGTGGGTCTCGCGCGTGAGGTAGGCGTGCTTGCTAAAGCGGATGTTAAACAGCTTCCACTGGCCGCTGTAGAGATAGGCAGTGAAACATCGTTTGCTGTGGCCACAGAGGCGCCGGACGCGTGCCCCCGCTACCTAGGGCGCGTCATTGAAGGGATTTCGCTCTCTCAGCCGAGTCCGCTGTGGCTGCAAGAGCGACTGCGCAGAAGCGGTGTGCGCAGCATAGACCCCGTAGTTGATGTTACCAACCTAATGCTCCTTGAGCTGGGCCAACCTATGCACGCTTTCGATGCGGATAAGCTTCAGGGCACCGTCCGAGCGCGGATGGCACGAGCGGGAGAAAAACTGACTCTGCTTGATGAGAAGGAAGTCGAGCTCGACGAGACGACTCTCGTGATCGCTGACGACAGCCAGGCACTCGCTATGGCCGGCGTGATGGGCGGGCTTTCCAGTTCGGTTACGTCTGCAACGAGTTCTATCTTTCTGGAGTGCGCTTATTTTTCGCCGCTGGCTATCGCAGGTAAAGCGCGCAGCTATGGCATGCACACCGATGCCTCCCACCGCTATGAGCGGGGAGTAGACTGGGCGCTGCAGGAGCGCGCAATCGAGCGCGCAACAGAGATTCTTGTAGGTATAGTCGGCGGTAAGGTCGGGCCGATTACGAGCGCCACCGGCACCCTGCCTGAGCGCCGACAGATTAGTTTGGCGCTTGGGAATGTTAAAAGGCTGCTTGGGGTAGAGGTGCCGAGGGCTGAGTGTCTTGATATTCTGC
>JAYOBL010000050.1:11611-16488 GCA_038104835.1 Gammaproteobacteria bacterium | reverse complement strand
CCTGCGCGTCGCACACCAGCTGCAAGACCGTCTAATAGATATGCCTATGCTCGACTTAAGCGATGCCGTTGTCGACGAGCTGCTTACCAAGGTGCGCAGCGAACCGCAGCAGGGCGATGCGGCTCCGGCTCGGCCGCGTGCTGAGCCAGGCGGTTTTCTGCCGGGCCTGCAAGGCCTGCGCACTGCCTTCGTTGGATTGGGTGGTCGTGGCCTAGCGCTATTCTCGGTGGGTTTTTTGGTGCTTGCTGTTGGCGTCGTTCAATTTTCAACGCTGACTAGCAATGAGCCGCAGCTGGCGGACTCTCAGGCACTGGTGGATACCCCTGCCGAGTTGGAATCGGTGCGTGTCGCGCTCGAGGATCTCAATCTCGCAATCGATACGCTCAACCGGCTCTCACGCAAAACCGAATCTTTGGTGGGCGGACGCTTTGTGCTGCAGCCCCTGCGCGAAGGGGTGTTGGGGACGGTAAGAGAGGCCATTTATGAGCCTCAGCAACAAGACGTGCGCGGCCCGATTTAAACGCTGTACGGGTAGCGAGAAGACTGTGAAATTTAGCTGGTTCGAAGAAACATGCCGCAAGGCTTCAAGAAGCGTAAGAGGAAATGACTATGCTTAACATTATTATCGAAAGACTTACGGGAGTGACTCGAAATAGCTTGCTCACCCTGGGTGCGCTATTACTTAGCTCGACACTAGCCTCTGCGGCGTTTGCGCAGACGAGCACCGAGGAGCATCCGGGCTTTGTCGACTTCTCTCGTCTGTCAGGTCTGGGCGATGCAGAGCCCACGGTGCAGATCAGTTTGAAAGCGCCCCTGCTGACCATGGTGACGAACCTGCTTAAGCAGGAGGATGAGCAGGCTGCCGATTTCATCTCTAAGCTGATGCGAGTCAATGTCAATGTGTATCAAAGCGAGCGGCTCGACACACAGGCGATCTCGGCCTCCATGGCGGTGCTTGCTGGCGAGCTCGACGCGCAGGGATGGGAGCGAGTAGTGCGTGTTCGTGAGGAGGAAGATCATGTTGATATCTATTTCCGCCTCTCAGACTCGGCGGAGATGATCTACGGTATTGCGATTATGGTCGCCAATAGCAAGGAGACTGTGCTCGTAAATATAGTCGGCGGTATAAGCGTTCAGGATCTAAGTGCCTTAGCGAAGCGCTTCGATATCGATGAACTGTCGGATATCGACATCGAAGTAGATACCGATCTGTAACCGCCTGCTGGGCAGCCTGAGCATCTGGCTGCCCTGATCTACCGCTCCCTTCTTTTTAGTTTCAGCTCTAGCCCTAGTCTTCGAGGCCGCTGAGTTCCATGCGCTCATCCCCCGCCACTACTACGCGCACGCCGCTAAGCGTCGTGAAAGAGCGCTCCCCAAGCTCTCCCCTGTAGGCTTGATAAACGACCGGCTCCGGCGCGTTTTCGCGGTAGAGCTTGATGGTGACGACCTTGTGTGACTCGCGCCAATCCTGGAAAAACAGGACTCCGCCAAGGCCGAGCATCAAGGTGAGAAATAGATAGGCTGCAAAGCGAAGCTCGCCAGAGCCAGAGTGCTCGGCAGTGTTGCCAGACGCGGCTGCCGCAGAACTGTCAGCGAGGTGGCGGGCGGCCTGGCTGCGCTGCTTAAGGAATAAAGCGGCGGCTGCGATGATGGCGAGCGTAACGAGGAGTTTTGAAAGCATAGCGACTTTCCAAAGGCTTCAGCCGCAAGCATAGCAGCTTGCAGCGGCGGCTTGCGAACCACAGGCGCTTGGTGCTGGGCGAATGGGCAAGCAGGTAAACACAGCGCTGTTCAGACGGTTGTGCTAGGTGAGCCGCGAATGCAATGACGAGAGCGAGCGTGGGGGCTATAATTGGCGAATAGTCCTTGGGAAAGTCGCACTCTATGCAAAAGTTCATCGCCAGCCTGCAGCTGCTCGTCTCTGTGATCGCCTTAGCCGCCGCAGCCGCCACGGCCCATAACCTTTACTCGCTTGCCTCACGCCCCGAAACGATTTCGGTGGTCAATGCTCTCGTAGGGCAGGGCGTGCTTATTATCGCGTTTCTCGTGATCGCCCGCTTGATGTTTACCAAAGGCCTGCAGCGTTGGCGGGCAGGGTAGCGGTGCCTTCTCGCGCTTGAGAGTCTAAAAGGGGGCTTGAGGCAGGGCGCCCACCGGAGTGTCTTCGCAGTGCTCGCGAGGCAGAAATTCAGCGCCATAGCAGGTATACTTGCCGGCTTTAATAACCACTTCACAGCCAGCGCACCATGATCGTCATCGACGACCCCAACGCCTTTGCTCAACATCGCTCCGCGGACACCTTTCAGGATTCGCGCGGCTGTGTTGCGACTATCGGTAAGTTCGATGGCGTTCACCTCGGACACCAGCTCATACTAGACCAGCTTAAGGCGAAGGCCGAGGAGTTGGGTCTACCCGCGCTTGTCATTATTATTGAGCCCCATCCGGAAGAGTTCTTCGCTACAAGCCCCGATAAATGCCCGGCTCGGCTTTCGCTCATTGAAGAGAAGCTCGCCCGCATTGAGAGCTTCAATATTGACTATGCCTTGGTGCTGCGCTTTGACTCCCAGCTCAGCCAGTTGAGCGCGCAGGCCTACGTACAGGATATCCTCGTAGACGGGCTAGGCATTGCGGCATTCATAATTGGCGATGACTTTCGGTTTGGGCATCAGCGCGGCGGTGATTTTGCACTGCTTAAAAGTGAGGGGTTAAAGAGTGGCTTCGAAGTGTTCGAATCGGCCACTTACGAGCACAACGGCGAGCGCATAAGCAGCACCTATGTGCGTGACTGCCTTCAGGCGAGTAACTTTGAGCTAGTGCAGCAGCTGCTCGGGCGTCCGTACTCCCTAGCCGGCGAGGTGATAAAAGGCCAGCAGCTTGGCAGTCAACTCGGTTTTCCTACCTGCAATATAGACCCGCAGCGCAAGCGTATGCCGCTTCTCGGGGTGTTCGCCTGCCACGCTAAGCTGGGGGACGAATTGATCCCTGCGGCGGTAAATATCGGCTTTAGGCCCACGGTGCAGGCACAAGGCGGTGCGCTAGTCGAAGCGCACCTGCTCGACTACTCAGGCGATCTCTACGGTGCACACCTCGAGCTGTTCTTCCGCGCCAAGGTGCGCGATGAGATGAAATTCGACTCGGTAGAGGCGCTGAGCGCGCAGCTAAGGGAGGATATCGCGCGCGTGCGCGAACTCATTATTCGCCCCGTTCAGGGCTAGCTGGGGCCTCACGCCAGCACTGCAGGGGAGAGCCAAACCTCCCCTAAGTTTTTAAGCCGCGGCGCTCACGCGGCACAGTGAAGAAGCCAAGATCATGACGAACGAAAACTCTAGCGAAACAGTTAATCTCAAACAGACACTCAATTTGCCTTTTACGGAATTTCCGATGAAGGCCAGCCTTGCCCAGCGCGAGCCCGAAATGCTCGCGCGCTGGCAGAAGCTGGATATCTATCAGCGCATTGCCGACAAAAACATCGGCAAAACAAAATTCATCCTGCACGACGGCCCTCCCTATGCGAACGGTGAGCTGCACCTTGGCCACGCGATTAATAAATCGCTGAAAGACTTTGTCGTTAAGGCTAAGTCTATGAGCGGTTTCGATGCGCCCTACATTCCCGGCTGGGACTGTCACGGCCTGCCTATCGAGCACAACGTAGAGAAGAAAAAGGGCAAGGCGGGGGTAAAGATCTCCCATGCCGAATTCCGCGCGGCCTGCCGCGAGTATGCGAGCAAACAGGTGGAGCTACAGAAGCGCGATTTCATCCGCCTCGGCGTGTTCGGCGACTGGGATAATCCCTATCTCACCATGAACTTTTCGACCGAGGCCAACATCGTGCGTGCTCTCGGTAAGATCGCCGACAAAGGCCACTTGGTGAAGGGCTATAAACCGGTTTACTGGAGCGTCGTTGGCGCATCCGCCCTCGCCGAGGCAGAGGTTGAGTATCAGGACAAGCAGTCTTTCGCGATCGATGTGCGATTCGCCGCGGTAGATAGAGCAGCGCTACTGTCGATCTTCGCGGCCGAACAGGCCGAAGGCGAGCTCAGCGTGATCATTTGGACCACAACGCCGTGGACGCTGCCGTCGAATCAGGCGGTTAGCCTCAATGCAGAGCTGGACTATGCGCTCGTGCGCTGCGACCTCGGGCGCGGAAGCGAGCTTGTTATTGTCGCCAAAGATATGGTCGAGGGGATCATGGCGCGTTACGCCTGCAGCGACTACGAAGTGCTGGCGACCGCGCTGGGCGAGGCGCTCGACAAGCAGCCGCTCAAACACCCCTTCGTCGATCGCGAGGTGCCTATTATCCTCGGTGATCATGTGACTACGGATGCCGGTACTGGCGCCGTGCACACTGCGCCTGACCACGGTGTCGATGACTTCAATGTCGGCAGGGTCTACGGTATTGGAACGCTTAATCTTGTCGACGAAAACGGAGTCTATACCTCCGGCGCGGGCGAATTTGCAGGGCAGCATGTTTACAAAGTCGACGAGCTGATTATTGCTAAGCTTGAGGAAGTCGGCGCACTGGTGCGCCGTGAAACTATCCACCACAGCTACGCGCACTGCTGGCGAACCAAGACGCCACTGATCTACCGTGCCACGCCGCAGTGGTTTATCAGCATGAATAAGGAAGGTCTGCTCGAGGACAGTCTGGCTGCTGCCGCGGGTGTGCAGTGGATACCGGAATGGGGCAAGGCGCGGATAGAGTTGATGCTTAAGGGTAGCCCAGACTGGTGTATTTCACGCCAGCGCACCTGGGGCGTGCCGATCACGCTATTCGTCAACAAGGAAACCCAGGCACTGCATCCCGAGACCTCGCGTTTGATCGAGGAAGTCGCGCTGCGCATCGAAAAGCAGGGCATCGAAGCCTGGTTCGACCTCGA
>JAYOBL010000050.1:5750-11601 GCA_038104835.1 Gammaproteobacteria bacterium | reverse complement strand
CTCCTCGGCGACGAAGCGGATCAGTACGAAAAAGTCACCGACACCTTGGATGTGTGGTTCGATTCGGGTGTGAGCCATTATTCGGTCATGGAGCAGCGCAGCGAGCTGAACTACCCGGCGGATCTCTACCTTGAAGGTTCAGATCAGCATCGCGGCTGGTTTCAGTCCTCGCTCAAGACAGCGGTCGCCATGAACGGCACGGCGCCCTATAAGCAGGTGCTGACCCACGGCTTCTACGTGGATGCGAACGGTAAAAAGATGTCGAAGTCTTTGGGTAATACTGTAGCGCCGCAGAAAATTTTTAAGGACCAAGGCGCCGATATTCTTCGCCTTTGGGTGGCGGCCACTGACTACCGCGGCGAGATGACCGTGAGCGACGAAATATTCAAGCGCGTTGCCGATTCCTATCGCCGAATCCGCAACACTGCGCGCTTTATGCTATCGAATCTCAACGGCTTCGATCCGGCGCAGCACAGCCTCGCCGAAGACGAGCTAGTGGGGCTAGACCGTTGGATAGTGCGTCAGTGTCAGCTGCTTGAAGAAGAGGTGGTTGAGCACTACAGCAGCTACAATTTTCACAACATCTACCAGCGCGTACACAACTTCTGTGTGATCGAACTCGGCAGCTTCTACCTCGACGTGATCAAAGACAGGCAGTACACCTGCAAAGCGGAAGGCGCCGCACGGCGCTCAACGCAAACTGCGATGCACCACGTGTTAGAAATGCTGTCGCGTATGATCGCGCCTATTCTTTGCTTCACCGCCGATGAAATCTGGAATGCGATCCCGGGCGAGCGCCCGCTGTCGGTATTCCTGTCGAATTTCGGCGAGGGTGCAGCACGCTTCGCCGAATCGGACACGCAAAGCGATAGCTTCTGGCGTTCGGTGATGGAAGTAAAGACTGCGGTCAATAAAGAGCTCGAGGTGCAGCGCGGCGCGAAGCGGGTAAATGCCAACCTCAGCGCCGAGGTCGATCTCTATTGTGAGCCCGAGCTCGCTGCGTTATTGAATTCACTCGGCGAAGAGCTGCGTTTTGCCCTCATCACCTCCCGAGCCACAGTACACGCATTCGATCAAGCGCCGGCCGACAGTGCCGCTACCGAGCTGCCTGCTCTCAAGCTGGTCATTAGCCCTTCGGATAACGAGAAGTGCGAGCGCTGCTGGCATCATACGCCCGACGTCGGTGCGGACTCAGCCTACCCGAGCGTGTGCAAGCGCTGTGTGGACAACATCGCCGGAGCCGGAGAGACGCGGCAGTTCGCCTAAGGCGGTACTCTGAGGCGAGGTCTGAATCTCTGCGACAACCGTAGTTTTCGCAGGGGTTCCCGCCCGCAGCGTAATGGATAAGGAGTGAGTCAGTGGCACAGCACAACCAACAGGACAGCAGCATAGTCGAGGGGGCGCGGGTGACTCTGCACTTTTCGCTGTCGCTTGAGACCGGCGATATAGTCGATTCAAACTACGCGGGTAAGCCGGCGAGCTTTCACGTCGGCGACGGCAGTTTGCTACCGGGTTTCGAAGAGTGTCTGCTGGGAATGGGCATTAACGACGAGATCGAGAAAAAGCTGCCGGCGGAACAGGCCTTTGGCGAGATCAACCCGCGCAATGTTCACAGCTTTCCCGCGGCAAAGTTTAAAAGTCTGATCGAAGATCCTCTAAACCCGGCTGAGGTCGGGAGCATCGTGTCTTTTCAAGATCCCGGCGGAGGCGACCTGCCCGGCGTGATCACCAGATTGAATAAAGATACGATCACCGTGGACTTTAATCACCCCTTGGCAGGCAAGGCGATTGTCTTTCGCGCTAAGATATTGGCAATCATTCCGCCCGGAACCTCAGCGCTCGCGATCAGTTGAGCGCGAGCTAATAGTTCAGCAGGAGCAGGCAGCTGCGATGACCCAAGCGACCCCCCAAGCGACCCCCCAAGATGCGCTCACGCCGGCCCAAGCGAGCATTAGGCTTGCGAACCCTCGCGGCTTTTGCGCAGGGGTTGATCGCGCGATCGACATAGTGAATCGCGCATTGGATATCTTCGGCGCGCCGATTTATGTGCGGCACGAGGTTGTACACAATAAGTTTGTGGTAGAGACCCTACGCGAGCGTGGCGCGATATTCGTTGATGAACTCGCAGCGATTCCCCCGCAGGACAGCAGCGGGCGCCAGTCTATAGTGGTATTCAGCGCGCATGGCGTGAGCCAAGCCGTGCAGGCCGAGGCGGCGGAGAAGGGCTTTCGCGTGTTCGACGCAACCTGCCCGCTGGTGACTAAGGTGCACCTCGAGGTGGCTAAGTTCAGCGAAGCAGGCCGGGAATGCATTTTGATCGGGCATCAAAATCATCCGGAAGTCGAAGGCACCATGGGGCAGTACAACGCAGCGCGAGGTGGGCGCATCTATCTGGTTGAGTCTGTCGACGATGTTGCGACGCTAGTCGTGGATAACCCAGAAAACCTCGCTTATGTGACTCAAACTACGCTGTCGATGGATGACACTTCGCGGGTCATAGACGCGCTGCGAGAGCGCTTCCCGAGTATCGAAGGGCCGCGCAAGAAAGATATCTGCTATGCCACTCAAAATAGACAGGACGCGGTGAAACAGCTGGCGCTCGAATGTGACCTGCTGCTGGTTGTCGGCTCGCCCAATAGCTCTAATTCGAACCGCCTCAAGGAGCTCGCCGAGCGCTTAGGCTGTGAATCTTACCTTATAGACAATGTGGAAGGTATTAACCCCGCCTGGCTTGCGGGTAAAACACGGTTTGGGGTTACCGCGGGCGCCTCGGCGCCGGAGGTTCTAGTGCGGCAGGTCGTTGACTGGCTCGAGCAGCAGTCGGGTGCGCGTCCACTCGAGCTCGACGGCGTGGAAGAAAACATCGTCTTCAGCATGCCACGGGACCTGCGTGCGGATTAGAACTACCAGCTCACCAAATTAGGCGAGCTGGCTGAGCTCCTCGCGTTTGGCGCGCAGCGCCGTTACGGAAGATTCCATCTCCGCTAGCTTCTCACGCTCTTTGGCGACCACCGCCTCCGGAGCGTTATCGACGAACTTGGCGTTGCCTAGTTTGCCGCCTACGGCCTTAATGCCGCCTTCCAGCTTGCCAATCTCTTTGTCTAGTCGCGCCTGCTCGGCAGCGACATCGATAAGACCTGCCATGGGGACGAGTATTTCCAGCGCCCCGTGCAGCTGCGTTGCGGCAGCGGGTGCCTCTGCTCCGGGCTCTAGCCATTCAATACTTTCGAGCTTCGCTAATTTCTGCAGGAACACGCGGGACTCGGTGAGTTTAGTCTGGTCGTCCGCATTGCTGCTGCGCAGGAAGACCTTGATAGTCTTGGCCGGTGAGATGTCCATCTCGCCGCGGATGTTGCGAATACCAACGATGACACCCTTGATCCATTCGATGCTGGCCTCTGCGGCCGCGTCGCGGTTGTCCGCATCGGGCAGGGGGAACGGCTGCAGCATAATGCTGTCGCCGGCGATGCCGAGAAGGGGCGCGATCCGCTGCCAAACCTCTTCCGTGATGTACGGCATAAAGGGATGCATGAGTCTGAGGCTCTTCTCGAGGATGCTTAAGAGCGTGTGGCGCGCGGCCGCGGCTGCTTCGGGGTTAGCCTCGTCGTCCCACAGCACAGGCTTCGATAGCTCTACATACCAGTCGCAGTATTCATTCCACACGAATTCCTGCAGAGTCTGCGCTGCGATGTCGAAGCGGTAGTTCTGCATGCACTCCTCGATCTGCTGAGCGGTGCTCTCGAAGCGGCTGATGATCCATCGGTCGGCGGGGGACAGGTGAGCGCTATGGCTTGCGGCGTCGCTCACAGTCTTGCCTTCCATATTCATCATCACGTAGCGCGCCGCGTTCCATATCTTATTGCAGAAGTTGCGGTAGCCTTCGGTTCGACCCAAATCAAATTTGATGTCGCGGCCTGTTGAGGCGAGAGAGTAGAAGGTGAAGCGCAGGGCATCGGTGCCATAGGCGGCGATGCCGTCCGGGAATGAAGTTTTCGTAGCCTTTGCGATCTTCTCTTTAAGCTGCGGCTGCATCATGTCTGCGGTGCGCTTCTCGAGTAACTCCTCGAGGCTAATGCCATCGATAAGATCGATAGGATCGAGGATGTTGCCCTTGGACTTTGACATCTTTTGTCCGTTCTCGTCACGGACAAGACCTGTGATGTAGACCTTCTTAAAGGGGATTTGTCCGGTGAACTTGAGCGTCATCATGATCATTCTAGCGACCCAGAAGAAAATGATATCGAACCCGGTAACGAGCACATCGGTTGGATGGAATTTGTCGAAGAACTCGCGTTCATTCGGCCAGCCGAGGGTGGAGAAGGTCCACAGTGCTGACGAGAACCAGGTGTCTAGAACGTCCTCGTCTTGGCGCAGAATGACGTCGTCGCCTAGATTGTGCTCTTTGCGTACGGCGGCCTCGTCGCTGCCTACATAGACCTTGTCGTCTTCGTCGTACCACGCGGGAATTCGATGCCCCCACCACAATTGACGGCTGATGCACCAGTCCTGAATATTGCGCATCCAAGCGAAGTAGGTGTTTTCCCAGTTCTTGGGGACGAACTCGATATCGCCGTCTTCCACTGCCTTGATGGCCGGATCGGCCAGCGACTGCACGGCGACATACCATTGGTGTGTTAGATAGGGCTCGATGACCACGCCGCTGCGGTCGCCGCGGGGCACCTTGAGCTTATGCGGTTCGACTTTCTCTAGAAGGCCTAACGCGTCTATGTCAGCGACGATCTGCTTGCGGGCTTCGAAGCGATCGAGTCCCCGATAAGCTTCCGGCGCTTCCTCGTTGATGCTCGCCTGTTTAGTGAAGATGTTGATGATTTCGAGGTCGTGACGTTTGCCTACCTCATTGTCATTGAAGTCATGGGCCGGGGTGATTTTCACGCAGCCCGTGCCAAATTCAGGGTCGACGTAGTCGTCGGCGATGATCGGAATGCGGCGATCGCACAGCGGCAGCTGCACGAATTTACCTATTAGGTGCGTGTAGCGCTGATCGTCGGGGTGAACCGCGACAGCGCTGTCTCCGAGCAGTGTCTCTGGGCGTGTTGTTGCAATAACCAGGTGTTCGTCGGAATCGGCGATGGGGTAGCGGAAATGCCACATCGAGCCATCTTCTTCTTCCGAGACAACTTCGAGATCAGAGATGGCCGTGAGTAATTTGGGGTCCCAGTTCACGAGGCGATTGCCACGGTAAATCAGGCCTTCGTTGTAGAGGTCGATGAACACTTTCTCGACGACCTCAGACAGGCCTTCGTCCATGGTGAAGCGTTCACGCGACCAGTCAAGCGAAGAGCCGAGCCTGCGCAGCTGCTGTGTGATGATGTCGCCGGACTCTTGTTTCCAGTCCCAAACTTTTTCGACAAAGCCATCGCGGCCGATTTCTTGGCGCGATGTGCCCGCTGCATTGAGCTGGCGCTCGACGACCATCTGCGTGGCGATACCCGCATGGTCGGTGCCTACTTGCCAGAGCGTGGAGCAGCCGCACATGCGGTGATAACGGGTCAAGGCATCCATAATGGCGTGCTGAAAGCCATGCCCCATGTGAAGTCGGCCGGTGACATTGGGCGGCGGGATGACTATGCAGTAGGGGGCGCCGTCACCTTGGGGCGCGAAGTAGCCGCGCTCTTCCCAAGTCTTATACCAGCTAGCTTCGAGTTGTTGGGGTTGGTAGGTCTTATCCATGAAAATGCCGCTTATTTGTGAGTGCTGTCGCCGTTAGGGCTAGCGCGCAAGTATAGCGTATGCGGGGCGCAAAATGGGATGTGTGGATCGGGGTGTGTGCAATGAATGCGTGGCCTTGAGAGGCGGTATTCGCAAGAGAGCTGGATGGTCGAGCTAGAGC
>JAYOBL010000050.1:2961-5740 GCA_038104835.1 Gammaproteobacteria bacterium | reverse complement strand
AGCGCAATCATCTCGGGCCGCGTGCCCGCCTGCTGATAGTGGCGGAAGCGCTCGCGAGCCTGCTGGAGTGCGCTCGGCTCTTGAATGATTATCTCGTTGACGCGCGCGACAGGCTCGAACCCCTCCACCGCAGTAGGGCAGAGATTAATGAGTACGTCCCGCGCCCACTCCGGCACGTTTGCAACGGCAATACTGACGCGTTCGGCGCAGGGTTCGGTGCCCACGAGCAGCGCGTGGGGGACGAAGCTGCTGGGCGCGAAGGACCACAGCAGCGAGTCGATCGCCTGCGCTGCGGTTTCGTTTTCAGTAAGCAGGCAGACGCTGTGGCCTAGGGAGCAGGCTTTTTCCGCAAGCCTGCAGGCGAAGACAGCGCGGGCCTGTTCGCTGTCTTGCTGCAGATTATAGAAATTGACCTGAGCCACGGCGCGCAGTCTATGCTGCGCGGCGGCGCAGATATTCCACTAGCAGGCTGACGGGTCTGCCGGTTGCGCCCTTCGCTGCGCCGCCGTGCCAAGCCGTCCCGGCGATATCGAGATGCGCCCACTTAAATTTTGTGGTGAATCGCGACAGGAAGCAGGCTGCGGTGATGGTGCCGGCCTTTGGGCCGCCAATGTTCGCGATATCGGCGAAGTTACTGTCTAGGAGGCCTTGGTACTCGTCGTGCAGTGGTAGCTGCCAGATTGGATCGAGGCTCGCATTGCCACAGTCGATTAGCTCGCCGGCTAGCTCGTCGTCATTGGCGAGCATCGCGCTGACATGGGAGCCGAACGTCGCGACGGCTGCGCCCGTGAGCGTGGCGACATCGATGACGCTTGCGGGCTTGAAGCGCTCGGCGTAGGTCAGGGCGTCGCATAGAACGAGTCGACCTTCGGCGTCGGTGTTCAGAATTTCGATAGTTCGACCGGACATGCTGGTGACAATGTCGCCAGGCTTGGTCGCTTTGCCGCTAGGCATATTCTCAGCAGCCGCGACTATCGCGACGATATCCAGTGGCAGCTGCATCTCGACTATCGCGCTCATTGTGCCTATTACGCTTGCCGCGCCACACATATCAAATTTCATTTCATCCATCATGGCGCCACCCTTCAGGCTGATGCCGCCGGTATCGAAAGTGATGCCTTTCCCCACGAGGCAATGCGGGGCAGGGCGCTTGCCCTTGCCAGCCTTAGCCCCTTTGTATTCCATTACGATGAGCTGTGCTTCCTCTTTGGAGCCGGCAGAGACCGACAACAGAGAGCCCATGCCCAGGCGTGCCATTTGCTTCTCCGACAGCACTTTTACGCTCAGTTTGCTCTTGCCCTTGGCCAAAGCTAGGGCTTCTTGGGCCAGGAAGGTCGGCGTGGCGATGTTGCCTGGCAGATTGCCCAGCTGTTTCGCAACGTTGATCCCGCGGCCTGTCGCTCGTCCGGCAGCGAAGGCCTTGTCCATGCGTGCTCTGGATGTTCCTTTGGGTGCAGCGAGGGTGATTGACTTTAAAGTGGGCAAGCTCACCTTGCTGCTCTTGGTCGTTGCATAGCGGTAACTTAAGTCTTCTAGCTCGGTAGCAAGTCTCTCGGCGATCCAGCTGAAGTCGGCACCTTTAACTACGAGCGACGCGAGCGCGAAATGGGCGTCCTTCGCCTTGCTTGCCAGTGCAGCCTTAGCGGCAGCCGCGATCAATGATTTCGCAGCCTTCGTGTCGAGTTTTTTGGCCTCGCCGCTGCCAACCAGCAGAATTCGCTTGGCCTTTATGCCGTCTAGCCCCTGCAGCATCAGTGAACTGCCGAGTGCACCGTCGAAATCACCGTTGGCTAACAGACGGCTGAGGCGCTTTGCGCTCGCGGCGTCAACTTCCCGGGCCTCCGGGCTTAGCGCAAGCTTGGCACCTATTGCGAGTACCAGACAGTCGCTGCTCACTGAAGCGGGTTTTGCGGTTTTAAGAGCGGCTTTCATAATTAATCCTTATCACTTAATCGTAAAAATTTGAGTCGCGTTTTTGAGGTTTAGGCGCGCGATGCTAGGCAGTTTCGCCTCGCTATGCAAACTTTGCTAGTCGAATCCCCACTGCACTGCACCGGCAGTGCGCGCTGCCTCGTTGCTTGTAACTACAGAGCTCTGCAGGAGGTTTCTCACAGCGTCTGCTACTCAAAAGCTCGCGCGTGCTCAGGGAACTCTCTAAGCTGCTGAGAGTCTCATACGGTGTGACTTAAAATTTGGGCTTGTAGCATCAGCGAAGCGTCCATACTTACAAGGCACCGGGTGCTTATTTGGGTGTATGTTTGGAGGGTGGCAGGAGATTGAGCTGGCAGGTTTGGCTCGCGGTTACGCTAACAATGCACCCGGCTCTTCAGTAAACCAAAAACGAAGCAAGCCAAAAACGCAGCCTATGACATGGCTATGACTGTAGCACCTCGAGCAAGCATGACCGAAACTCTCATCAACAGTGCAGCAGTACGCTTGGAGAATGAATTATGCCTAGGGTAAAAGTCAGTGTTCCCGAGACGCCGCGATTCCGCATGGAGCGCAAGGTTGGAATAAGCGATCTGAACTACGCTAAACACCTCGACAGCGTGGCGATGGTGAATATTTTGCACGAAGCACGGCTGCAAATGCTCGCAGATCTTGGCTTCACAGAGGGCAATATCTATGGGCTCGGTCTGGTGGTTACCGATTTTGCCATCGAATACTGTGCCGAGTCCTTCGCCAACGACACGCTCGTCATCGATGTGTCGCTTGGCGAGTTTAATCGCTATGGCTGCGACATCGGCTACACCGTGACCAATGGCGCGTTAGATCAGAT
>JAYOBL010000050.1:0-2951 GCA_038104835.1 Gammaproteobacteria bacterium | reverse complement strand
CGGCGTTGTGTTTATGGACTTCGATAAACATCAGCTCGCCGATGTCCCCGCGGCTTTCAAGACCCGTCTAGAGCTGCCCGAGGTGCGAGTCGCCTAGCTGCTTAGTCTGCCAAAATCGATTAGACTGCGACTTTCAGTTATCGCTCAGGGCCTGTCAGTTTGATCGTTTTTCGCTATCTCAGTCGACAGCTGTTGCAGGCCATGCTGGCTATCACGGCTGTGCTGCTCGTGGTGGCGCTCACCGGGCGATTTATTCAGTATCTCTCCCAGGCCGTGGCCGGTGAGATTGCCAGCGACGCCCTCGTTCTACTCATCCTTTTTCGGCTACCCGATTTCTTGCTTGTTATACTCCCTCTGGCTTTTTTCTTGGCGGTATTACTTGTCTATGGGCGCATGCATGCCGAGAACGAAATGCTTGTGCTTATTTCGAGCGGTCTTAGCGAGCGTAATCTGGTTCGTCTCACCCTGCGCCTCGCAGCCTTCGTGACGCTGCTCGTTGCCCTCTTGTCTCTCTTCCTAGCCCCTTGGGGCGTGCGCAAGACCGAGGAGCTCTTGCAGTCGCAGAAACAGCTCACCGAACTAGATTTAATCGTGGCTGGCCAGTTCCAGCGTTTCGGAGATGGTAAGCGCGTGACCCATGCCGAGCGCGTGCGCGATGAAGGCGGAGGAGCGCGCAGGCTGCAAGGCGTGTTTGTTGCTACTGGTGCGGGCTCGGCTCCCCGAATCCTGATTGCCGAGACAGCGAGACCGGTGGTCGAGGCCGACGGTTCGCGCTTTATGCGCTTAGATTCGGTCACGCAGTATGAGGGGCAGCCGGGGCGCGGAGATTTCACTATTAGCCGGTCGCGTTCCCAATCGCTGCGCCTTGCCGATGCGCGGGAGCAGGAGCTGATTCTCGAAGAGGCGACACTCCCGACCTCTGAACTTTTTGGCGCCACCGAGACGGCGAAAATTGCAGAGAGGCAGTGGCGATTAGCGACGCTGCTTCTCGTGCCTATTCTCACTTTAATCGCTGTGCCGCTGAGTCGTGTTGCCCCCAGACAAGGGCGCTACTCGCGTCTGGTGCCTGCGGCGCTTCTCTATGCGCTTTACTTTGTTCTGCTGCAGTTTGGTCGCGACGCGATAGCCGGTGGCGACTGGCCGCCTGCGCTTGGCCTCTGGTGGGTGCACGCGCTGTTTTTGCTCGCCGGGCTCTATGCTAACGGGCCGTTCTCCGCGACGGCGCGAGTCGGGAAGGCGCAGCAATGAACGGCAGACTGACTCTACTCGACCGCTATGTGAGCAAGCATGTCCTGCTCGCTATGGCGGTGGTGCTGACCCTAGTGCTGAGCATTGACGTCGTCTTTGCCATCGTTGAAGAGCT
Organism: Gammaproteobacteria bacterium; assembly: GCA_038104835.1. Taxonomy (GTDB): domain Bacteria; phylum Pseudomonadota; class Gammaproteobacteria; order Pseudomonadales; family Pseudohongiellaceae; genus UBA9145. Next base: position 1,588 of record JAYOBL010000050.1, on the reverse strand, counting down.
CGGTGATGTCGAACTCGATTACTCCGCTGCCCAGGCTTTTCTCTATGTGGCGATGACGCTGCCATCAAGAGTCTTTCAGGTTTTGCCGTTCACGGCATTAGGCGGGAGCCTCATTGGCTTGGGAGTTATGGCGTCACACAACGAGCTGGTTGTATTGCAATCCGCGGGGGTGAGCACTTGGCGCCTGCTGGGCAGCGTGCTTAAACCCGCTCTGCTGATTATGCTCGCCGGTCTTGTGATTGGAGAGTACGTTGCGCCGCCTCTGCAGCAAGCTGCGCAGAGCAATAAGGCGCTGCTCAGCAGCGGCGTGGATACGATTCAGTCCGACCGCGGCAGTTGGCGCCGCATTGGTTCGGAGTTCATCCATATTAATGCCATCGCGCCGGGCGGGCGCACCCTGTTTGGCGTGTCCCGCTATCAGCTAGCCGATCAGGCAGAGATACCAAGCCTTGCCCGAATGAGTTTTGCGCAAACTGCGCGCTATGTAGAGGCAAGCGATGACGAAGCGGCCTATTGGCTGTTAGAAGAGGTCGCAGTGAGCGAATTCCTGCCTAACGAGGTGCGGGCAGAAACACTTGCGATACAGCCTTGGCGAGTAGATCTGTCGCCCGAACTCCTGGCGGTGCTGCTGGTTGCCCCCGATCGGCAATCGATAAGCGGACTCCTGCGCTTCGCTCAGTTTTTCGAAGCCGAGGGGCTTAATGCCGACCGCTACTGGCTCAGCTTTTGGGGCAAACTGCTGCAGCCGCTGGCCACGCTCGCGCTGGTGATACTCGCGCTGTCTTTCGTCTTTGGGCCGCTGCGCGAAGCGACGATGGGCTACCGGGTTTTTATTGCGCTAGCGGTGGGGCTTCTCTTCACGATCGCCCAGCGCCTGCTAGAGCCAGCAAGTCTGCTTCTAGGGCTTGATCCGCTATTCGCCGTGCTGTTGCCAATCGCGCTGTGCGCGGCAGTTGGGCTCGGCTCGATGCTGCGGGTGCGCTAGTCACCGAAGGGCTTGTGCCCCTTGGGCATGACAATAACCTTAGTGCCGGAGAGCCGGTCGTGGGCTGCGTCGCGCTGTGGATCTACGTAGAGCCAGAGAAACCCCAGGCCGCCGAGGAAGAAGGCAGGCCACGCGGCTAAGTAGCGAATCACGCCCTGCTTAACGCTCATAGGCTCGCCGTTCAACGCTACGGCTTTGAGTCGCCAAGAAATCATTCCCAGCGTTTGGCCGCCGAGTAGCCAAAACCAGAGATAAAACCCAAGGCTGCTAGCCACCATAAGTAAGAAGGTGAGGTTGCTGACTAGGCTGTCCGTTTCTACCTTCCCGTCGACCAGCTGATTGCTCTCTGTCCCAAAGGCGGCGAGCATGGCATAGCCGATAAAGAACCACAGCGCAGCGACGAGGAACCCGTCGTACAGTAGCGCTGCTAGACGCCGCAGGATTCCAGCTCGGGGCAGGTCATGCTCGGCGCTGTTCGGTCTGGCATGGCTTGTCATCGCAACTCGGCTCCTTGGGATTAAATGGCACGGGTATTCTACGCGATCTGTCTGGCTATTGGATGCGCTTACGGCATCATTAACACTGCCTAGCGAGTTTGCTAGA